>CAYGQD010000286.1:0-7869 GCA_964351855.1 uncultured Verrucomicrobiales bacterium
CAGCAATTGCGTGTTGGCTCAAGAACCGAATTCACTCCTGTTTCTTCGTCCATGGTTGGGGGATCCAACTCGGGACTGTTGGTCCGTGCAAGGAAGGATTCCAGAGAAGGAAGCCAACCTCCTGCAACGGGATCCGAACTCCGCTGAAAGTTGTCACGCGTTCTCCTTTCAAGTTTCTGGGCGCGATCCAGATGATCGGGTAACAATGGCTGTTCTCGATTCCTTCGGGTCGAGAATTTCCTTCAGGGAGACGTTCCTGTGCGGTCCTGACGCCATCATTCGTCCGGAAACGGATGGGGAGAAGGATTGGTGCGAGATTTGCAGCCACGGCTTGCGATATTTCGGCAATGTCAGCACTGCTCAGTTTACGGGGAGACAAACTGTGATAGGGATGGGGATGATAATTCGAAAAACCCTCTCCCTTTCCGTGCTGGTTGCCTCTCTGGCAGTTTCCCACGTTGTCGCAGACGAAACTGCGGCTCCGAATTCACTGACGGAAGCAGAAGCAGCCGAAGGCTGGACGCTTCTCTTCGATGGCACCGACACCAGCCACTTCCGCAATTTCAACAAAGAAGGCTTGAGTGAAAAGTGGAACGTGGTGGATGGCGCGATTGTCTGGCAGGAAAAAGGCGCGGGAGACCTGATCACGAAAGATCAATACGCGGCTTTCGAGTTCACGGTGGACTACAACATCTCCAAAGGCGGCAACAGCGGCCTGATGTATCACGTGACCGAGACGGAAAACACTCCTTGGAAAACGGGACCCGAGATTCAGATTCAAGACAATGTGGAGGGTCACGATCCTCAGAAAGCGGGCTGGCTCTACCAGCTTTACGCCTCCGAAACCGATGCGACGAATCCCGCCGGAGAGTGGAATACGCTGCGAATTCTCATCACCCCGGAGAAATGCATCCACTGGATGAACGGGACGAAGTATTGCGAATACGTCAAAGGGTCCGCCGAATGGGATGAGAAAGTCGCGGCGAGCAAGTTTGCGAAGTTCGAGAACTTCGGAAAACCGACCAAAGGACACATCGCCCTGCAAGACCACGGCAATGTGGTCGCGTTCCGGAACATCAAAATCCGAGTGATCGAGTAAGGTCCCCCCTGCTCGTTCTCTGCCGAAATCGCGGGATGCGTTAGGTTTTTCTCAATGCCGGCCCCTAAGCCTGCGTCGAAAAGGGGCGAGTTCGCCTCATGATGGTGATTTGCGTCCTCGCATTGACATTAAATCGCCCTCCTCTACACTGACGCGTTGTTTCCAAAAATTGAATTTATGCATTTGCCTCATTTATCGCGAACTTGGTTCGGAGCCATCCTGCCGTTTTTCCTCCTGGGCTCCGTTTGGGGGCAAACCGCCGCTCCGGAGGCTGCAATTCCCGCACCGGCCCCGACGCCTCCGCCTGTGGCTCCCAGTCCCCCGCCAGCCCTGCCTCCGGCTCTGAGTCCAGCGGTGCCAAATCCGGGACCGGCAGTCGGGCCAAGAATGCCGGTTCAACAGGAGGCACCTCCCTTTTCGGCCATCGTAAGGGTGGAAAATCAATCCTGGAATCCCAATTACAAGACGCCCTGGAACGCCGGGGGAACCGGTGGCGGCGTTGGCACAGGCTTTTTGGTCGGACCGAACATGTTTTTGACCAACGCCCACGTCGTCAGTAACAGCCGACTGCTTTACATCAAAAAAATCGACGACCCGACGCCGTACGAAGCGGAGATTCTCCACATCGCGCATGACTGCGATTTGGCCCTACTCGGTCTGAAGGATCCTTCGGCGTTCAAGGACGTAGCTCCTCTGACTTTCGGAGGGATTCCCCAGCTGAACAGCACCGTGATTGCGGTAGGTTATCCCATTGGCGGCCAACGCATTTCAGTCACCCGAGGGGTCGTTTCGCGAATCGATTTTCGTGCCTATGCCCACTCGGGAGTCGATTTTCACCTCGCGGTGCAAGTCGATGCCGCGATCAACCCCGGAAACAGCGGGGGGCCCGTGATCCAGGACGGACGCGTTGTTGGCGTCGCCTTCCAAGGCTACAGCGGCAGTGTCGCCCAAAGCACCGGATACATGATCCCGGTTCCGGTCATTTTTCGCTTCCTTCAGGACATCAAGGACGGGGAATACGATCATTATCCCGATCTCGCGACCTCGCATTTCAACATCCAAAACCCCGCTCAGCGCAAGGCGATGAATCTCCCGGAGAACGGCCTGGGGGTGATGATCAGTTCATCAGATAGTGCAGGCTCCGCCGGAGGGATTCTTGAGACCGGCGATATCATCATCGCCATGGATGGTTTCCCCGTCGCCAGCGATGGTTATGTCTCCATTGCCGGTTCTCGTGTGAACATGAACGAGATCGTCGAACGGAAGTATGTCGGTGACATGGTATCCCTAACGGTTCTCCGCGAGGGGGAAGAGAAAACCTTTGATATCGAGCTGAAGCGCTTTCTTCCCTATTTGATTCAAGCCAATCAATACGACCAGGAAGCGCAGTTTGTCGTCTTTGCCGGTCTCGTGTTTCAACCCCTGGATCGCAATCTGATGGGGGCGCATAATATCACCAACCTCCAAGTGCGGTATCTCTATAATTATTTCAGCGATAAAGAGATTTATAAGGAGAAACCGCAGGTCGTCATTTTGACGGACATTCTTCCGGATGAAATCAATACTCACCTGGGTCCCTATCAGCACAAAGTGGTTGATGAAATCAATGGGAAGACGATCCGCACGTTGAAGGATGTTTACACCGCGCTTTATGAAGAAGAGCCGGAAGGCGAATTTCACGTGATCCATCTCATGGGTGAAGGACGCCCCGTCGTCCTCGAGAAATCACGCATCGAAGCGGCTCAAGAACGCATCCGAAATCAATACAATGTCACCATGGATTCCCGTTTGGGTGAGTCCATCATGGGCGAATAAATTCCGATCACACCACTTATGCATCGAATCGCATTTCCGTTCATCGCCATCGCCGGGCTCGCCCTCGGCCTGACTTCCTGTCTCGAAAACGGCCTCTCGGTCGGAGAATCGGGAGAAGCTATCCAGCCTCTGGCCAGTCAACTGGACGCGGCTGCGTCCATCGTCCGGGTCAACGCGACGGACCAGACTCACAACTTCATTCGCCCGTGGGAGAAACTCAATCCCATCACCCGGAAAGGATTGGGAGCGGTCTTGCCGAATAATCAGGTTCTCGTCACTGCGGAGTTGGTTTCCGACTACAGCTACATCGAGCTGGAAAAGGCGGATACGGGAGAGAAGACTCCGGCCCGCGTGATCGGTGTTGACTACGAGGTCAATCTCGCCTTGCTCGCCCCCAGCGAAGAGGATTCGGATTTCCTCAACGAAATGAAGCCGCTCGAACTCGATTTGAGTGTCGTGGCAGGCGACGATCTGGAAGTCTGGCAGCTTGAGGACAACGGAACGCCAGCGTCTACCGAGGGACGCGTCATTAAAGTCTCGATCGGGCGCTACTTCGTTGATGGTTCCTTTTTTCTGAACTATATGCTCCGGGGATCGCTTCAGTATCGCGCCGGCAGCTTCACGCTTCCCGTCATGAAAGGTGACAAACTGGCGGGGATTCTCCTCAGCTACAGCTCCAAGGAACAAACCAGTGACATCATCGCGGCCCCGATCATCAAGCATTTTCTCGATGATCTGAACGATGGATCCTATGAAGGCTTTCCCAATCTGGGAATCGGGTATGCTCCGACTTTGGATGAGCAGTTGCGCAAGTATTCCAAGCTCGATGGTTACGAAGGCGGTATCTATGTGAGACGCGTGGCGGAGGATGGTTCCGCCAACGCGGCAGGCATTGAAGTGGGCGATGTGATTCTCGAAGTCGCAGGGCATGCGATCGATGCCCGAGGGAACTACGACCATCCCAAATACGGGAAGCTGAACTTCAGCCATCTGGTCCGAGGCGAACCCAACGTTGGCGACGAACTTCCCATCAAACTGGTGCGCGATGGCGAACTGACGGAATTGACCCTCAAATTGATGCGGAAACGTCCGGAAGATTATTTGATCGATCCTTACATGTTCGATCGCGGTCCCCGCTACTTAATTCTCGGCGGAATCATTTTCCAGGAGCTTACCCTCCCCTACCTGAAGGCCTGGGGAGACAGTTGGGCGACGCGAGCTCCCTTTAAACTGGTTCACGCTCACGCCCATCAAGACGCTTATGAAGAGGAAGGAAGAGAGAAGCTGGTGATTTTAAGCGCGGTGGTCCTGAGTCCCAGCACGGTCGGCTACGATCAGCTGAACAACGTAATTCTGACGAACGTCAACGATCAGCCGATCAATTCGATTACAGATCTCAAAGCGGCCTTAGGGAAGCCAATCGACGGAATTCACAAGATCGAGTTCGATGATTTTCCCAAGGTCATTTATGTGGACGCAGCAGCGGCCGAAGCCAGCAATGAGAAGTTCAAAGAACTTGGGATCTCCCAATTGGAGCGCTTAGAGTGACTGCGGCTGATCCCTCATCCATTGGCGTGATCTTTGATTGGGATGGCGTCATTATCGATTCCCATAACCAGCACTAGGAAGCTTGGTTTCGCCTGGCGAAAGATCTGGGGAAGCCGATGACTCACGAGTTGTTCGATCAATCGTTCGGGATGCGAAACGAGAGCATCATTCCCGGCCTTTTTGGCTGGGCTGACCCGGCGGATGAAGACGCGATTCGAGAAATTGGGGACCGCAAAGAAGAAATTTACCGGGAAGTCCTTCGCGAGACCGGGATCGAACTGCTTCCCGGGGTTCGCGATTTATTGGAGGAACTCCACAATGCCCAAATCCCTACCGCCGTGGGATCTTCGACGTCTTCAAAAATTCTTGGCCTTTGATCCATCCCATGGTGGTTTCTCACCAGGAACCTTTCTAGGAGGCGAGTTTTACCCAAATACGCGAACTTGGCATTGGATCGATGGAAGCCAGGTCAATGAGCGAATTGTCAGCGAAGGAGTCACCAACAAAATTCCCGTGGTTCAAGATGCTGCTCTCCAACTGCTCGGTAATGAACCAAAGTTCCACACCTCTCCAAAGAAGGATCGCCGAGCGTTTTTCATCGTTTGGGATGAGTAGGGAACGACGCAGAAATAACTCCGGATGGTTTACTTGCTCTTTTTCCCAGCACCGGCGTTGGAATCCACCTCACGTAGTTTACTACGCTCCGGTCGATTCCGTCTTGGTGCTGAGAAAAATTTCGGCGCAAATTTCATCGGAAGTTATTCGTGCGCCGTTCCCAAGGAACGGTGGGACGGGATTTCAGCTCCGGGTCGAAGCGGAAGGTCGGCTCTCAGCGGGCGAACGTTTCGCTGCGGACTAAGGCGATGAGGAAGTCTTCGAACCCTTCGTCATTCGCCAAGAAATTCGTGGCGATTTGCTCGATTTCCTGGCGTTCCGCGTAGTTCAGCTCTCGACCCGTGGCGTAGATGAGGAATTTTTCGCCGAGACAGGCGGCGAAGACGTCGATGTGTTCCACCACCCAGGCTTTTAGATCGGTCACGTCGCGCAGCTCGGTTCCGTCCTTCAGCGTTCCGGTCGCATCAATCGGGAAACCGGGCTTCTCGATCGATTTGCCCTTGGCGTCGGTTTCGTAAATCGGGTAGGTCTCGCGCCAACGCCCGACGGCGTCGAAATTCTCCAGGACGAGCCCGAGCGGGTCCATCATCTGGTGGCAACCGGCGCAGTTGGGATCTTGGGTGTGGGCTTTGAGGAGGTCGCGAATGGTGTCGGTGCCCCGAGTATCCGGAGTGATCGCGGGAACGGCGTCCGGAGGCGGGGGTGGTGCGTCCCCGAGGATGTTTTCCAAGACCCAGACGCCGCGCATCACGGGCTGCGTATCCACGCCATTAGCCGTGGCCATCATCACGGCGGCGGAACCCAGAATGCCTCCGTGGCGGCTGCCGGGCTCCAGACTGATACGGGTGAGGGCACCTTTCTTCGCTCCCTTAGGCCATTGATTCATCCCGTAGATTTTTTTGGCGACGGCATCATTCGTGAAGAGGAAATCCGGCTGGATGAAGTCGGTCAGAGGGCGATTCTCCCGGAGAATCACGGTGAAGAGTTGCTCGATTTCGCCCTCCAGAATCTTGCGATCCGCATCGGTGAAATCGACGAGTCGGGGATCGGGCATGATCTCTGCCAAATCTTCGACGTGAAGCCATTGAGCGGAGAACGTCCGGATGAAGTCCTTCGCTTCCGCGCGCTTCAGGAGACGGCGAGTTTCTTGCTCCCGAACGTTCGGATCCCTGAGTTTTCCCTGCTCCGCCAGCTTCAAGAGCGCGGCGTCCGGCGGTTTCTGGAGCCAGAGATAGGCGAGCCGGCTTGCCAACTCATACTGAGAAATCTCCCCGTCGGGATTCAGTTCGCGATAGAGAAAGTGGGGCGAGCGGAGGACCGTCCGAATCGCCAGATGCATGCCGTCATCGAAGTCGTGGCCCTTCGCCAAATGCTCCGCCACGATCTGCCAATACGCTTCCACTTCCACCGGGCGGGCGGGACGGCGAAAAGCATTGGTCAGGAGGCGATTCAAGGCAGCCTTCCCCTGCTCGATTTCCGACAACGCTCCGCGGTCGCCAAGCAATCGCTTCTGCACCGCCTGCTGCTTCTTCTCCTTTGGGCCATCGATGATCTGGAGCGGGCCTTCGATTTCCACCCCATGAATGTTCATCGCCGGTCCTTCTTCAAAGACGCGGAAGACCAGCGTCTCCGCGTAAAGAACCGTATTGCCGGTCATCGTCCGAAGGAGGCTCTTTATGGCCGAAGGAGAGTTCTTGCTCAGATCAAGCTCCGGATTGGCCATCTGCTCCTTCACGCGCTCCCAGCCCAAACCACCCCGGAGGCTGTTTCCCAGTTCCACCGAGAGCCAAGCCGCCAGAAAACGCGGATCATTCTCGAATTCCGATTTCAGATAAGCTTCGAACTCCCGTCGGGCGTCCTTCGAGGATTCGAAAGGCGCATTTGCGTAATAGAAGAGAACGGTTTCTCCCTCGTAAAGCGGCACTTCCACTTCGAATTCCTGAGGGTCGCCAGGGCCGACCTCGAACTCGCCCAGCAGACGCTGCGTCTTGACCGATCGTTCCCCGTCCCGATGGCTGCGCAGTTCAAAGCGGAGCGGCTCTTCCGAGGTCGGGCGAAAGGCGGAAAGTGCCAGTTTCACCCGATAGATGCCCGAGGCTTTCGCTTCAAATTTCGCGGGCCAGGAACAACTTCGCACGATCGTATCGCACTTCATTCCGAGCCGTAACGCCCCGTCACGCACCGCCGCAGAAGAGTAACTGATGGTCATGGCTTCCGGGGAAACCACGGTCAGTCGGGAAGCGGCGGAAGGCTGTTCCGGTGGAAAAATCGTGTCTGCGATCAGGTCTGCGGAGACGCCATACGCTTCCATCAGCGGCGGCGAGAGAATGAGCGCGGCGGCTTGATTGTCGAAGCCATGCACCTTCTGGTCTTCCGGGAACCCGGGCGGCAGCTCGAAATCAATCCCAAACAAAGCGCGAACGGTGCGAGCGTATTCCGCGCGGTTCAGCCGACGTGGAGCTGTTCCGGTTTCAGGCGCATGGGCGATCAATTCCCGATCCAGCCACTGCGCCAATTTCTCGCGTTTCGCCGATTCAGGCTGGGGTTTGTCCTGCGGCGGCATCTCGCCATCCTCGACCACGTCGATGACGCGCTCCCACAAGGCGTAGGCCGAGGGATCGCTCCAATCGATGTCCAGCGTGTCCAGATTGATACCGCCTTTCTCCGAATCCCCGTCGTGGCAATCCAGGCAATAGGTGGCCAGGAAGGCATCCGCGTGATCCGGAATCGGAGCTGCCGCGAGTCGATCAGTGGAGAGTGAGAAAAGAAGAATCGCGGCGCAGGCCGCCGCC
>CAYGQD010000287.1:0-1665 GCA_964351855.1 uncultured Verrucomicrobiales bacterium
ATGTGGTGGATGCGATTCGTTGGGTGTTGGGGGAGACGTCGGCGAAGGCGCTGCGCGGCGGGGAGATGGAGGATGTGATTTTTAATGGGACGGAAAAACGGAAGCCGCTGTCTCAGGCCCCATTTTCTCATCTGACCGTAAGATGCGATTGACATGGAACCGAACCATCACGCACTGAGCCATCAGGAAGCACGTCGCCTGGTCAGCGCCGGGAATGAGGAGACGCTTGCAACGTTGCGGCAGCTCGATCCTTTTCGCCGCGCCAGGGAACTGATCACGTTTCCGGCCCTGTTCGCGGGGAGTGGCGGTCTGATCTGGTGGGCTCACCTTCATCTTTCCGGTGGGGTAGGGTGGGCGGTCATGGCGTTGGCGACGGTGCTGTCTGCTCTGGCGTTGAATGCTTTCGTGCTCCTGCTGCATGAAGGCATGCACGGCATTCTGCTCCCCGGTCAGCGGTGGAATCGCTGGGTTTCGGTCGGGCTGGGGATGATGGTGTTCATCTCCTTCTCTGCCTACCAATCGCTCCACAACCGGCATCACCGTTTTCTGGGAGAGGCTCGGGATCCGGATCATTACGACAACTATGCAGAGGGGGCGCGCCGAGTTTGGCTGATGCAGGTGGTGAGGCTGTTTTTTGGCTCGCTCCTCTACATCGTTTGCATCCCCTTTCTTTCCCTGAAATCCGGGACGCGGCAGGAGCGACGTCGAATCCTGACGGAGTATGGCATCCTGGCTGGTTGTTATACGGTGATCTTTTCTCTGGTCCCGTTTGAGGTGCTCCAGAACATCTGGCTCGTGCCGATCCTCTTCACGAGCCTGCTCATCAACCTGCGTGGACTGACCCAGCATGGCGAAACCGATCCGCACGATCCCTTCACCGCCAGCCGCTCCGTGGATCCGCGTAATCCCCTGGTTTCCTGGTTTTTATTGAATGAAAACCTCCATCTGGAACATCACCTGTTCCCGGAAATCCCCAGCCATCATCTCCCGGCGGTCAGTCGGATGTTAGAGGAAAAGGCTCCTCGGCAAGTCCGTTCCCGGAGTTACTTCGGCTTTCTGGCGGCGTTCTTTGGGCGCGGGTTTCGGCGGGAGCGCGAGCCGATCGGGTTGAGGGAATCGTCGGTTGCGGGGAAGGCTGGATTTCGGGAGGGGTAGCTTCTGAGGTTGGGGTGAACGTGTTCGGCGGGCCTGTTCGTCTTCCAGAATCGGCGGCGCATGCTCTGCGGGTTTTTGAACCATGAAGCGCATGAAGAGCATGAAGGCCAAGGCTGTGCAACGGCTCCGCAGACTCCCGAATCTTCCTGTCCTTCATGCGCTTCATGGTTCCCTCCTTTGGAGCCCCCGGCGCCTCGGCCGGTTCCCGAAACCCCACGATCCGCGCATCGCGTAGGTTGGACATTCCTGTCCGACAGGCCCGGCAAGTCGGACAAGAATGTCCAACCTACTCTTCCAACGCCGCCATCCGCGCCTCCGCCTCCACAATCCACTTTTCGTCCCCCGGAACCAAAATTTCCCGTTCCTTCATCTCCCGAAGTTGGTCGATCACCTTCGCGAACTGCGCCTTCGCTTCCTTTTTCCGGTTCACCTTTTCGTAGCTGTGCCCAATCCTCCAAAGTAATGGCCAGAGATCGCGCCGGTATTCCGCATTGCCCGGGTCCAGCTCGA
>CAYGQD010000287.1:1765-7851 GCA_964351855.1 uncultured Verrucomicrobiales bacterium
CTTCAAGGCGGCCTCGTAATGGGCCAGCGCCTCATCGGTTGGTAGTGGGTCAGGACGATTATAGTCGCTACAACTTAGTTAGGGCTGATTTGACAGAACTCCGATTTCCTCATGGAAAGGCTCATTCTTTGCGTTCACGAAGTAAATCGTTGGATTTTGCGTTGGTGGGATGGATGGCTGCAAGCCAAGCAGCTACCGCAGGATCATCATCCTCGTAATGTTGAAACTCCTCCTGGATTAGCAGTTCGCGCCTTGCGTTTAGCTCAACGGCGTGATCGGGACTCTCAATTAGAATTTCGCCCAAGACTTTAGAACTAACCTTGGCGCAGATATGGTAGTAAATCATTTGGCGGGTTAGGTTTTCTACAGCGAGTTCCAACTGGTTTATGCGCTCATCTGATTCCATAGGCTAGTTTCATTTAGCTCGCTAATCGCGAGCTACTCCAAAAATTGTTTTCACGATTACCTTTCCCAGGAAGGGAGCGACTTTGCCCACTACCTTCATCGCCACCCCACCAGCCTTCTCCAATCTTCCGGCTTCTACCTGCGGGGGTTCATAGTGGTCGTTACACCAGTGCCACGCCCTCTTTAGATCGCCCACTTTGATGGCGTAGACCTCCGCGTTTACTCGTTTCTTTGAAATTGAAATCCCAATTTCAGTGAATGCCGCCACGATATTGGAATACCGACGAACTCTTGTCCTTTCCATGGCATCGACGATCTCCGCGGAAGTGATCGTCACTTCGCGTTCTTCGGAGAACGGAATCCCACATTCTGAACAAGCATCGTGAAGCTTGGAATCCGTCTGTGCGTAGCAAAACAAGCAGATCATAT
Source organism: uncultured Verrucomicrobiales bacterium (assembly GCA_964351855.1). Lineage (GTDB taxonomy): Bacteria > Verrucomicrobiota > Verrucomicrobiia > Verrucomicrobiales > DEV007 > JBCDHN01. The sequence goes on from CAYGQD010000287.1 coordinate 2,600, forward strand.
TGACATTGAATCAGCAGTAAGATGACCACTATGGAATCGATCGCCTTTTACAAGGAACTCCGAGACACCGCAGCTGCCGCCCGAAACTTTGGTGCAAAAGAACCAAAGCGCAAGAACATCGCCGAAAGCGCAACGAAGGGTGCGGCCATAGGAGCGGCCATCGCCGCCGGTGGCAACGTGATCATTCCTCGGGTGAGAATAAAACGAAAGTTACCCGTGAAGAAATACTTCGGGCCTGGAAAGGCAGGATTTCGAGGTGCTTTACTAGGTGGAACCATCGGTGCTGGGGCGCATTTCGTTAGTTCGCGTAAGAAAAGGGCTCAGAATTGATCCGTCTGAACGATTAGCATGAGCCGCGCCGGATTCGAGACCGAAAAACACTTTTGTTTATGCCTGCGCCGCCCTGACATATTGACATCACGAGTGATGGTATGGCCAAGATTGCAATTACCGCGTGCGGACAAGCTGGGCGACTTCTGACTGGCAGTGATGCCTTGTTGGCGCTGAAACGTAGTCCTCATTTTAAGACAAGTCCGAAATTTGATAGTGTCCTAAAGCGGCACCGTGAACTAGAAGGTAAGGCAATGCCCGCACTTATTGATCGTAAGAGTCCCGAGATCCTCACCCGTGATTAGGTCGATCGCCGGAACCTCAAAATTGTTGGGGAGGTCGTGAAGAGGAATGACTCCAATGTTGGAAATGCCGATGAAATCCCGGAGATTGGCGTAACGAAGGTTGCAATTGTTCCAGAACGCATCTGAGGTAGTGGAGTGTAATTCATTTGTGTCAGGGTTCCAGATGTAATCAAATCCAACGTTCCCAAACTCAGTGAATAGTCGGTGATTTCGAAGGCGGATTGCTGCGAGAACTTTACTTCGTGTGGTCATTGCTCTAATTTCTTGGCATAACAGCCGTTTAGTCGTATGAAATTCCAGGTTTCTTCGTCGGTGGATTTTTCCCTCCGCTTTCTCGGTCAAGGTACCAAGGGGTTTTGGGCTGCTGAGGTTCGTAAGTTTTCGGATACCTGGATGAAGCGGTAAACTTATCCTCGAATGCCGCTTCAAATTCGGCTTCCTGCTTGGCTTCAAAGTAATCGTCCATCATCTCCACCACATTTCGGAGCGTCCAAACGTCTCCTGAGAGCCCAGCGGCTACGGCTGGAGTCGTCTTTAAAGTGCCGTGTTTCCGGCAGAAATTGTAGGACATGAAGCCAAGGGCAAGCATGTGGCAGTGATTCTCAACCTTCTTTGAAAATGCGTTGGTCAGTCGAGTAAAGCGACGATTACACATGCGGATAGATAAGTTGGATCGCTCCACGAATGATGTGTTGACCAAGTCCATGTCAGGGGTGCCCAGAACGGGTTCTTTTCGGATGCCGGTCACAACGGAATTTCCATCGGCGTCGTTCCCGTAGATTTTGATGAGACGCGCATAATCCACGTCCTTGAAATTGGCTCCAATGGCCCATTGATAGTGCCCAAGGCCATCAGTTGTAACTTGAACACGATCTGTGAATCTTCCGCTAAGATCCGCGCAAAAATCGTAAGCGGTATTTGCAGAGCGGTCGCCGACTCGCCAAACCGGAATGAGCTTGGTATCTGCGCAAAGGCTGGTCCATGTCCAAACGTCTCCTGGATGCTTTCCCTTGGTCGATTCGACGTTCTTTTGCTTGCAGCCCACAAAGCTCCAGATTTCATCAAACTGTAGGGTCGTACAGGGGAGGTCAATCATGTGGTCGTCATGATATGCGGAACACGCTTCCCCAGCTTCCGCCAATAGTTTGACGACCGTATTCTTGGCAACTCCGGTGATCCTCGTTGTGCTGCGAATCGAGTTTCCTTCGATTAAGCAACTCAGGACCATTGCTTGCTTCTCCTGGCAGAGTTTCATGCCTGCATTTATGCTTGCAAAGTATTCATATGCAAGCATAAATGTAAGCATGGCCAAGAAAAAGGTTCCCAACCGTAGCGCGGGCGGCAAGGCCCGCGCCGCAAACCTCACCGAAGATGTCCGAAGGGAGATCGCAAGAAGGGCTGCTGAGGCGCGCTGGAAGGACAAGGGAATCCAGAAAGGCGAGGTTACGATGGCTAAGGACGGGCAACTAATGCTCAACCTGCAACTGATTCCAAGGGAGGTAGAAGGTGCGTTGGTACCTCAGCGAGTTTCTGACGGATTCGTGAATGCAACGTCAATGTGCCAAGCAGTTGGAAAACTTTTCGGCCATTACCGCGCACTGAAATCAACAACCGAATTTCTAGAAGAGCTTTCTTCCGATATCGGGATTCCGATATCGGGACTTGTGCTTTCAATCAAAGGGGGCAGCCCCTACGAGCAAGGGACTTGGGTTCATCCTGACGTGGCGATAAACCTAGGCCAGTGGTGCTCACCTAAGTTTGCCGTGGCTGTAGCCCGGTGGGTAAGGGAGTGGATGGCGGGCAAGGTCAAAATCAACCAAGTTGAACTGCCCTACCATCTTCGCAGATACATGGCAAATCGTCATGAAATTCCACACACGCACTGGTCCATGCTCAATGAACTCACATTTGGAATCGTAGCCCCCCTTGAAGACCAAGGTTACCAATTACCGGATGATTTAGTACCCGACATATCAATGGGTTTGATGTTCTCAGGATGGCTCCGTAAGGTTAAGAACATTGAGCCGGGAGATTTTCCGACCTACAAACACCGCTACGAAGACGGCAGGGTGGTTGATGCTCGCCTCTATCCGAACGAACTTCTGCCGGACTTCAGGAAACACCTCCACGAGGTATGGATTCCTCAGAAGATGATCGGATACTTTAAAAAGCGCGATCCTGAAGCTTTGCCATTCATCGAGAAAACAAACCTTTTGACAGGGGGGGCAGCCCACACTCTGTCGCTCGGGTTTGAACCCTGAAGCCACCGCTAGGCTTCCTCGCTCTTTGCGATAAAATTCGAAATGACATCCCGAGCCGACTCAACTCCAGCTTCTGATTCAGGGTCCACCCAATCACAATGCTCTTGCAGAAAGTCGACTAGTTTCTCGCGATCATTGGCCCGGATTTCATTGCCAAAATCATCAGTGAGACAGACGGTCGTGCCTTCTTTGAAGGCTACCGTCATTGCGTAGAGGAATATGTGCTCATCGCCCCTTTCGAGAATCTCCCGAAGGGATTGCGCAGTGTAAGAAAGGTTTCCGGTTCCAAGGTTCGACATTACAAGCAAGGTCAGTCTCAAACGCCCACAATTCCAGCTTATAATTTCTACAATCGAGCTGACCCACTACCATAATTTCTACAATCGACCTGACCCACTACCCATCGGTTTGGCCCAGCTGCAACTTCACATCCCCCAGCCTGTTGTAACTGATGCTGAGATCGCGCCGGTAGCCCGCATTGCCCGGGTCCAGCTCGACCAACTCCTCGGCCACCTTCAGGGCTGCCTCGTAATGGGCCAGGGCCTCATCGGTGCGGCCCAGCTTCAACTTCACATCCCCCAGCTTGGTGTGCCCCGCGCTGAGGTAGACCTTCCAAATGGGTTTGTCCGGTTCCTCGGCCACCAGTTCTTCACTCAAGACGAAGGACTTCTCATAGTAGTCCAGGGCCACCTCGGTGTCCCCTTCGGCCAGGGCGAGATTTCCCAGGTTGTTAAAGTGCCCGACGACCCGCCCCTTGCCGGCGCCGGTGCGGTTGCGGCCGGTTTCTTCGTAATAGGCATCCACCGTTTCGAGAATTTCATTCTTAAGGTTAGTGGGTAGGTAGGAGCCTATCTTATCCCGTATCTGAAATGTCATGAATTCCAGGATTTTTTCGGCCTGCTCGCGCTCTGTTTCTGCTTGTTGACGGGCGCTTTCCGCGGCGAGACCCTGTATTTTGGCCTCGGCTTCGCCCGCTACGGCCCGATTCGCGTTGTTTTCGGCGGCGGTGCGTTGTTTTTCCGCTTCGGCTTCCCCGGCCAGGGCGCGTTGCTCGTTTAGTTGGGCTTCTTTTCGGGCGGCTTCAGCCTCTTGTCGCCGGATCTCTGATTGCTGGAAAAAGTAGCCTGCGCCCAGTCCACCCACGATCGCGAGCAGCAACAGGGCCACTGTGGTGGAAAGCCAGCGCCGGAGGTTGCGGGCGCGTTTGCGGGCGAGTTCCAGTTGATGGAGGCGGTCGCGATCGCGCAGTTGCTCCAGGGTGACGCCGAGGATCCCGGCGATGATCTTCAGCTTGGCCAGTTGGAGGCGTTGCTCATAGGCGTCGACCCGGGTTTTGATGGCTTTCCGTTTCAGTTTCCCCTCGCGAATGAGAGCGAGTTGATAGGCTTCCGGGGAGGTGAAGCCTTCCTTGCCATCGGCGAGCCGAAAGTCTGCGGCGATGGGTTCTTCGCGGGTGGCGGTGTCGATCTCGCCCTTGACGATGGGATAGCGCAGGGGCTCGGGGAAGCACTCGTGTTCCGGATCGTCCGGTTCACCCGCGACGATGGCGGCGATGATCCGCTCGCCTTTGCCACTAACTTTGAAATGGTGAATTTCTTGAGCCACGTAGGCGCTCTCCACCGCGCGGGGTGAGCAGAGGACGACGAGGTAGCGGGACTGCTTCAGGGCGTCCTCAATCGCCGCGCCGAGATCAGCTTTGGCGGCGAGGGATTGCTCGTCACGGAAAATGGGGTAGATGCGTTCGGGGATTGGCTCGCCCCATTGGTTGAGCGTTCCGACGAGATCGGCGGGAACTTCGTAGTGCTCGATCTGGTCTTGAAGCCAAGTGGCCCAATCGCGATCTTGGACGGTGTTATCGGCATGGCGATAGGAGAGAAACGCCCAGTAATCGTCCGTTTTAGGAAGCGGGAGCGGTTCCTGCGTGTTGCCGTCATCTGCCTGATTCACAGAGCGGGATGATGAGAGGTGAAGGTTAGGCTGTCAAGGAACCTTCGGCGAATGAATGGGACGGGCAACGGAGCAGAGGATCTCCGCATCCGATGGGCTCGGGACCGGTGGAAACGCGGATACGGAGATCCTTTTCTACATTTTGCCTGTTGGATACGGCTCTCCACAAAATCGAGCTTCCCTGCTTGATAATCAGCTTTTTTGAACCGAAATCTCCCGATCAACGCCTCAAATGCCGCATGTTTTTGCGCTCACTCCAACTGAACGGCTTCAAGTCGTTCGCTGACAACACCAAGCTCGAGTTTCACCCGGGCGTGACGGGCGTTGTTGGGCCGAATGGTTGTGGGAAGTCGAATGTGGTGGATGCGATTCGTTGGGTGTTGGGGGAGACGTCGGCGAAGGCGCTGCG
>CAYGQD010000288.1:0-7847 GCA_964351855.1 uncultured Verrucomicrobiales bacterium
GAGCGGCGCTGCTCGCCGGAGCGACCGAATCCGCAGCTTCTTCGTGCGATCTCAAGAACGAACTGCGACGTTTCGTAACGATGGAGCGGGAGCCTTCCGTGAGCAGGGCGGAGGCCTTCGCCCGGGGTTTCCCGGTCGCTGCGGTCTGGGCCACCTGATGGTAGCGGGAGGTCGGTTGCGCGCTGCGCTCGTTCAGGGATCTCGGGGGAATGGGGAGGTTCAGTTCCGTGCTCATGATTTCTTCGCAAGCTAAGGTTTCAGGCTTTTGCGAGCACTTCCTGTGCCACAACTTTGCGATTCTTCAAGCTTGCGATCCTTACCCTTTCAAACAATCAGCGCAGCATCGCGATTCGTGCCCATTCCTAAAATTCGTGGAAGCGAGGCGCATTCGTGTTCCCATGTTTCGAACGCCTGGCCCTCACGAAGCGCGTCGATCTTCAATCACCCTTCAACGGCTCGATTCCCAGTTGAATTCGGTGTCAGCCAAGTGGCTCAGGCAGGCAAGATCCCGGGTCAAAAAAAATCGTCGCCCCCATGAAATTATTTCGACACCACTTCGGAAATCTGATGTTATTTCCATCGACCCCAGCAATCACACACTTTTAGTGCGTCGATCACGCGGAGACAGCAAAAAAGCTTCTTCTCTTTTCTCACTTCGTTGAAAAAATCAGTGTTTTCGGTGCCGGGACAGGCCTGCGTCCTGTCGGTTCTCCTTCCTTCGCTCGTCTTTTGGCCTACCGTCATCCGGGCCAACCCCAGCGGGGAAAAGCTCATTCAAGGCAACGTGGAGTTTTCCCGGAGCGGCGATACCCTGAACGTCCTCCAGAGCAGTGACAAAGCCATCATTGAGTGGCAAGACTTCTCGATCGGGAAACTGGAGCGGACGCTCTTCGAGCAGCCGGGATCCTCCGCCGCCGCCCTGAACCGGGTGACGGGAAGCAGCGCTTCTCAGATCGAAGGTCTCCTTCAAGCAAACGGACGCATCTGGCTGATTAACCAGAACGGGATCCTGGTCGGGCCGAACGGCACCGTCGATGTCGGCGGGCTCTTGATGTCGACCCTGGACGTGAGCAACTCCGCTTTCCTCGGCGGTGGCGATGTTTCCCTGAACGGTGCCAGCACCCAAGGCGTGGTCAACCTGGGCCGAATCACCGCAACGCAAGGTGGCGAGATCATTCTGGCGGGACACACCGTCCGCAACGAGGGCCAGATCGGAGCGGTCGACGGACGCGTCGTGATCGCGGCGGGCAACGAGGTGGTGATCAATTCCGGGGTGGCGGGGAACGTCTTTGTGACGAATCGCGCTCCGGGTAACGGGACGGGAGTTGAGAACACCGGGATGATTGAAGGTGCGAATGTCAGTCTGGCCGGGCACGGCAACTCTTATGCGATGGCGATCATGAACTCCGGATCGATCCGGGCGAAGCAAGCCGAGCGGATTGGCGGTCGGGTCCAACTGACCGCGACCGGCGGTGCTTCCATCGTCAATACCGGCGTGGTCGATGCCAGCGGGTTGACCGCAGGGGGAGAAATTCAGATCCAGGCGGGAACCGGCGCGGTGCAAAACAGCGGCACGCTGGATGTCTCCAGCAGCGGTGGAATCGGCGGCAATGTCACCGTCCAAGGCGGCCAAATTGCGTTTCAAGACGGATCGACGATCCGGGCCAACGGAACCTCGGGTGGCGGAGTGAGCGTGGCTGGGGAAGCGATCCGTTCCGGCGTCTTGAGCCGGGTGGAGGCCAACGGAACCGTCGGCAACGGCGGTGGAATCCGGATGGGAGCAACCGGCTTGGTCCAAAGTGAGGGCGCGATGCTGGCGAGCGGCGCGATCGGCGGTGGTTCGATTACTCTGACCGGACGCGATTTGATCGTGACGAACACGTCCACGTTGGGAACCTCCGGTCAAAACCTGGGCGGTTCCATCGTCCTATCGGCGCTGGACAGCATTCACCTCGACGGCACCTTGGAATCGCTCGGCGACGCGATCGGCGGCTCGGTCCTGGTTTCGGCGAACAATGTCTTGATGGGGCAAACCGCCGTGGTTGACGCAAGCGGAGCCACCGGTGGCACGGTCCAAGCCAACGCGACGGATCAGCTCCTCGTCGCCGGTCAGATTCGGGCAGCGGGAACGGACGGAATCGGTGGAACGGTCCAACTGAACGGTGGGGACGTGACCGTCGCAACGACGGGAAGAGTGGACGCGACCGGAAGTGAAGCGGGTGGAGCCGTCACCGTCGCCGCCGTCAATGAGGCGATGATCATGGGCAGCATCGACGCGAGCAGTTCCCACGGAGTCGGCGGGTTCATTGCTGTGACCGGTGAAGAAGTCGAACTGAGCCCGACCGCGTTGCTCGACGCCAGCGGGGAAACCGGGGGAGGTAACGTCTACGCTGGGGGCGGGTTCCAGGGGCGCGATGCGCGGTTTCGTAACTCGGAGAAGACCACGGTCGCTCCCGGCGCGGTGATTCGGGCAGACGGCGCGAACGGAGCCGGTGGCCAAGTGGTGCTGTGGTCGGATGGTGAGACGGACTTTCAAGGAACCATCAGCGCCCGGGGTGGCGGCACCGGAAATGGCGGCTTGGTCGAGGTTTCCGGTCGGGATCAGTTGAGCTTTGCCGGCGACGTGGACGCCGGAGCAATCGGTTCCGGAACGGCCGGCACCCTCTTGCTGGATCCGGCCAATGTCACGATCGGCACGGGAGTGGGCCCAGGCGGAGTGGAAATCGCGAACCTGATCACGGCATTAAACACCTCCAATGTGGTCGTCCACACCACCAACCCCGCCCTGACCCAAGCGGGCGATGTCACCTTCGCCGCCAACGCGGACTTGCTCTACGACAGCGCCAATTCCCTCTCCATCTTTGCCAACTCCAACATCTTGGTCGGGGGCAGAATCGTGAACCGGGGGACCGGAAACATCAACTTGGTCGCGGGTTGGAATGACGGCGGGGCGAATGTCTTCGGGACGACGAATCCCGGCACTCCGGCTGGCCCGATCAACTACGAGCAAATCCTCGCGGGGAATTTCGGAACCTGGGGCGCAGCGGCTCGGAGCATCCATCTTAACCCGGCCGCCGATCAACGCGTTTTGGTCGGAAGCGCCGCCGGTGAGACCAATCTCTTCGCCGGGAATCTGATCATCGATACCGGCAACGCGGATGGCGAATACACCCAAATCGGCTATCGTCCGGACGGGCTCAATTCCGCGCCGATCAGTGGCGACATCAACATCTCCACGCAGCAGCATCTCATCGTGACCGGCAGCGCGGCCAACACCGGAAAGTACGTGCAGATCGGTCACGGGGGCCGAAACACCGTCGCCCAAGTAGTGAACGGAGGACTGGCCGGAGACATCAATGTCGATCTGGGCGGCGTCCTCTTGGGCAAGGCGTCGAACGCCGAGGGCTGGCTGCAAATCGGTCACGGCGGGCGACTCCTCACCACCGACATCGCGGGCGATATCTCCGTCTCCGCGATCCACGTCTCTCTCGAAGCCGGCGCGACGAACGATTCCTGGGTCCAGATCGGGCACGGAGGACGGGATGTGCGCGGAAACTTCTCCGGCTCCATTGACGTCGAGTCCCTTCTCGCGGACGTCCAGTTGAAAGGTGCCGGAGCCCCGGAGATCAACAACCAGGACCGGACGTATGCGATGATTGGCCACGGAGGGATCAACTCGGATCACGTCAGCGCTCTCCCGACTCACGCCGCCAACGTGATCGATTACGAAGGGATCCAACAGCGTCTCGACGCGCTCGGAAACCCGCTCTGGATCAACCCCGTCACCGGCTTGGTCGATACCTTGCAAGACGCGGGCGATGTCGCGTATCGGCACGGGCATTCCGGAGACATCACCGTCACCGCAGCGGGCAGCGTCCTCATGACGGCTCCGGGCGGCAACGACGGCTATGCCCAGATTGGCCACGGCGGACGCGTTACCGCCGGCGATCACACCGGTGACATCACCGTCGCGGCGGGTGGCAGTGTGGTTTTCGACCGCTTTGTTTCCGCCACGAACTTGGATCGCGGGGCGCGTTCGTTCGTCCAGGTCGGACACGGCGGCAGCGAGTCTTCCGGAGGTTCCAGTGGCGATATCAAGGTGACGGCAGCGCTCGGCGGCATCCAGATGCACGCCGGACGCAGTTCGTCCTTCGCCCAGATCGGCCACGGCGGACGGCTGAATGTCGATGGGGGAACGAACACTCGGGCGGCGAACTTTGCCCAAGGAACCTTGTCCGGAGACATCGACGTCCGGGCCTTTGATGACATCGTTTTCCGCAGCGGTTTCGGGCGAGGAGACCAGAGTTACTCCCAGCTCGGACACGGCGGATTCCAGGCCTACGCCATGGCCGGAGAAGGTCACCACGGCGACATCCGCGTGGTCAGCACGGAAGGAAATATCGACTTCTACGCGGGCCAAGACAGCCTGCGTCCCGGTCAGACCGCCCTGGAACCGAACCGGAGCGATAACTACACTATGATCGGTCACGGCGGTCGCCAAGCGCGCGGAGATCACTGGGGCGAGATCGACGTCTCTGCCGGGATCAACCCGGGTGCCGGTCCCGGTGGAACGGACATCGTCACCAACGCGAATTCCACCATCCGGATGGAGGCGACCGGAGGCTGGCAAGCAATTCAGGATCCCGATACGACGAATGATTTCACCAACAATAACGAGAACTACAACGGCGGAGCGGACGCGGCTCAAACCGGTGGGCGGAACTTTGCCATGATCGGCCACGGAGGGCATGATTCCGACCATCGCAGCGATGACGGCAGCGCGGAGCGAGTCGAGGTCAACTCCGGGAGTCAAGGCTTGGGCATGGGCATCCACGGTCCGACCGGCTCGTCTGACATCACCGTGAAAGCGGGCGGCAACATTGATCTCTTCGCCGCGCAATTGGCCCATCAAGGTCCGCTGCCGAACAACTCCCTCAACGTTTTGAATCCGGCTTTGGGACTTCCCGCCCTCGTGCAACGGGCGGACGACGCCTTCGCCCAGATCGGTCACGGGGGAATGGAAACGCAGGTGCGAACCGCAGACCCACTGAACGGCTACGCCGGAAACATCAGCGTCACCGCCGTGAACGGAGCGGTCAGGCTCTGGGCGTCCGATTTCGAACGCGGCCTGGAGCCCACCGAAAGCATGCGCCCGAGTGGAACCGGCACCTATACGTTTACCGTCCCCGGACCCTCGGCGGATACCGATCGCGGATACTCGCAGATTGGCCACGGGGGAGGGCGCGCCATCTCGCCTCGTTATGAGGGAAATATTGCGGTAACAGCAGGCCAAACCGGCGGACTGGGCGTCGAGTTGCGCGGCGGAAACATGTTCGATACTTACGCCCTCATCGGCCACGGCGGCAGCGACGAGATCACCGGAGGAACCGGCGGCATCTTCGATCAAGCTCACATCCTGAAAGGGGCCATCAACGTGACTTCCGTGGGAGACATCGAGCTTCAGGCCGGGAGCCGGACCTCCGCCTTTGCCCAGATCGGTCACGGTGGCTCCGTCTTCGAAGGGCTCTTCTCCACCGTCACCGGTGACATTTCCGTCCGCAGCACGGCGGGAGACCTCCGCGTCCTCGGTGGCACCCTGGCCACGTCCGATGCCAACGGGATAGACGTGCGGAACGGCGATTTCTCCTGGGCTCAAGTCGGCCACGGCGGTTATCGCAACGAGATGCACATCGACGGCCAGATCGACGTGAACGTGGCCGGTGACATCTCCCTCCTCGGCGGAACGATGCGCTACGACTGGGCCAAGATCGGTCACGGCGGGGCCGACTTCAACGGCGGAGCCAATACCGTCGGCTCCAGTTTCCGGGGCGATGTCAACGTCATCAGTGGTGGCGCAGTCAACCTCGCCGGGGGCAGACCCGCCGGAATCGCTGACTTTGCCGGGGTGGTCGATCCGGAAGGAGACGCCAGTTTCCCGCTCGATTTCTACCCGGCCGACTTCGGCAGTGCGACGTCTCCGGGCGACTTCAGCTCCTTCGCCCAAATTGGCCACGGCGGTGACTTGATCGGCGCGGACAACTCCCGCGGAGCCAGCTACGATGGCAACATCCTCGTCAGTGCGAATAGCGACGTCAGCCTGGCAGCCGGGGACGCCTCTTACGCTTTCGCTCTGATCGGACACGGCGGAACCAAATTGAGCAGTTCCAAAGCCGCCACCGGAGATGTCACCGTCCTCAGCGGGGGAGACGTTCTCATCCACGGCGGAGAACGGCATCCCGGAAACACGACGGTCAACTTTGACGCGATCCAAAACTTTGCCCAGATCGGCCATCACTTGCAGCCGGGGAATGTCGCCGTCGCCCTGCGCGGAGCCTCTGCCAACGGGAATGTTTCCGTCGCGGCCTTGGGTGATATCGAGTTGCTCGCCGGTTCCGGGAACGGAGCCCACGCCATGATCGGGAACGGGACCGGAGTCTCGCTGCTGCGGACGGCGGCGGATGCCTTCACCGTGGGTAGCTTCACCGGAGACGTCACCGTGGTTTCCCAAGGGGATCTGCGGATGGTGGCCGGAAGCATCGCCCCGACCGGAGCCGGCTACGCCTTTGCCCAGATCGGGAACGGCGGAGCCCAGGTCCAGGGTGATCAATCCGGCTCCATCGACGTCCGAGTTGGCGAAAACCTGACGATGACGGCGGGCAACGGTGCCAATGCCTACACCAAGATTGGCCACGGAGATCGGCTGACGACGGATCCGGCGCTCTCCCACTTCGGTTTCTGGGGAGGCGAAATTTCTGTCGCGGTGGGAGATGACGCCACCTTGAGCGGAGCCTTGATCGGCCATGTCGGGGCCGGCAGTGCGGCGCTCGATTTATCCAGCCCCGTCACCTTCGGAGTCAGTCGGAATAACCCTTTCGGAAACGGCCACGGCACCCTCACCACTTCGGCAGCCTTCGGAGTCCAGACCTCGTTTGCTCCCGGTTTCGCCGGAGAGATGCGGCTCTACATTCCCTCACCGACTAACAACCACCTCGGTGCCGGAACCCTGCTCAACCGCCGCGCTTACGTCGTCCCGACCAGCACCTCCCTGGCCGCCAACCAATTCGAACCCTACCCGGATTTCCAATACCGCTACGTCCAAGGGCTCCCGGTCGGCAGCTTCCAGGGAACCGGTCCCACTCCGCTCCCCGGCTCGAACTACCACCTCTATTACGCTGGCGATACCGTGGGAACCCGAGTCGAGCCCACTGTGGTTGGCCCTCCCGGCCCCGGAACGGGTGGTAGTGCCGGAAGCGGCAGCAGCTTCTTTGCCTTGGCCCGCAGGGGAGTTCTCCCGCTCGACTTCCTGAGCTTGCCCAACTTCGGCCTTCGCAACCCGTCCGGCCCGGCCTCGGCCCCGATCGATCTGGAAGCCTTCCTCCTCAACGCCTTCAACGCGAGCGACACGACCCGCTTTGAGAACGAGCTGTCTCGGGAACTCATCGGCGATCGTCCCGGAAACCTCCGCGAAAACGGACTGGCTGGCGACGACGGAACCTTTGTGGTGGAATCGGACTATCCCGGTGGAGAAGAAGATGCCGCCCAGCGCCGCCGCCGTGCCCGCCAATCGACCGGAACCGTCTCCACGCTTCCCTTCCGCGTCTACGGAATCGGCGAGCTGTTTTCGGTCAGCATCGAAGACCTGCCCGGGGTCGAACTCCAGGAAGACTCCGGCGCGTCCACCATCGACCAACCCTTTGAACCGATGGGGGAAACTCCGGTTTTCCCCTGAACTCAAAACCATCCACAACCAACCCAACTATCCACGGAAGAGCGCGGTCACCCCGCGCTCTTCTTTTTGGGGATTTTGTTAGTGCATGTTCGGAGTTTTGATTCAGGATGAATCATGG
>CAYGQD010000289.1:0-7809 GCA_964351855.1 uncultured Verrucomicrobiales bacterium
CCATCAGTCATGAAACGACGCAATTTCCTTCGGAACACGGCGCTGACCACGGCTGGGGCCGGGTTGGCTTCCACCGGTCAGGCTCAGCTTCCCATGAGCGCAGCGAAAGCCGATTTTAAAATCACGAATGGCCGAATTCGCCAATCGATCATGGGCTGGACCTTCAATCAGCGAATGGAGATGCTGGATTTGGCGAAGTTGTGCAAGGACATCGGATTGGTGGCGATGGAAGGGATTCCGCGCGACATCTACCCGCAGGTTCGCGAAATGGGAATGGAGATTTCGCTCGTCAGTAGTCACGGATTCGCGAAAGGCCCCTGCAATCCGGAAAATCGCGAGATGTGCATCGAAAAGCTGACTGATGCGATCAACGTGGCCGCAGACGTGAAGTCACCCTCCGCCATTACCTTTACCGGAATGCGCTATGATGGGATGGATGAGGAGAAATCGGCTCAACTGTGTGTCGACGTTTGGAAAGAAGTCATGCCTTTAGCCGAGGAAAAGGGTGTCACGCTGGTTTTGGAGCACCTCAACTCCCGCGATGGAACGCATCCGATGAAAGGGCATCCCGGCTACTTTGGCGACGATGTCGATTTCTGTGTGGATCTGATCAATCGGGTCGGCTCGCCCAACATGAAGCTGCTCTTCGACATCTATCACGTCAGCATCATGAACGGGGACGTGATCCGCCGAATCCGGCAGTACAAAGACATCATTGGCCATTACCACACAGCGGGTAATCCGGGCCGTGGTGAGCTGGATGACGATCAGGAGATCAATTATCCCGCAATCATGCATGCGATTCTGGAAACGGGTTACACCGGCTTTGTCGCTCAGGAATTCATCCCGGAGTGGGATGACCACGAACTTGCCTTGCGCCATGCGGCGATGCTTTGTGACGTGTAACTGGCGCGGAATGAAGCAGCTGCTGTTGTCCGGTATTTTCTGGTTTACGGCCTTATCGATTCAAGATGGAATCGGCTTGGAGAAGCTGGAATCACGCCGCATTGCTGCGGAAACGGTTCGTTCGGCCCGACTCACGCGCCCAGACCTTGAAATTCGCCCCCAAACCCTGAGCAAAGCACAAATCGAGAAGGTGCTGGAGCAGTTGGAAGCGGCGAAACCCTCGATGCTGCGGCGTGGAGACATCGCTCCCAAATTCGAGCTCGCGCTGCGTTTAACCTCCGGCCAGGCCTATTTGGTCGTCGCGGAATCTGGTCACGGCTTCCTCCAGAAAAACGAAGGACCGAAGGCGCGGTTCGTCTCGCGAGGACTGCACGATGCGCTCGCGAAGATTTCTCGAAAGTCCTGACTCCAGCTCAACCCACCACGCCATCATCCGCCGGTGGCGGCAGGAAGCCTTGATCCACGAGGAAACGGTCTGCGTCATACATCGTCGCGTCGTAAGCATCGGGATCGACGTTGAAATTGTAAAAGGTGTTGTCGCGACCTTCGAAGATGATCATCTCGCAGACGTTCGCTTTCCGCTGAACCTGCTTGGCGAATTTCGCAACAATGTCAACGGACATGAACTTGTCGGCACTGCCGTGGAAAATGATCATCGGAGGAATGTGTTTCCCGATGTATTTGCTGGGATTGGCACGATTAGCGTCCTCGGCGTCGCGAAATCGATCGAATCCGCAGCCTTTTTTCGACGTATCAACGATCGGGCAGAAGAGGAGGAGGCCGTTTGGCACGCAGGTGATATTGGGATCATTCGGGTCATCCGCCACTCCCGGAATCATCGCGGCAGCCAAGGCCAAATGAGCTCCGGCGCTCCCACCACCAACGACGATCCGCGTCGGATCAATCTGAAGAATCTCCGAGTTGTAGCGCACCCAGCGAATCGCGGATCGCGCATCGGAAACGGCCTCCATCGGGCTGGTGCCGTGAACCGAGCTGGTTCGATACTCTACCAAGATCGCCATGGCACCGCGCTCGACGAAATGCATGCACTGAGGACCGAACTGCGAGATCAAAATATTGTCCCAAGCACCGCTTGAAAAAAACATCACCACGGGTCGAAGCTGATCCGGCTCGCCCGAGGGCGAAAAGACGTAGGCTTTCAAGCTGAGCCCGTCATCGGTTTCCTTGTAAACATGCTCCTGGGCCTGATTGAGGAGGAGCTTACTACGATCGACCCAGGTCTCGGCTGCAAAGGTATCAGTCATATCATTCTGGAACAGGAAATCTGCGGCGAATAAAGTTCGATTGCACGGGTTCCAAAGGTAGATTTCCCGCGATCGCGCATTCCCAATGATAGCCAGATTCAACAAAAAAACAACTATCCTGCTGGTTACCCGGTTTTTGACCGGTCGGCGAAGCTGGCTCGCAAGCCTCACGCTCTTTTTGGCGCTGTCGTTCGTGAGCCTTCCCCAACCGGCCGAAGCCCAACAACTCCGGGAAGAATTGGAGCGAATTTACCGAGGCTCCGTCTCGGCGATGGTGTCGAAAAACTACAACGCGTGGAAGCAATACACCGCGAAATCCCGCCGCATTTGGACCCACAACCTGGTCGTTTCCCAAAAACAGCGCTGGCCGGAAGCCATGTTCGATCTCCCGATCAGCATGCCGGAAATCGGTACGCTGGGGCATCTCGAAACGCTGGTCAACGGCGATACCGCGCATCTGATTTACTACGGCAAAGTCGACTTTGGAGTGATGCGCCCCAGCGATATTCCGAACAACATTCTCATGTTGAAGTTCATCAAGGAAGAAGATGGCTGGATGTTCGACAACACGCGCTTCTTCAATTTGGCGGACACGCCGGAGATCGCGCATCAGGCGGGACTTCACGATCTCTCCTTCCTTAACGATCCCCAGTTTCAGCCTACCGGAACGCCCCCTCCAGTCGTCAAACCCATCACTCCGCCCGATTACGTCGGCGAAATCTGGATCGCCGCGATCGGTTACGAAGTAGACGTGAAGCTCGGAAATCTGCACGAAGCTACGGTGCGCAACAATCTGACGACCGATGTGGTGATGGGCGGCTTATGGCGCGACGGGCGCGATATTTCCATCGCGGTTACGGAACTGGAAGTCGAGGAGGGAGTGGAACGCCGGGTCGAAGTCGCGATCTACGCCTTTCCTCCCGGTCAAAAGGGCAAACGGGTCTGGCACTGGAAGCCTGACCTTGCCGAAATTCCTCCCAGCTATCGGTCAAAAGTGTGGGCAAATGCCGTGACATTGCGTTAAGGAACGGAGCGATCATTCCTTTGGCAAATTTGCTGGTCCTTTCGAACTGCGCCTGCGTTGGAATTCAGCTCATGGAACTCGCTACACTCCGCTCAATCCCGCCTCGACGCAGGCCGAAAATCCAGCGCAACTTTACCCAACTAATGATAGCGCCGTCCCTAAGTGCAGTGTTAAGATCTCGTCCGTGAGCAACCTTCGAAATTCGCGATTCGAGCTGGGTCAGGCCTGCGCTCCTCAGGGAACGCCGATCGGACGGCTCTTTCTCCCGGTTGCCCTGCTTTTTCTGACGATTCTGGGCGGCTGCATCACGATTCCGGAGTTCAAAGACGGGATCGAGATCATACCCTCGGAATCCGCCGGACCGGAATGGAGTTATGAGGGTAAAACCGGGCCGAAACACTGGGCCGAGTTGTCGCCGGAATGGGCGCTGGCCAGTAGCGGGACGGAACAATCTCCCATCGATATCACGGAGCCTCGTTCCTCTTCGGTTCTTTACCCGCTCAACTTCTCCTATCGTCCGACGCCTCTGAATCTGGTCAACAATGGCCACACGATTCAGCAAAATTTCGTCCCCGGCAGTTCGGTCGAGATCATGGGGAAAACCTATCATTTGGCGCAATTCCACTTTCACAGCCGGAGCGAGCACCGCGTCAAGGGTCGCCAGTTTGACCTGGAAATGCACTTGGTTCACCAAGATGCGGAGGGGAAACTGCTCGTCGTCGGCATTCTTTTCGAAACCGGCGCGGAAAATCCCTTTCTGGCCCAGTTTTTTGACCAACTTCCGGCCACCGCACACCAAACCCTCGCCTCATCCGGCTCTCTTCTGAATGTCTCCGAGGTCTTGCCCGAAGATCGATCCTACTACTACTATCAGGGCTCCCTCACCACGCCGCCATGCACCGAAGGCGTCCAGTGGTATGTTTTGCGTCAGCCTCAACAACTTTCCACAAGCCAATTGACCGCGTTTCGTGCTATCTTCTCCAACAACGCCCGCCCCGTTCAACCGCTCCATGCGCGAACGGTGTGGGAATCCCAGTAACCTTCGATCTGCGTCCATGAAATCGATCCGCATTTGCCTTCTTGGCGCAATGCTTCTCCTCGGCTTGTCGGCCTGTTCTCTCTGGGACGGACCTGCGTCCCTGGGAGCCAATGTCTCGCCTGCCCGATTCGCGACCTTAGCCGCGATGCAACAACATAGCAGTTGGGTTTCGAAAGGAACCGATGGCCAGGTGCGCCAGAGTCTGGAAGCAGCGGGGTTTCGTTTGATCGGCCCGGGCGTCTTCGGCGGCGGAGCCACGAGTGGCTCCCGAGCTTACGTTGCGGAGAAGGATGGAACGGTCGTGATCGCCTTTCGAGGAACCCTGGCGGGAGGCCTGGACTACTTTCAAAACGTGGCCACCGATGCCCGTCCCATTCCCCGAGGGTTGAAGTTAGGCGATGGATCCCGGATGGAAAACGCGAAGGTCCACACCGGCTTTCAGAACGATTACAACAAACTGCGCCCCAGCATTCTCAGCGCCCTGGACGAAGCCCGAGGGAAACAGCTCTTCATCTGCGGTCACAGCCTCGGGGCCGCCCTTGCCACCATTTGCACCTACGACCTTGCGAAAAACTATCGCAGCCATTTCGCATCGATCCATCCCATCGTTTCCGGCAGTCCGAAAGTCGGCGATGAAGGCTTCAAGCGCGCTTACGAGGCGGTCGTTCCCAATCACCTTCGCGTCACCATTTTCGGAGATCCTATCACCAATACCCCGGGGAAACTGGGCGTTCACGATTACGCCCACGTCGGTCGCGAGTTGCTCATCAGCGCCGATGGCGAGCTAATTACTCCTGCCAAGATGGAAGATGCCAAAAAGCGTCCCGTCCATGCTCGGTCAGCTTATTTCAAGGCCATCGATAACCTGGCGACGCGCTACGGCACGGAAACCACAAGCACGATTACCGCAGTGGTCTCCCTTCCCGGAAAACGAGTGGAACGTCCCGAAAAGGCAACGGTAGAATCTCCTCTACCTGAACCAGCAGAGACGGCTGAGGCCAAGCCGGAAAAGCAGGGTTGGCTGGCCAGTCGCGCCTTAAAAAAAGCTGCCAAGTCGGAATCGACCCAAGCCCTGGAGGAAGAAACGATCACAGAGAGCACTCCCACCCTGGCCTCCAGTGAAACCACGAATCGCGAGCCCAAGACTCGGCCTCGACGGTGATCCCAACTACTCGGCGGTGAAAATCTGAACCTCGGCGTCCTTCGTCCCCAGCAGCTCCTGGGAACGCTTCAACGCGTAGCGATTCGGCAGATTCGGGTTCTTGGCGTCGTGTTTGAAGATGTTCTGTTCCTCGATGGTCTTGATCACCCCGGAGTTTTCCAGCACCCGGTAAACTTCCTCCGTCGCCCCGCTAATCAAGAGGTGGCGTTGCGCGCTGCGGAGAAACTTCACCAACTCCTCCAGAGCCATCACGCTGGTCGCATCGAGGTGATGCGCATTCCGCATTCTCAAAATAATGATGCGCAAATCGGGATCGGCAAAGGTCCGCTGAATCTGACTGCGAAAGAGCTCCGAAGCGCCGAAGAAGAGTTCGCCCTCCACGTGAACGAACGAGATTTTCGGATTGTGGCGCTCTTTTTTGTCCTCCATCACCTCGCCTTCATCGGAGACATTGTATTCCACCAGAACCGGGCGGCTCGCTTTGTGGAGGTAGGCAATGATCGACAGCGCCACGCCCATGAAAATGGCGGTGTGGAGCGGCATGATCAGGGCGCTGAAAAACGTCGTGAGAAGCACGGCGGCATCGGATCGAGTCGCGCGCAGGCAGATCCGGATGTTGTGCAAATTGATGAGGGACGCGGCGATGCAAATGACCAAGGCGGCCAGGGCGCACTTGGGAATGTAAGTGATGATCTGGAGCAGCGGATTCGCCAGCAAGACCGCACCGATAGCACACAACACGCCGGAAAGAACACTCGCGATCCGCGTCTCCGCCCCGCTGTTGAAATTGAGCTGAGAGCGTGTCAACGATCCGCTACAGGGAAGCACGGAGAAGAAGGACGTCACCAAGTTCGCGATCCCGATGCTCATCATGTCCTGATTCTGATCCGACCGATCTCCCGTCCGACTCGCCAGCGTCTTCGACATCACGCTGTTTTCCAGGGCGCACAGAAACGCGACCGAAAACGCGATGCTGGAGAGCAGATTCAGATCCTCCCAGATCCCGCCCGTCGAAAAGCGCGGAATCTTCGGGCGCAAATCCTGAAAGCCGAACGCTTCAAACGTCGCCACATCAAAATGGAGCGGATGCAGCCCCGCATACACAGCCGTGACCAAGGCCAAGGTAATCGCAAAAACCGGCCAGCCCTTGAGTCGACGCGATAGCAGAAAATAGATCCCTGCAGTGAAGAGCGAGAGCACCACGGGCTCGACGTGCGCTCCCCTGGCATGGGAAATAAGAAACTCCACAATGCTGAAAAACGTCCTCGGTCGCTCTTCCCCCACTCCAAATTCGATCCCAAGAACCTGCCGCATCTGGTTCGCGATGATGAGCAACGCCGCGCCTGAAATGTAGCCCACCACCACGCTGCGACTAATGTACTGGATCAAATCCGCAACCTTGAAATACGCCCCTACCACCAGCAGAATTCCCACAAAAAACACCATCAGTGGCATCATCCCCAACTTGAAATCCGTTTCCCCCGGCATTGTCGCATAAAAGCTGAAAATCATGAACGCGGTCGCGTTCGTCGGCCCCAAAATGGTGTGGCGAGAGCCGGAAAACAGCGCCGCGATGATCGCCGCCATCGCGCTACAGGTAATCCCGAAATAAATTGGCACTTCGGCAATCACCGCGTAGGCCATCCCCTGCGGAATCGCCAGGAGCGCGACATTGAACCCCGCCCGCAGATCCGGGCGAAACTTCAACATGCTGTAACGCGTCACATCCCGCCAAATCGGAAGAGGATCCAGCGGATCCGTTGTCAGGAACCGGTAGATCTGAGCGAGGAAACTTTTCAGCGTGGGAATCAAGGGGCCTGGGTTTCGGCAAATTCGCCCGGCCCAAAACGCGAGCCGAAGGCAACCAAAGGACCGAATGGCAACCGGATCAAGTCCAACTCTATGCTTCGCGCTTCAGCCCCGCTTTCTGAAACGCCGCCTGCAAATTCGCAAAACACAGCCGCGTCGCCGCCACCCAATCGTAATCCGGATCCTTCCGCCAGATCAGACTACTCACTTCGGCACAAAAATCGCCCCGATACCCTCCTTCGTAAAACCGCCGGACGATCTCGCTCACGTCCCAATTCCCACTCTCCCCTACCAGCGAAAACCCAACCTTCCCCTCACGCTCAAACGCGTCCTTCATCGCAACGTAGTTCGTCCAAGGCAGCGATTCCGCAATGGTCGCCTCGATCGTCATCTCCCGAAACGCGAAGTGGCTGTAGTCGTAAACCATTCGCAGCCACGGGCTTTCCCAAGCTGCTGGATTAACCAAATCGCGTCCCCCGGCCTCGACATCGCCTGCCCTCGGTGTGGCTTGATCGAAAGCGGAATCTCCGCCGCCGTCGCCAGTTCCAGCCAGTCCCCCACCCGATCCCGCATCAACTCTCGAATTCCCTCCCAATCCTTCCCC
>CAYGQD010000290.1:0-7736 GCA_964351855.1 uncultured Verrucomicrobiales bacterium
GGGATCTACATCGCGGCGGGACACGGCGGACACCGGATGTCGTCGCTGGATGGACTGACCTGGACGAACCACGAATTCTGGGACAAACCCGCTCACAATCAAAACGACCTCAAAGCGATCGCGGCGGGGAATGGAGTTTGCGTCGTGGTTGGCGGGTTTTCGCGTTCGAACATCCTCACCACGACCGACGGCGTCGCTTGGGACAAGAACGAATTCAACATGGGCGTTCTTAGTGGGGTCGTTTTCGTGGATGACCGATTCCTGATTTTTGGCGAAGGCGGCAAGGTGGCGGAGTCGAGCGATGGGAAGGAGTGGGAGATCATCGGAGATGCCAAGCTGCGTGAATTCCAGACTCAGGAAGCCGCCGAAAACGAGCTGGCCGAGCCGATCAAATCGAACATTCGCCGTTGGCGTCATGCCAACGGAACCTTCGTCGGGGCAGGGGACAACTGCATCATCGTTTCCACGAAAGACTTCGAGAACTGGACCTTCGCCAAGCGGCTCCAGCCCCAGTCGCGCCTCTTCATCGAATCGGACGGCACAGGCTTCGTGGTTCACGGCGACCGCACCCTGCATCACTCCGTCGATGGCGTGGCCTGGACCGAAGTCACGCCGGAGATCGAGGAAAACACCAAGTTTTCCACCCTAACCCACGACGGCGAACGCTACATCCTGAACGACCGCAACGGCAATGGCTGGGAGTCGCCCGATGGCCTGGAATGGAAAGCGATCCAAGGAGCGACCTTCCCCGAAACGATCGCCGCGATCCGTCCGGATCTGCTCTATTCCTTCGCCGTCTATTGGAAATACACCGAGAATTTGAAAGTCTCGACCGACGGCGGAAAGACCTGGGAAAGCACCACGATCCCCGCGCCGACCGGTGTGACCTGTGTGGTTCACGCCAAGGGAATTCCCGCGTTTTAGGGTGCGTTTGAAAATTGGGACGGACGCCCAATGTGGTTTCAAGCTTCAGAAAATCACTCGCAGCGCGCCTCGCCCCAATTTTCAACCGCACCCTAGCTAGCTAGAAGATACCGGATCTGTAGCCGATGAAGAAAGGGTAATATCAGGAAAGCGTGCAGCTTCGCCAATGGGGTGAAAATCTCAAATTTCAGGTTTTGCCAATCGCGGAAGACGATTTTTGCACGCCTCCGGCCTCGCGCCGGGGGTTAGCGCGTTCCATTTCCAGAAGGAAATGCGCCAATAACGCCCCGGCCGCGCTCGCCGGGGTCGAGCGATGCCCCCTCTTTTGGCGCTCGATGCCGTCGCAGGCGGGGACATGGCTCCACTGCGGCGAGCGCAGTGGTGGCCGTTTGCCAGGGGTTTCGATCTGTTGGTTGAACAGGGCTCCACCGAGACAAGCTCGGCGGTGGCGGAACCCGAAATTTCGGACTTTCACCCCGCCGATGGAAGTAGACAGCGGAATCTATGGCCTATTGGTGGTCAGCTGCGTTCTCCGTCACAGAGCGCTGTCTGCTCCCAACTTAACGCCTTGCTGAAACCCAAATCTCCTTGCAGCATCGGTTCCATCTCCACTTCAAACGCTCTCGCCAGAAATCTGTAGCGGGATATCTTCCAAGGCCTTAAAGAGCGGATCTGGAGCCCGATTTTCTGGAGGCACGGATGTTGCTCGAACCATTAGGAAGCGTAGGCGCGGATCTCTGCGACTTTGACCGTGCGTGTTTGACCCGGGACTTCGGTCGGAAGCTCTGCGGTATCGCCAACGCTCCGTCCGATGAGGGCTTTTCCAGCACCCGTGGTATAGGCGATGACGTTGTTGTCCGGATCGGAATCCCAGGCACCGAGGATGGTGAATGTTTCCTTTTCACCGGACTCAGCGTCTGTGATGACGACGACCGTTCCGATGGTGACTTTGGAAGTGTCGGTTTCTGAGAAATCCGTTCCGCGAGCACGGCTGAGGTCGCGCTCCATTTCTTCACGTTGGCGGCGAAGGACGGCTTCTTGCTGCTTGGCAGCCTTGTACTCGGCGTTCTCGCGAAGGTCGCCATATTCCCGGGCGACTTTGATTTCCTCGCGATTGGCCGGCTGGAGAATGTTGCAGAGGTGATCGAATTCCTTTTGCCTGGCTTCGAGGCTTTCGAACGAAACGATGAGTTGATCGTCTTCTTCCGGGGCCGCGTCTTGGCCGCCTGTAATCAGTTCCTGAATCTCCGGGTGGATTTTGACGATCCGGGCGAGAAGCGATTTCCGGGTTAATTCATCGAAGGCCGGGCTCATGAGAAGACGGCGGGCGAATCCGCGCACGGAGTTGATCTCTTGGCCATGGACCATGTCCGGAATGAGGTCCGGATCATTCTGAATGGTCTCCGCAAGGCGGTTAGTCCGCCGGGTTCCTTCACCAAAGTGGTCTTTCTCCAGAGCGGCCATGAGGACGGAGGGAAGGTCGGAGTCGATTACATCTGCGGCTTTGCCTTTGCGCTCTTTACAAATCCAAGCAAGAAGGTCGGAGCTGTGGGCGCGTTGTTGAAGGCCGGTGCGAAGAAAGTCGGTCAGGTCGGCCTGCTGGTCTTTTTCGACGAGAAACTTGGTGAGCTCCGAGGTGCCGCGAAGTCCGGCCGTGCTCAGCATTTCCATGACCACTTTGGGCCACTCTTCGCCGAATGCTTCGGGAAACGCTTCCAGCGCCTGGCGCTGCCGGGCCACTCCCAACCCCCGCAGGATTTCACCCAATTGGGCACGCTCCAGAACGAGGAAACCGGCAAGCTCCAGCTTGTCCCCTTGCATGTCGAGGGCATCGAATTTGGCCTCTACCTCTTCGCGGGCCAGAATGAGTTCGAGCGCTTGGGCCGGCATCAGCTTGGCGCTCTTTTTCGCGGCCTCGTCCAGATCGGTTAATACTGGCATGAGTTGTTCTTTCGGAGTCTCAAACGCGGCATCATCCTTGACGATCGCTTCGACGGCTTTCGCCTTCGACTTGAGGTCCGGACTCTCGACCACGTCTGAAATCATGGCATTGGCCGGGGAAACGTCCGCACCACGCATTTCGAGGGGAAGATTTCGCTTCGAAGGAACGACGAAACTGCGGTCTTGGCGAAGTTCCTTCTTCACCTTGTCCCACCAGTTTTTGTATTTGCCATCCGCCACTACGGTTCCTTTGAGCACGCCATCCAGTTCATCGAGCGACATGGAGTTATCGTGGCTTTTGAGCGTGCGGCGGATCAGCTCAACGGGGTCCTTATCGGCAAGTTCCTGAAGTTCTTCCTTGTTCGTGAGC
Source organism: uncultured Verrucomicrobiales bacterium (assembly GCA_964351855.1). GTDB lineage: Bacteria > Verrucomicrobiota > Verrucomicrobiia > Verrucomicrobiales > DEV007 > JBCDHN01. The sequence continues at coordinate 3,236 of CAYGQD010000290.1, forward strand.
CGCTGGGACAAAATGTGGTCCTCGGCGATCGGAGCAAGGGCGTTCGCCGCAAACTTCAGCTTCATGGCGTGGCCGGGCTTTTCTTCGAAATCAATCAACAGACGATCTCCCAAGAGATCCCATTTCGCGATCTTGCCCACCCCCCAACTTTTGTGCTGACAAAAAGCTCCCGGAGCAAGGTTATCGACTTTATTTGCGGTTTCGGCGTCTAGTTTTTTCGCGCTTACGAGGTGTTCTAACTCAGCATCCATAATTTTGTTACAAATTAGAGAGCTTCACCTTGGGATAAAGCGTTTTTTATTTAAAAGGTTGCCAAGGATTCTGATTTTGCCTAGTCTCGGCCACGATGAAAAAAGTGCTCGCAATCATTCTGGCCATTTCGCTCACGGGAGCGGCCTTCGCCGATATTCAATCTCCCCCGGGAAGCAAGGAAACTGCGGTCCGGAAGTTGAGCCGCGGTCTTGCCAACATCATCTACGGTTTCATGGAGATTCCCGTTTCTTTCGAAACGACGCTCAAGGAAGAAGGCGCTGGTGAGGCATTCACTTATGGATTGATCAACGGGATCGACCGCGCCGGGATGCGCTTCGGCTACGGACTTTACGAAGTGGTGAACTTTCGCACCCCGAAATACAAAGACAGCTATCGCAAGCCTTACAAAGGGCTCGACTACGACACGGTTCACGGAATGCGCGAGTTTCCGCCAGAAGTCGGATTCAGTTCCCGTTCTGGCTACGTGAGATCCAGTTCCAACACGAACTAAGCTTTTTTCAGATTCGGTCTTTCTTTTCTGAACGCCGCCCCTTACCGGGCGGCGTTTTTTGTGTCCCTGTTTCGCAGGGGTAGCTTGACGCGGCCCGGAATTACCGGAACCTTTCCGGTTCTACCTGACATGCGTAAAATCCTCGTAACTTCCGCGCTTCCTTATGCGAATGGCCACATCCACATTGGTCATTTGGTGGAGTATTTGCAGACTGACATCTGGGTTCGGTTCCAAAAGATGCGGGGAAATCGCTGCCTTTACTTCTGCGCGGATGATACGCATGGCACCGCCATCTCCCTGCGGGCGATGAAAGAGGGGCGAAGTGAGGAAGCGGTCATCGCGGAGATGAGCGAGTCTCACCAACGGGACTTCGCCGCCTTCGACATTGAGTTCGACAACTACGGCAGCACCAACAGCCCGGAGAACGAGCCGTTCTGCGGCATGATCTGGAAGTCGCTCCGTGAGGCTGACATGGTCACCGAGCGGGAGATCGAGCAACTCTACGACGTCGCAAAGGGGCAGTTTTTGGCCGATCGCCAGGTCCGCGGCACCTGCCCCAAATGCCAGAGCAAGGATCAGCCCGGAGACAACTGCGGCAACTGTGGGGAGACCTATTCGCCGAAAGATCTCCTCGATCCCGTCAGCGCACTTTCCGGGACGCGGCCCGAGATCCGTTCCGCCAAGCATCTCTTCGTCCAGACTGAACAGCTGCACGACTTCCTGACGGAATGGACTCAATCCGGCGTCATGCCAAAGGAGAGCGCCAACTACCTGAAGAACTACTTTCTGGCCGAGCCGCTCCAGGACTGGGACATTTCCCGTCCCGCGCCTTACTTCGGGTTCGAGATTCCGGACAGTCCGGGGAATTATTGGTATGTCTGGTTCGATGCCCCGATCGGCTACATCGCCTCCACCGAGCAGTGGTGTCAGGCGAACGGCGAATCGTGGGAAGATTGGTGGAAAAACGAGGAAACGGAAATCCACCACTTCATCGGAAAAGACATTCAGTATTTCCACACCCTTTTCTGGCCCACGATGCTGAAGACGGCTGGGATTTCTCTGCCCAAATTCGTCCACATCCATGGCTTTCTCACCGTCGATGGAGAGAAGATGTCGAAGTCACGCGGCACCTTCGTTCAAGCGTCAAAATACCTGGAACACCTCGATCCCAGCTACCTCCGCTTCTACTACGCGACGAAGCTCTCCAGCCGGGTCGAAGACATCGACCTCAACCTGGAAGAGTTCGCGGCGACAGTCGATGGCGTCTTCAAGAAAGTGGTCAATCTGGCCAGCCGGACCGCGAAGTTCCTCAAACCGACCGGGTTTTCCGCAACGTATCCGGACGATGGCGGTTTGTTCGAAGCTGCGGCGAAAGCTGGCGAGAAAATCGCCGAATCCTACGAAAACGGCGACTATGGTCGGGCGATGCGCACGATTCTCGACCTCGCTGATGATGCGAATCCTTACATCGAAGCCAATGCGCCCTGGGAGCTGAAAAAGGATCCGGGAAAAGCTGCTCAGGTTCAGGACGTCTGCTCCGTCGGGCTCAATCTCTTCCGCCAACTGGCGATCTACCTCGCCCCGGTCCTGCCGCGACTCGCCGAGAAAACGGGCGAACTCCTCGGCGATCCTATCGTCTCTTGGGATCAGGCGCAGAAGCCGCTCGAAGGCACCGCTGTCGCCAAATTTCAGCACATGATGAAGCCGGTCGAAAAGGCCAAAATCGAAGCCATGATTGAAGAAAGTAAACAGGAGCAAGCCGACGAGGCAGTTCCGACCGCCACCTCATCCAACGACAGTGACGAGTGGCTCCAAGCCGAACCGCTGGCCGACGAAATGACGATCGACGACTTCGTGAAGGTCGATCTCCGCGTCGCTCGGATCATCGCGGCCAACGAAGTCCCGGATGCACGCAAGCTCCTCCAACTCACCGTCAGCCTCGGCGGCGACGAAACCCGCAACGTCTTCGCCGGGATCAAAGCCGCCTACCAGCCGGAAGATCTCGTGGGGAAGCTCGTGGTAGTCGCGGCCAACCTGGCTCCTCGCACGATGAAATTTGGCGTTAGCGAAGGAATGGTCATCGCGGCCGGCCCCGGTGGGAAAGACGTTTTTCTCCTCAGCCCGGATTCTGGCGCCGCGCCGGGACAACGGGTTCACTGACACCAATCGGCTGTTGTTTGTGACAGAACCGCTACGCAATTGAGCTCGCTCGAATGGCGTAAAACGGTGGAATCGTAAAGCCCAAAATCCCATGGAAGAAGACCCCTCTCACGCTAAAGAACTGTTCGATCGCGTTCGCGAAGAATACATCGATCACTTCGACGAAGAACTGGAAATGGAGCTCCAGGACTTCTCGGAAAACTCGGTATCCGATGCCAAAGCCTCCGATGATCCCGCCGAATTCCGGAGGATGTATTTTAGGGAACTGCACCGGCTCCAGATTGAACTGGTCAAACTTCAGGACTGGGTCGTGGCCAATGGAAAACGCATCGTGATTCTCTTCGAAGGGCGCGACGCCGCCGGCAAAGGTGGCGTCATCACCCGCTTCACTCAGCGCCTCAATCCCCGCGTCTGCCGCGTAGTCGCCCTTCCCGCGCCGAATGATCGCGAAAAGACGCAATGGTATTTTCAGCGCTACGTCGCGCATCTTCCTGCTGCGGGAGAAATCGTCCTCTTTGATCGCAGTTGGTACAATCGGGCTGGCGTCGAAAAGGTCATGGGATTTTGCACCGATGAGGAGTATGAGCAGTTCTTCCGCTCCGTTCCTCAATTCGAGCAAATGCTGGTCGATTCCGGCATTCAGCTCATCAAATACTGGTTCTCGATTCAGGACGAGGAACAGATCTTTCGGTTCACCGCCCGGATTCATGATCCCCTGAAACGTTGGAAATTGAGCCCTATGGACTTGGAATCCCGGCGTCGCTGGGAGGAATACACCAAGGCCAAGGAGATGATGCTGGAGCGCACCCACTTCGACTACGCACCCTGGTGGCTCGTCCCCGCCGCCAACAAAAAGCGGGCGCGGCTCAATTGCATCAACCACTTCCTCAGTCTGACCCCCTACGAGGAAATCGAGCACCAGGAAGTCGCGCTGCCACCTCGGGTCCGGCACGAAAACTATGATCGCAAGCCGCTGCCTGAAGGCATGAAGGTACCGCAGAAATACTGAACCCTACTGAACCCAAAAACTGAAAACGCCCAACCACCGTCGTGACAGTTGGTCACAAGGAAGTTGGGCGTCAAAAAAATCCGTTTTGTGGTGAAGTTACCTCAGCGAACTGAGAGAGATTCCCCCCCACAACGGGCACCCTGTGGGCGTCTAAAGGTCTGGTTGCCAGTGAGGCCCAGACCGTTTTTTGGATCGAATATCATAAACGATTTACTTTCTAAGACTTGAGTTGTCTTCGTCACCAATCGCGCGCAAACCGGGGTACCGCCAGAATTGACAGACTGCAGCCTCACGAAATCCGCTCCGCTCAAATCAGGGTTAGGCTCGGGGGGAATGGGCGACGGGCAAGTGCTTTTCGGCCATTTCTTGTCAGGACACATCGCGTCACTCTAGACTTCCTCCCATGAGTTCCCCAAACATTCGCTACGCCCACGTCAATATCATCGCCCGAGATTGGCGGGAGCTGATGCGCTTCTACGTCGAAGTCTTCGCCTGCGAACCCGTCGGCAGCGAACGCGATCACCATGGCCAGCACATCGCCCAAATAGCTGGTGCGTCCGCCGACAGGG
>CAYGQD010000291.1:0-7723 GCA_964351855.1 uncultured Verrucomicrobiales bacterium
CCTCTCAATCTCGCGGCCCATGCGGCCGTTTGCTGGGTTAGCGAGCAGCACAGTCGTATCTTCCACAAGACGGATGAACGATCCATCCTGCCGTTCTGGAAATGATATTTGCAAGAACCGAGAAAGATATTCGCTACAACTGCCGATCAGAATCACCCGTCCTTACGCTGCCAGAAGCCGCGCCTTTCAGTTTCATATTCCTTCGGCCTTTTTCTCGTGCCAGGATCTTCGAGGAATTTCGTTCTCAGGGTGAAGGATTGGCTCGAAAGGTTGCGACTCCAAACCACGTTAGTTTTCACCCGCTTCCCATGTAGCCATTGTTCAAGACACTCCTCTTACCCGAATTCTCCGGTCGCGCAGATGAACCGTCAGCCTCTATAAACCATCAGATGCGCCCCTTGGCTGACTCCCCGTCTTGGTGTCGCCGCCGGGTTAGCCGTATTTGTCCTCAGTGAGTAAGCGATGGCCCGTTCGTTGATCGCTGGCTCGCAAATGACTTGAAACCGTTTACGAATCTCGTCTAATGCTTTCACTCGGATGATTTTCGTCAGTTTTACCAAGGTTTGATGGTTGCGCGGCACACCGCTCTCAATCATCAACGCCTTTTCCATGCTCAGCGAGATGTCCTCACTAAGTGCCAATCTGACTCCTGCGATAATCTAACGGTGTCTGATACAAAAATGTCAAAAGTCTTTATTTCTTACCGCCGGACCGACAATATCGCAAAAATTGGCCGTATCCGCGACTGGCTTGCCCAGCCGAACATGCTTGGTCCAGATGGGGTTTTTATGGATGTTGAAGGCATTCCCATCGGGGCCGATTTCCGAAAACATATCGCCCATGAAATGGACCAATCTGATATTTTCTTGGCAATGGTTGGACCTTCATGGCTAGAAACCGTTCCTGCTCGATCCGATGATCCTTCAGACTTCGTCAGGATTGAGATTGAGATGGCGCTGGATCGTCATCTTCATGTCGTTCCTATTTTGGTCGGGAAAGAAGTCACAATGCCCACTGATGACATCTTACCACCAAGCATCGCGAATTTTGCGTTCTTGAACGCAGAACTGGTAGATCCTTCTGACCGGGATTTCCCACTTCACATGGAACGTCTTTGTCGCGGGCTAAACAAACTGCGAGAAGCCCGCGAAAAACCCAAAGATTTTCGAAATAGTCAGGGCATCCAAATCGTTGGCCTTCGCCACGGAAGATTTCTTATGGGAGCGAATGAGGAAACTGATCCGAAAGCTCAAGCAAATGAATTGCCGGAACGAGAAGAAGAAATTCACCATGGGTTCTGGATTGGTAAATATCCAGTCACTGTGGAGGAGTTTGGCCGGGTCATGGGGCGAAGCAAACTCGACGAAGTCCTGGCGCGAATTCCAGCGGAGCAAGACCATCGCTTCGCCCATCATCGGCAACCACTCAAACCGATTACTCAAATTGATTGGAAGGAAGCCGACGCGTTTTGTCGTCGGCTTACCGAATTGGAAGACTGTGAGGGTCATTTTGTTCCGCCTGGTTATGTTTATCGTCTACCAACCGAGGCCGAATGGGAATATGCTTGCCGAGGTGGAGTTGAAAGACAACCACGCTACGGGCATCTTGACCAAATAGCCTGGACGGCAGACTCCGGGGGACGCTTCGCAAATGTTGGCGAACGCGAGCCAAATCCATTTGGGCTGCACGATATGCTCGGGCTGGTTTTCGAATGGTGTGAACACTTAGCCAGCGATTCAGGCTCAACGATGATCCGGGGAGGTAGCTATCACGAACCCGCAGATGATGCTCGCGCATCCGCACGCAAACAATTTCCCTGCTCCAGGCGCTCGTCGCGAGTGGGAATGCGCTTGGTCCTTGGTTCCCAAAGCATATAGTCCTAACACGTCATCGGCTGAGTCGCTCAAGGGCTTCTTTGGAATAGGAATCTCCGCTTGCCGCAGCCTTTCGATACCATTGAATCGCCATCGATTCATCTTTGCGAACGCCTCGACCCGTTTCGTAGAGATAGCCTAGGTTTCGCTGCGCTCCAGACTCACCTTGAATGGCGGCTTTTTCATACCACTCCACCGCTTTCGCGTAGTCCTGCGGCACTCCTAACCCTTGCTGATAAACGTATCCCAAACTCCATTGACCGACGGAATATCCTTGATTCGCTGATCGCCGGTAAAGCTCGACTGCTTTTTCATAATTTTGCGGTACGCCTCGCCCTTTCTCATACATATCGCCGAGTTGATTCTGAGCAGTAGCTAAACCATCCTGAATGCCTTTCTCATACCAGAGAACCGCCTTTTCATAATCAACCGCCGTCCCTAGACCGTTTTCGTAAAGCCATCCAAGGTGGAATTCAAATCCCTTTCCACCTTCCTGAGCTGCCTTTTCATACCAATAGATAGCCTGCTCGTAATTCTTTTCTACTCCACTTCCCCCGTAATATAAATTTCCCAAACTCACCTGCGAAGAAACCATCCCAGCATTCGCAGCTCTCTCTAACCACCTAACAGCCTCTCCAGTGTTTACCGGTACACCATGACCGTGTTTGTAAGCTTCCGCCACCATTGCCCAATGACCAGCTTTCTGTTGAAGCGGAACCTCAATTTCAGATGCATCAGAAACTTCTTCTAGCAATGCAATCATTTTGGTGCCTGCCTTCTCCTTGTCCTTCTCCTTGTCCTTCTCCTTGTCCTTCTGCTTGTCCTTCTCCTTGTCCTTCTCCTTGTCCTTCTCTATTCCGAGCCCGTTGTATTGATTCCACGCCAAATACATCTTTCCCAAAAGGTTGCCTTGTTTTGCTGCGCGCTGATAGAAGTCATTAGCGCGTTCCAAGTTTTTAGGAACGCCTAATCCTTCTTCATAAAAGTAACCCAATGCTACCTGTGCATTTGCTAAGCCATAATTCGCAGCTTTCTGGAAATATTCAAAGGCTGTGCGAGGATCTTTTACCGCTCCATAGCCGTTTTGATAAGCCATTCCGGCGTAAGTCCAATGTTCAGCTTTGGCTTGAGCTGAAACCTCAGTTTCTGACGCATTCTCCACTTCGGAGAGCAAGGCAATTACCTTCTTCCCCGCACTTATCTCATCTTTGGAAATTCCAATCCCTCGGTATTGATTCCAAGAGAAATTCATCTTTCCAAGTAGATTACCCGTTTGTGCCGCGCTTTGATAGAGTTCATTGGCGCGAACTAGATCTTTGGCTACACCATGGCCGTTCTGATAGATGCTGCCGACTACTACCCAATAATTAGCTTTAACTTGAAGCGGAACCTCAGATTCCGAGGCTTTTCCCACTTCGTCAAGTAACGCAATCATCTTCGCTCCTGCATTTACCTCGTCCTTTGGCATCCCAACCCCTTGATACTGATTCCAAGGTAGATACATCTTCCCTAGCAGATTCCCCTTTTGTGCCGCACTCTGGTACAGTTCATTGGCGCGCACTAGATCTTTGGTTACACCTTCTCCATTTTGATACATTCCCCCAAGTCCAGTTTCAGCCGCAGCAACTCCCTGGCCCACAGCTTTAAGATACCACTTTACTGCCTCGACAGGATCTTTCGGAGTACCGAACCCGTTCCGATACATAAATCCAAGATTGCTTTGAGCTACAGCATCACCTTCGTCAGCCGCTTTTCGGAAATACTCAAAAGCCTTTCGTGAATCTTTGGCCACTCCATGGCCGTTCTGATAGATGCTGCCGACTACTACCCAATAATTAGCCTTAACTTGAAGCGGAACCTCAGCTTCCGAGGCTTTCTCGACTTCTTCAAATAACGCAATCATTTTCGCTCCTGCATTTACCTCGTCCTTTGGCATCCCAACTCCTTGATACTGATTCCAAGGTAGATACATTTTCCCTAGCAGATTCCCCTTTTGTGCCGCACTCTGGTATAGTTCATTGGCGCGCACTAGATTTTGGGCTACACCTTCCCCCCTTTGATACATTCCCCCAAGATCCATTTCCGCAAGCGCAAACCCTTGGTCAACCGCCTTTTGATACCACTTAACTGCTTTCCCAAAATCCTGTGTGATACCCATTCCTAATTGATAGCACTGGCCAACTTGCCGTTGAGCCCGTGAATGGCGTTGCTCCCCAGATTTTAGATACCACTCAAAAGCCTTGTCTATGTCCTGAGAAACTCCTACACCTTGCAGATATGCATACCCAAGCAAAGATTGCCCTTGGGAATCCCCCTTCTCGGCCGCACTCTCTGCCCACCGGAAAGCCGTCGAGACATTTTTATCTACTCCATATCCGTGAAGATACATAGCAGCCAAGGCCGATTGAGCAAATGGCTCCCCATCTTTTGCGTGGCCCTCGAGTTCGCGTAAAGCCTTAGAATGTAACTCTTTCGCACGCGTGGGATCTTTTTCCACCTCTAATCCGTCCTGATAATAGATTGCCAACTCATAATGACCGTATCCACTACCTGCATTCGCAGAAGCCGTCGCGTAAGTTAAACCAAGTTTGGTATCGATTTTTTCTCCGAGCATGCCACGTCGATAGACGGCGGACATAACGCCCTTCGCATCGTCATCTCCAGCCGCAACTGCTTCAGCTAATTTAGGCAGCGTCAATTGCCCACGCCAATCGGGAACTAAGTTCGCGGCCCAAGCGGTTGCCTTGCCTGACTCTAACTCAAAACTCTTTTCGATGGATTGGTAACCCAATTTTTCCACGATTACCTTCCCGGAAAAAGGGATACGAATTTTGCTGCTTTTCCAACTCGTTCCATCGGTTTTTCCTCTCTCGATGACCTCATTCGTATTTGAGTTGACGATGCGGACCTCCGCTCCGGATGGCTGCGTAGCAATATGAAACCATCCTTCAGGGATCTGAGGGAGCGTAACTGTGGCTGAATTCTTGCCTTGGCGTAATGCGGCTATCTGGATGGATCGTTCTTCGTAACCTGCTGCTTGAAACCTGAGTGTCACACCCTGTCCCGGAACTCGGGGTGCAAGCGTAAACGGAAGTCCACGGCCGAGCCGACGACTCCCTTCGTAAACATCGACATCTGTGGGGCTGCCCGTTACCGTGACAAGACTATATTGGAAGTCTAGGGGAGGAACCTCAACTGTGACACCTTCCTTTACCTCCACCACTGTCTCAACGGGAGCGAGGTTAGGATATTCAGCTCTGAAGGAATAACGACCACTGGCTCGCTCTAGCGGCATCGCAAGCTCTTCAAGCGCACCAATTACCTTACCATTCTCTGAAATAATGGCCCCTGGAAGATTCGTAGAAAGGCGGAGATTTCCAAAGCTCCAATTAAACTCAACCGGAAGCGAGTCCTCTTCAAGAGTTACCGTTCTCGTCTGTAAAGGGAGGTCCCGAAGAGATCCGGTTACTTCGTAAGTGCCCGTTGGAAGAACGGAAGAAGTGAGTTTACCACCGGAACGATCAACCGTTCCTAGGGATGTCACTTTTGAAGAAGAACCTACACCCCGAAAAGCAATCCGAGCACCGGACTGCCGACTCATGACCGCAAGAATTGCTTCTCGAAAGCGATGATCGACTTTTGTCGGCTGATCAGCCATCACGGTAACGGATTTCAAAAAGTCGGGCCAGCCAGGCCGTTGAATCCTCACCGAGTAGGTTCCCGTGGGAAGATTTGAGAGACTTTCAGGAAGTTTGCCTGTTCGTGGCAAAGTGGTACCCGGCGCATCCATCTCCTGGGGAGTAACGGACCATGAAACCCCACTGTCCGCAGGAGAAAAGGAGAGCTGTAAATTTCCAGTGAGGCGCTCCAGACCGATCGAACTTGGCGGGAGATTTAAGCCTCCAATGGGAACTTCCACCGTTTGAGATTGGTAGCCAACCCGTGAAATCGTAACGACATGTTGACCGATTTTCAGTCCTTGAACGGTGCCGCTTCGCAAAACAGCGGTAGCATCATCAAGAAATTCAACTTTGGCGTCAGGGGGAGAGACCGAGACCTTCCAATCAAACGAAAGCTCCTGTAGCGCTCGCCATTCCTTATCCAAAGCATATTCAGCCACCCTGAGTCCTTCTTCATCTCTTAACCATTCGTAAGCTTGCAGATGATCGCCCTTTTCTCGAGCTTCTTCAATCGCCTGAAGCATATCGTTAGCCTTGGCGTTCTGGGCTTTATCCTCGATCCGTGTAAGAACTGACCATCCAGCAATTCCTGCGAACACCAGGAGCGCCACGATTCCAGATACGAGAAGGCCTTTTGGAATTCCAGAGGCAGGTTTCGGAGGTTTCGGAGGCTTGATTTTCCCTTTCAGCATCAATGGTATCTCGTCCATTTTTGGCCGATAGGTCGGATCCTTGGCTAGGCATCCAGCGATCGTGTGGTCCCAGTTTTGATCAATCTTCCCACTATGCCCATGCTTTGATCGTCGCTCACTCACTAGCGGAGGAACTGTGTTCCGGGCATCTTCCGTAGTTTGATAGGATAAGGTGCCGGTAAGTAGATAGTAAATCGTCGCACCGACAGAAAAAACATCGTCCGATTCCGATCCCAATGAGTCGCCAGAGACTTGCTCGGGGCTGGTAAATCCCATGCTCAGAAAACTACTCTCCGCATCCGTTGAGCCAGCGAGCGTTGGAAGTGTGTTCAACCGAGTCTGTTGCTCGATTCGTGAAATTCCAAAATCACCAACCTTCACTTGGTTGGATTGCTGGTCCAAAATTAGATTCTGAGGTTTAACATCGCGATGAATTACACGCGCAGTCGATTGGTGAGCATGCGCCAACGCACTACAAATTTGATCAATCCAAGGTAAAATCTCCGCAGGAGCAAAGGGGCGGCCCTCCCTCTCTTCCACGATAACTTTGTAGAGATTCGGTCCCTCTACCATTTCCATTGCGACCGCTGCTTCTTCGTCCTCTGCCTCGATCCCAAACGTCCGGATTATGTTGGGATGATCCAAATTGCGGGATGCCTTGAACTCACGGCGGGCAAGCGCCAAACCATTTTCGATGAAAAGCGGGTTGAATAGCTTGAGCGCACGCCATTCGGGATCCGCGTCATCGGAACTCTTGAATTTTGCTTGCCAAACACATCCCATTCCACCTTGCCCAAGGCTACTCTCAAGGACGTAGCGACCTTCAAAAATCGAGCGCCCTGAATAGTACTTTCCTTCTTCATTGCCTGCTCGGACCGTAGCGCCAAGGGATGAGAAGTTCTCAACAATGCCATTTTTGCCATGTTCCAATTCCTCCATTGGGTGGGATTATCGAGAGCGCCTACTGCATCGCAAACGAAAAATTTCGTCTTGGCTGCCGTCAAGCAGAAGCGAAAACCAATACTCTCAAAACGCCTTTTTCTCGCCAATGCCTCTATTCACCAAGTTTCGGCGACGGATCGGCGATCCATCCTACTTTTCTTGTTATTTTCAGAAAACCTAAAAAATCTTATCATCAAACATTTTTTGTAATTACTATACATTCAATCAAGACGGTGGCGGCGTTCCGGACGCAGTGGGAGGTGGTGACTCAGAAGATGGAACTGACTGAGATGCTGGCCGAGGAGTGGTCAGGTCGTTTCCGCCGCGTGCGCTCGGGCGTGGGCCATGTAGTACAAGACCGGCACGGCCATCCGGCTGACGAGCAGCGAGGCGACTTCGCCCGCCATCAGCGCGATGGCGAGGCCCTGGAAGATCGGGTCCATCAGGATGACGGCGGCCCCGACGACGACGGCCATGGCAGTGAGGAGCATGGGGCGGAACCGGACGGCTCCGGCATCGATGACGGCTTCGCGCA
>CAYGQD010000292.1:0-7709 GCA_964351855.1 uncultured Verrucomicrobiales bacterium
GTATAGGAATCGCTGTGGAGGGCGTGGAGGAAGTCCGCGACGAGGGGGGATTTCTGGTGGCGCAGGGCAAGGACGGCGGTGGTGTGGACGAGGTTGAACTCGTGATGGTAGAGTTCCGCGAGGATCTCCGGCGAAGCGCAGGAGGCGAGGGCGAGGGAGACGGCGTGGACGAGATAACCTTCATCCTGGGCGATGGCTTGGATCTCGGCGATGACGTTGACGAGGGGATCGACCGCTTCAGGGTGGGAGTGGGTGGCCAGGGCGATGGCGGCGTGCATCCGGACGCGGCGATCCGGCGAGCGGAGGAGCGGGATGAGGTCGACCCCATCGAAAAGGCCGCTCGGGATGTCTCCGACGACTCGGGCGACTTGGATCTGGATCTCCGGGTCGGGATCGTTCAGGGTTTCGAGGAGGAGTTCGATGGCGGCTTGGTTGCCAGTGCGAGCGAGTTGGCCCAGGCCCCAGGTGGCATGGATGCGGGCGAAGAGATCGTCTCCGGCGAGGGCCGTCTGAAAGTGCGCCGGGGCGGTGGAAAGCTTGGCGAGCTGGAACTGGGCGCGGAGGCGGATGCGTTGATCCGGGTGATGAAGGAGCTCGATGTGCTGATCTGGCATGGATTCGGACAGGTCGCTGGCGAGAAGTTGGGCGGTTTCGGCGCGGCGCGGATCTGGCGTTTCGACGTCGATTCGCCAGATGGCCCCTTTTTCGTTCAAGGGATAACCGCCCGCCCAATCCGCCGCGTAGAGCGCGCCATCGGGGCCGAAGTTCCAGCCGATCAGGGCGTTGCCGGCTCCGACTTGGCGGGAGTTGACCATTTTGAAGCTGGCCCCGTCGGGTTCGACCTGGAAGGCCCATTGGATGCCTTTCGGCGCTTCGGTCATGAAGAAGGTTCGCTCCCAGCCGGGGCCGAGGGCAGTGCCGGGATTATAGACAAAGCCGCAGGGGCCATCTTTATAGGTAGAGATGGGGGCGACTGCATAGTAGGGACGATTCATGGAACCCTCGACGACGTCGATCGGCTTCCAGAGGTTCTCCGCCATCCAGGGATTGTAGCCGCTGCCGCGGTATTGGTAATTACAGCGCCAGCCGACATCCATTCCCTTCACGATGTAGATGAAGCGCTCTTTCTCGCCAGGCTGATCGGAGTCGTTATCAACGCCGAAGATATTTCCGAACTCGTCGAAGGCGATTTCCTGGACGTTGCGGAGGCCGTGGGCGAAGACTTCGTAATCGCTTCCGTCCGGATTGCAGCGCATGAGGCCGCCCTGGTTCGGGTAATCCGGCAGGCCTTTATCGCCGACGGTCCAGTAGATTTTGCCATCTGGCCCGACGGTGAGCCCGTGCATATCGTGGCCCGCGTAGGCGACGTGCATTCCGAACCCGGTGGCGATAACTTCCCGGGAATCTGCTACGCCGTCGCCATTCTCATCGCCCAGTTTCCAGACATCCGGTGCGATGGTCGAAAACACCGCGCCCTCATGCCAAAGCACCCCGGCTGCGATGCCGGTGACTTCCGAGCGAAAGTCCTCCGCGAAGAGCTGGATTTGATCGGCGGTTCCATCGCCATCGGTGTCTTGCACGAGGTGGATTTTTTCGCTCAAGACGGTCAGGTCTCGCCAATCATGCGAGCCATCGCCGTTCAAGTCTTCGACGCGTTTCGTGTTTTGGTCGGACCGTTCCGGGGCGAGGCGCTCATGATAGAAGGCGCGCTTGTCGTCGATGCTGGTGAACCCGACCTCGTCCTCGATCCAATCGCGATTCTGGCGGATATCGAGGTCCTGGATCTTGCGGCGTTGGGTCTGAGTCACGTAAACGCGGCCCTGGTCATCGAGGCTGACGGAAACCGGGTCCGGGACGTTGACCTCGCCGCTCCATTTCTGGAAGATGAGTTCGTTGGGTTTTGGGGAATCCCGGGCTTCGCCGAAGGAGGGGTTCAGGGCGAAGAGAATGACGAGGAGGGAGAGTAAAAAGCGGGGCACGAGGCACGATTAGCGTGTTGATTGGGGGTTGTCACGAGGGAATCTGGAGGGGAGATCGAATCAAAAACGCGATCGCTCAACCCGTTCCCAGAGTTGCGCCTGTGGCGAAGCGGTTGCAGAGGTAAACGGTGGCGCGCTATTTGCTGATCAATAATAACAATTCGCGGACGAAGTTCGCCTTGGCGGAGCGGGATGCTTTGGCGGAGGAGCGGGATGTGGTTGAGACGGCGGAGTTGACGGTGGAAGTCTTGGAGGAATTGGCGCGGCGTTGGGAGTTTGAATCGGTGGTGTTGGCTTCGGTGGTTCCGGAAAAAGCGAAGCGAGTGCGGGAGGTGTTTTCCGGCGGGCTGATCGAGATTCGGCATGATTTGAAGCTTAATGTGGCGCTGGATTTTCCCGATCCGACGACGATTGGGGCTGATCGGCTGGCGAATGCGGCGGCGGTGGTGGGGCTGTTTGAGGAGGTGCCTTCAATTGTGGTCGATTTCGGGACGGCGGTGACGTTCGACATCATTTCGGCGGATCGAGCTTACGTCGGCGGCATCATTGCGCCGGGGTTGGAGGTGATGGCGAGTTACATGCATGAGCGGACGGCGCTCTTGCCGAAGATCGCGATTGAGGAACCGGTCGAACTGATCGGGAAATCGACCCGCAGCGCGATGCTCTCCGGCGCGGTGCATGGGTATCGCGGGATGATCCGGGAGATTCTGGTTCAACTGGTCGCGGAGCTGGCCCCGGAAACGGGACGGGTAAAAACGATCGCAACGGGCGGTTACGCCGAACTGATCTCCGCGAAGATTGAAACGATCGAAAGCGTCCATCCGGATCTCACCTTGGAAGGAATGCGGATCATCGCGAATCTGAATTCGGATTCGTGATGTGTTTCTTCACGGTGCGGCGATCAAGCCCGGTTTGGCGGGCGACGGCTTCGTAGCTGCCGAGGCGCTGGTAGAGAAGGCGGCAGTAGCCGTCGAGAAGTTCAGCGGCGGTCAGACTGCCTTCCTCAAGAGAATTCCGCAGTTCCGAGGCGAAATCCGGGGGCGGGGGACGCTCGCCGGAATACTGGTTGGTGAGGAGGACACGGCGGACGGCTTGTTCCAGTTCCCGGACGTTTCCGGGCCAGCGATAAGAGGAGCCGGTGCCAGCCTGGATCCCACCATGGACGGAGGAGACGAGGTCCGGGGAATCTTCGCCCGTCATGCGCTGAACCAAGTGGGCGATCAGACGAACGAGTTCATCCGGATCTTCGGCGATGCGGTTGCGTAGTGGCGGAACGACGATGGAATCCGAGCAAAGGCGGTAGAAGAAATCATCCCGGAAGAGACCGTCCAGGCGCAGTTTTTCGATCGGTTTGTTCGTCGCGGCGATGACGCGCCCTTGAAAGCGGCGCTTTTCACGGCTTCCGACTGGCGTGAAGCTTCGCTCTTGGAGAACCTGGAGCAATTTGATCTGAATGGGGATCGAGACATCGCCAACTTCGTCGAGAAAAACCGCTCCGTGTTGGCTGCATCGGGCCAAGACGCCATCGTAGGAATCGACCGCGCCGGTGAAGGCTCCCTTGCGGTGACCGAAGAGTTCCGACTCGATCAGCGTTTCGTGAAATTGAGAGAGGTTCAGGGAGACGAAAGCGCGAGTGAAGCTTTCCGCGAAGTGACCCTTGCGTCGCTGGAAGGGAATGAAGCCGGACCGCCCAATGGCCGTGGCCGCCGATCCTTTCCCGGTGCCCGTTTCGCCGAGAAGTAGGGTGGAAAACTCCTCCATGCGTTCGCAGAGGAGACGTTCATAGATGCGGATATCGTGGGTGAAGACGTTCGTCCAGAGACGGCGCCGAAATGCTTTCATGCAGGCGCTTTCGCCAACCAATCGGCGAAGGATGAAATGATGGGCGCGGCGGATTTGAAAGAAGATCGCAAAAAAGCGGAGGGACTCTTCTGCCGCAAAGCCGCGTCTCGTCATCAGACTGAGAGCGTGTTCCGCGAAATCGACCTGGCACGGGGTATCACCGGCGGTGATCTGATCGGTGACCAATTGATCCAGGGGTTCGAAAAGCCGGTGGTAGATTTCGAAGAGAAAGACGATGCGGAGAGTGTCGTAGGCTTCTCCGTGGAAGCTTCTGAGGGTGAGCGGACCGTCGGTTTCCAGGCGTTCGATGCGATCAGTCAGCGCCCGGGTGATCAGCTGGGCGGTGGTGCCTTCGTGCCCGGGAAGCTCCTGGCCAATCACCCGCCGATAGAGGTCTTCACGATTAGGTGAGAAGGGATTGCAGA
Organism: uncultured Verrucomicrobiales bacterium; assembly: GCA_964351855.1. Lineage (GTDB taxonomy): Bacteria > Verrucomicrobiota > Verrucomicrobiia > Verrucomicrobiales > DEV007 > JBCDHN01. The sequence continues at coordinate 4,247 of CAYGQD010000292.1, forward strand.
AGGCCGCTGCGTAAACGGCGTTGAAGTAGTCCCAGTCAGAATCGGAGATCGAGGCGATCATACATAAAATGCTAGGTGATAGTGCGTAAGATGTCCATGGCTGGATGCCTTCTGTTTTTCAAGAAACTTGTAATACGCTTATAAAGAGCGGGTTGTGTTTTTCCAGAAGAGGCTGGCACGCGAAATGCAATGTCATGAGGCTCACAACTTAACAACCTATACAATGATTCAAAAATCGACTCTAACGACAACCGTGTTCCCTGTAATGGCGGCGGTGTTTGCACTGGCGATGCTACCAGCTCGTGGGGCTGGACTACTTGTCGCCGACGGTGGATTTGGCGGGGTGCTCGAAATCAGAGAGCATGACGTGAACGTCACCATCAACAACGGCATCGCCGTGACGGAAGTGACCCAGGTTTTCCTGAATACGGAAAACCGCCAGGTGGAAGCGCTTTACACCTTTCCCGTTCCGGAAGGTGCCTCCGTGGCCAACTTTAGCATGTGGATCAACGGGAAGGAGATGGTGGGCGAAGTTCTGGAAAAGGAACGCGCTCGCGAAATCTATGAGAGCTACAAGGCGACCCGGGAAGACCCGGGACTTTTGGAACAGGTTGATTTCCGATCCTTCGAGATGCGGATCTTCCCGATCAATGCGAACGCGGAGCAGCGGGTCAAGATCTCTTATTACCAAGAGCTGAACTACGATGATGACTGGGGCACCTACGTTTATCCGCTGGCGACTTCGACCCGACCGGGGGAAGTGGATTCTCGGATTCACGGACGCTTCGCCATTTCCTTCAACGTTCATTCGGAGGTGCCGATTGCGGCGATGGAGAGCCCCAGTCACGGGGACGAATTCGTGATCGCGGCGCACTCTCCCCACTATTTCCAAGCGGATTTGGAATCGACCGGAGGCAGTCTTGCTCGCGACGTGATTTTGGCGCATCAGGTGGGGCGGGCGCAAACGAGAGTGGATCTGATCACCTCAAAACAACCTGGAGAAGACGGCTATTTCTGCCTGACGCTGACGGCTGGTGAAGAGCTGGAAGCCAGGGATGTGGGGATGGACTATGTCTTCGTTCTGGATGTCTCCGGAAGTATGCGGGATGACCGTAAATTGTTGCTCTCCAAGGACAGTGTCTCGGCCTTTATTGACACGCTGGAAGAAGGAGATCGCTTTGAGGTGATGACGTTTAACATCGCGCCGAGCCTCGCCTTCAATCAGCTGCAAGCGGCGAACGCGGAAAGTCGTGGTCAGAGTCGCGAGTTTCTTGGTTCGGCCGAGGCTGCGGGAGGGACCGCGCTCAAACCAGCCGTGGAAACGGCCTACCGCTTTGCGGATTCGGATCGGCCATTGAACGTGGTGATTCTGAGTGACGGGCTCACGGATCAAGCGGAGCGCGCGGTGTTGTTGGAGGCGATTGAGGCGCGCCCCAGGAACGCTCGCGTCTTCTGCATCGGGGTCGGCAACGATGTGAATCGGGCGCTGCTTGAGCAGATTGCGGAAGACTCTGGCGGACTGGCCGCGTTCGTTTCGCAGGGCGACAACTTCAAGCGCCAAGCGGCCGCGTTTCGCCGCAAATTAACGCGCCCGGCGGCCTCTGATCTCGAACTCACCTTGGCGGGGATCGGTGCCTTTGACGTAGTCCCGACCCTGGTCCCGAATCTCTACCATGGAGCGCCGGTTCGAATTTACGGGCGGTATTCGAATCCGGGCGAAGGGGAGGTTCGCCTGACGGGGCAGATCAACGGGGTGGCCTGGGATCAGGTCGCGACCTTGGACTTTGCGAGCCGCGATCCCGCCAATCCGGAAATCGATCGGATGTGGGCGTGGCATCGATTGGATGCATTGCAGAAGCAGGCGGACCGGACCGGAAACCGTGATCGAGTCATTGATGAGATTGTCCGTCTTGGGGAAACCTACTCGATCGTGAGCGAATACACCTCGTTCCTGGTTTTGGAGAACGACTCTGAATATCAGCGCTGGAAGATTGACCGGAAAAACACGGTTCGTCTTGCTCGCGATCGGCAAGCTCGCGAGGAACGGGAACGGAAACTGGAAGCGATTCGAGATCAAGCGATCGCAGGCCTTGGGCCGATTGATCGTGAAGAGGTCACAGAGGTGGTGCGCCAGGGTACCTCTCCCGGACTTCCGCGCGTCTCTTCTCCCGCGACGCCGACTTCCACGAGCCAGCCAACTCCGGGAATCCGATTGGGTGGCGGCGGAGGAGGAACCGGGCCGGTTGGGCCGCTCTTCATCGGGATGGTGGCTCTCGCCAGATACTGGCGTCGGAAAACGATGGCCAAGTAAGTCAAAAACCCCGGGGCGGAGGACGAGAAGCCTCCGCCCCTCATTTCTGTTTCGTAAGATGAACGCTCAGAAAACGAATACCAATCGGCGATGGGACCTCATTGGATTCGCAGCAGTGCTCGGTTGGTTGAATCTACCGCTCTTCCTCGGAGGTTCCCCCGCGAGCGACTTCAGCTTTCTGCCGGGCCGTTTCGCTGAAGGAGAATGGTGGCGGCTGTTGACCCATCCCTTGGTCCACATCAGCTGGTATCACCTCTTGCTGGACGCGTCCGCCTTCCTTCTTCTCTACGCAGAACTGCGGAATCAGTCGCTCGGGGCGCGTTGGTTCATGGTGGGATGCTCGGGGGGTGGAGCCTTGCTCGCCTGCCTTTGGTGGGCTCCGCAGATTGGTGAAATCGGCCTCTGCGGGCTCTCCGGCGTCGCCCACGGGCTCATGGCGGTGGTGGCGTTGGATTCGATGGCGATGGGACGGAAACGAGGGAAACAACGTTGGTGGTTTGGGGTAATCAGTCTCGGCCTGCTCCTCATCAAATGCGCTTGGGAAGTGGCAACCGGGACCGCCTTCCTGGAAATTCTCCATTTCGGGATGGTAGGCACTCCGTTGGTGATTTGCCACGCTGGCGGAGTCGTGGGCGGCCTCATCGCCTTCGGGCTCGCGCACCTCTTTCAGGCTGGGGTTGATCCCGCCAGAATCCAGGGGTATTCGTCGGCCCAATCATGAATACTCCTCTCACCATCGGCATGGATTTTGGCGGAACGTCGGTCAAATTCGGCGTCTGCCAAGGCGAGAACATCATCGCGACCTGTGATCCGATCGCCACGGAGCGCTATCCGGGCGTCGATGCCTTGGTCGAGGCGATGGTGGAGACGATCGGGAAGCTGAGCGCGGATCATGATGTGGCGGCGGTGGGCGTGGGGGTGCCGGGGTTTGTCGATTTCGAGGCGGGATTTGTTTATAATCTGACGAACGTGCCGGGCTGGCATGATATTCCGCTGAAGCACATTTTGACCCAGCGCATCAAGAAGCCGGTCGTGGTCGAGAATGATGCGAATGCGATGGCTTACGCGGAGTGGAAATGTGGGGCGGCCAAGGGGCTCGCGAATGTGGTTTGCATCACCCTGGGCACGGGCGTGGGCGGCGGGCTGATTTTA
>CAYGQD010000293.1:0-7692 GCA_964351855.1 uncultured Verrucomicrobiales bacterium
GTTTTCTGGTCGGGATTCGATGGTTCTTTTTCGCGCCGCTCGATCCCGTCAAAAATCAGACGATGACCACGACTGGGCCATTCTTCAATGAGTGGACCCTCCACTTCCACTTTCTGGATGGCTAAACCCGGTCCTTGATAGTTTTCCAACCCGTTCGCCCGGATCTCATGGCGAAAGTCTCCGATTTCTTCGGGCTCGAGTTGGATCATGTAGTTCCCCTCGATCCAGGTTTCGATTTCGATGGTCTGAGGCTTTCCGGGAGCAACCGGGACGTAGTCGAACGTGAGGGAAGGTTGGCCGCGCTGGTAGGTGCCCGCACCAATCGACATCGTGATGGGTGTGTCAGACTGGTAGGCATAGCCGGTCACCCGTATTTTGTAGCGACCGCGTTGGCTGACTCTGGCGTCACGAAGCATTCCGGTGGGGTAGTTTTTGCGCTGGAAGAAAACGACGGCATCGCCCACCTGAAGCCAGGATTTCCCGAGGTGGGTTTTTGCATCTCTGGTGTCGAGGTAGCTGGAGGTGACGGTTTTGCTCTCGGGTTTGGACGTGTCACGGGCAATGGCCTCGTCCAGGACGATCTGGGCGGCATCCAAGTAGCGTTGCATCTGTACCACGCTGATGCTGAGGGCCTCGCCTACGTTGTCAAACTCGTGCGAACGCGCGTCTTCCGGCAACAATTCGGCGACCCTTGCGCGAGTTCCAAAGAGGTCATTGAGCGTGTTCTCGTATTCGTTTCGATTGAGCCGACGAAGGACCGTTCCTTTGTGTTCCGCATGGGCGGCGGCTAAGGAAGGGGCGAGTTGCTTGCTGAACGCCACCTTCTCGTCACGCGTCGGTTGCGATTTCTGCTCCGGCGGCATTTCCCCGCGCATCACCCGATCATAAATGCGGACCCATTTCGCTTGGGCGGCTTCGTTATGAAGATCCCGATCGAGGGAAAAGAGATCCAATCCTCCTTTGGCCGATGCGTCGTCGTGGCAGTTGTAGCAGTGTTGCTCGAAGAAGGGCTCGAGCGGAAGATCGAAGTCTTCGACCGCAAACGCAGTGGGAAGGGCGACAAGGAGGGCAAACAAAACAGGGCGAATCATAGGAAGAAGCTACAATAGCCTAAACGAGACCAATTCTCGAAATCGGACAACAAAAGTCCAAGAAATGCTCGATTCGCGTCCATTTTCTGGTCAGGATTTGCCTCATGAATCGTCGTCACTTTCTTTCTGCCACCACCGCCAGCCTTGCCGCAAGTTCTCTCCCGAGTTTCGCCCTGGATCCGGACAATGCCTATCGCGAGGAGATCGGAATTCAGCTCTACACGCTCCGAAACCAGTTAAAGGCCGATACGCCGGGGACGATCCAAGCGGTCGCGGACGCTGGCTATCACCAAGTGGAATGTTACGATTTTCCCAATTGCGAGCCGATGCTTGCGGCGGCCAAAGCATCAGGGCTGACGGTCAACTCAAGCCACTTTACCTGGAACTCTGTGGTGAATCCGAGCGATCAGGGGCTGGTTCCGTTCGCCGAAATTTTGGACCAAGCCGGAGAAGCGGGTCTGACCCATCTCGTGATTCCTTATTTGGAAGATCGGAATCGAAAGAACTTGGATGACTACAAGGATGTGGCTGAAACGTGCAATTTGGCAGCCGTGGAAGCTCGCAAATCCGGAATCCAACTCTCCTATCACAATCACGCCTTCGAATTCAAACCGATGGAGGGTGAGCGCACCGGTTACGATGTCTTGATGGACGAATTCGCTCCGGAGATGCAGTTTGAGGTCGATATTTTCTGGGTCAAAGCCGGTGGCGTCGATCCGCTCGACCTCCTTCGCCGTCTCGAGGGAAGGGTCGCGCAACTCCACCTCAAAGACCTGAAATCTGGAATCGACCTCCCCGAGTTTGGGAAATTCCCAAATGATGCGTTTCAAGAACTCGGCGATGGAATCATCCCGATGGAGCCCATTCTCGAAGCTGCGGAAGAACTCGGGGTGCAGCACTGTCACGTCGAGCAAGATCAGTCTCCCGATCCGCTTGCCAGTATTTGCCAAAGCTTTGCCTACCTGACGACCCTCTAGAGGCGACGGGCACGCTCGCCTTCTTCGATCAACTTCCAGAAACCGCCCGCTTTCGACAACTCCTCGTCCTCGGAAATTGGCAAGCTGGCCCGATAGAGGAAATCTTGGAAGGTGTTTTTGTGGAGGACGCGGTGAACGACGACGCTGTCTTCTTCGAGCTCGAAGTAAATCCGCATCTCATGAGCGCGATACCGAAAGAGTTCTTTCCCGTCCCGCTCCAGTTTGCCGAACCGATGTTCGTCCAGATTCTCGAGTTCTTCCGGAGTGACTTTGAACTCGGCTAAGAGGTCCAGTTGCTGCATGGTCGGCATCGCGGAGATCTCCGCTGCGCTGATTTCGTTGAAAATGATCTGAAACACGAGGGAACAAACACTCGGCTTCGGGTTTCGGCAAGCGAGGAGGGCCCTCACGAAAAACATGGGTTATTTCAATGCTTCAACCAAGACATCGACATTGTAGCGGAACGCTCCAAGGTAGGTCCCGACTCCATACACTTCGCTTCCCAGGGATTGAGTTCCCTCGGGGTCGGCGAGCGAACCGGAGTAGAGCGCGGGAGCCACGGTGGTTCCGGAGGAACCGGCCAAAGCGCGAATTGCATCCGGTTTGAGCCCGAATTCCGGGAAAATCGCGAAGACTTTCTTCTCGTTGATCAGTTGGGAAAGTTCAGCGACGCGGCTGGGATCGGGGTCGGCTTGATTCGATGAGCTGTGAATCCCGAAAACGGCAATACCATAGGCCTTTCCGAAGTAGCGGAAGCTTTCGTGAGACGTGATCAAGGTTCGTTTGGCTTCCGGAAGCTGGCTGGTTCGCAGCGTCGCCCAATGATGAAGATCGACCAATTCTTGGCGATAGGCTTCCGCGTTGCGCTCGAGAGTTCCGCGATGATCCGGAAGTTTGTCACCCAGCGCGGCTAACACCACGTCAATGCACTGTTCCCAAAGGCGTGGATCGCCCCAAACATGGGCATCCGTAAGATCCTCACTGTTCGCGAGAGGAAGCAGTTCGTCGGTCGGAATCGCGCTGACGACATCCAGGACGAAAGACTCCGGGCTTCGGGCCTCATAAATGACATCCGCCAGAGATTCGCTTTCGGTTCCGGAAAGAAGAATCACATCAGCTCTGGCGATATTGGCCTTGGACTCCCCGGAGATTTGGTTGAGGTGAGGGTCGGAACCCGTTGGAAACAGCGAGACGACCGTCGCATTAGGGAGTTCGCCCAAGATCACGCGGGCCAGATCTGCGACTACGTCATTGGATCCCACGACTTCAATCCCCCGGCTCCCGCTACTTTGGGGAAGGCAACCACTGACAAAAATCACGGAGAGAAGGAGAAGAGAGAGAAGAAGTTTCATGGAGTTCGATGCCGGTTGGTCAGCCGTAGTGAGTGCTTGAGGCGATGTCAACCGCTCGCTGGACCCTATTGCAGGGGTGGGAGGAACAGAAATTCGTCATGCAATTCACGTCAACTGGGGGCATTATGACGTCGAAAGAACCATGAATCGTCGGAAACTATTGGCCCTAGGTGGTGCGGTCGGCGCCGCCGGATTCGCCGGGTGGCTCAATGAGCGGGGAAATCGGATTTGGAAGTGGTCGGGAAAAGCCTTCCGGACCGATTGCTCGATCCTGTTTCTCGGGGAAAGAGGTATCGATCCCCAAGAGATCATGGAAAAGGCCTATGCCAAGATCGTCAAACTGGAGGCTATTTTTTCCCTGAGCGCCGCCGATTCCCCCATCTCACGGCTGAATCGAGACGGAAAACTTTCCGATCCTCCCTATGAGTTTATTGATGCCCTCAAGCTTTCTCGTGAGGTGCACGAAATGACGGATGGAGCCTTTGATCCCACCGTTCAGCCGCTTTGGGAACTCTACGATCAATATTTTAAGGCGAACCCGGATGCGAAAGACGGGCCACCGGGAGAGAAAGTCGCTGAAGCTCGCTCGAAGCTGGGCTTCGAGAAGGTTCGATTTGATGACGGTAAGGTGGAATTTGCGGATCCGGGGATGGCCCTGACTCTGAATGGGTTGTCACAAGGATTTGTTTCTGAAAAAATAGCGCGCTATCTGCTTGGGCTAGGCATCACCCACGCCCTGGTGAACCTCGGCGAATTCTGCGCGCTGGGGCCTCCGCCAGGAGAAGACGGGTGGACTGTGGGAATTGCCGCAGAAGATGGGATCGGCGGCATTTTGGACCAGAAGAAAGTGGTATATGGCGGACTAGCCACCTCAGCCGGCTCGGGATATCGCTTCGATCAGGATGGGCATTTTCATCACATATTTGATCCGCTGGGAACGGGGACGGTAAACGGTCGGCGCATGGTGACCGTGGAAGCTCCTGATGCGGGGCTGGCAGACGCGCTGGCCACCGCTGGTGCCGTCATGGACTGGAAGCGATTCCGCAGACTGCAACTCCCCATGCTAGGCCTAAGATTCCATCTTTACGAATCGTAAAAATTTGCGGTCATTCAGAATCCGTGTAGCATCCTCGACTCTAAATCATTGAGCGAACCTGCTCGTTTCTCGTCAAATGTGCCGCGTGGAGCATCCACGCACCTTTACCAAATCGAACTGACTTATGATGAACACTACCCTCCGAAACATTACTCTTTCTCTCCTCTGCGTCGGCTTTGCCGCTCAGGTTTCCGCTGCTGATCCGGTCTCTGAGATCACGATCACGACCGACAAGATGCAGTTCCTTTACGACATCAAAGAATTCACCGTGAAGGCCGGGACGAAAGTAAAACTGACGCTGGTGGTGCCGGCTGACGCAATTCCCCAACCGCACAATCTCGTTATCGCTCATCCAGGTAAAGAGGCCGCTTTGGTTCAGGGTGCGATGGCGCTGATGGCCGATCCGCAAGGAATGGCGAAAGGTTATATCCCCGATGATCCAGAGACGGTGATGACCCATACGAAGCTCATCCAGCCCGGCGAAACTGACGTTTTGGAGTTCGAAGTTCCTGCGGTGCCCGGCCTGTATCCTTATCTTTGCACCTTTCCTGGTCACTTTGCGCTGATGAAAGGCGTGATGACCGTTGTGGAGTAAACCATCATCTGTTTTTAAGTCTTTGAAGAGCCGCATCTCGTTACCGAGATGCGGCTTTTTTTTGATGGAAACGTTGAATCAAGCCTAACCTTCAACTTGGTGCGATCAGGATCGAGCTTGCTCCTTGCATCCAGACTCTTTCGCCGCCTGTTATTGTGATGAAATTTTCCCTTGGTATTGATCTTGGTACGAGCAACAGCGCTTTGGCGTATACCGATTTGAATGGTGCTGAGACCCCTGAAATCCTGGAGATTCCCCAGGTGTTGGGAGTCAACGCACTTGGAGGCAAACCCACCTTCCCCAGCGCAACATATCTCCCCAACGAAGCGGAGTTCCCCGAAACCTTGGCCCGTGTCCCCTGGGACGATGGCTCAGATTCAGCGATTCGCGGTCAGTTTGCGCGGGAACACGGGGCGATGATCCCGGATCGCCTGATTACATCGGCCAAATCCTGGCTCTCGAATTCCCATGTCGATCCGAAGAGTGAAGTTCTTCCCTGGGGCTCGGAGATCGCGGCTGACACGAAGCGTTCCGCATTCGGAGTTGTTTGCGGCTATTTGCGCCATCTCAAAGAAGGGTTTCGAGCGGCGGGAAAGTCCGAGGATCTTGCGGAAGGAGAAATTGTGGTCACGGTTCCCGCTTCGTTCGACGAAGTGGCTCGTAACCTGACGTTGGAGGCCGCCGCCCAAGCGGGTTTGGAAAACGTGGTGCTTTTGGAGGAGCCGCAGGCTGCTTTTTATGCCTGGACTGCGCAGACCGGGGCGGATTGGCGCAGCCAAGTCAAAGCCGGCGACGTTGTGCTGGTTTGTGACGTAGGAGGAGGAACGGCGGACTTCAGTTTGATTTCGATTGCTGATCAGGACGGGAATTTGGAGATTGAGCGGATCAGCGTCGGGGAACACCTTTTGCTGGGGGGCGACAACATGGATCTAGCCTTGGCCTACACGCTCCAAGCCAAAATGGCCGAGAACGGGACGGAAATCGATTCTTGGCAATTGCGCTCACTGCTCCAGGGATGTCGCCAGGCAAAAGAAACGTTGTTCTCGAGAGAAGACTTGGATGAGGCACCGATCTCAGTTCCATCCAGAGGTTCCAGTCTGCTGGCGAAAACTCTTTCCACCAAACTCGATCGCGCGACCCTGGACCAAGTGATTCTGGACGGCTTTTTCCCGATGACGGAGATAATCGATCTACCGAAGGAATCCGCCCGGAGCGGGTTGCAGGAGTTTGGACTGCCCTACGCCAGTGATCCGGTGGTGAGTAAACACTTGGCCCGGTTCCTGACCCGGAGTCAGCAAAATGTGGAAGCCAGTGAAGAGCTATCCCGCCTACTGGAAGGCGCTCCACGTTCACCCAATGGTGGATTATTGCTGCTTCCGAGCGCAGTGCTCTTTAATGGGGGTGTTTTCAAAGCGGAGGCTGTTCGGCAACGCATCACTGAACTTCTCGCCAGTTGGAATGACGGCGTCGCGCCCCGGGAATTAGCCGGTTTTCAACCCGATCTAGCGGTGGCTCAGGGCGCTGCGGTCTATGGTCGAAATCGTGCCAGCGGTAAGGGCCTCCGGATCAAGGCTGGAACGGCAAGAAGTTATTACGTTGGCTTGGAATCCTCCATGCCAGCGATTCCAGGCTTCAGGCCACCGCTGAAAGCTGTGTGCGTGGTTCCTCAGGGAATGGAAGAAGGGAGCGAGCAGGTTCTGGAAGGCCGCGAGTTTGGCCTTATTACCGGTCAGGAAGCTGACTTCCGCTTCCTTTCATCGGGGGTGCGGAGTGGTGACCAACCGGGTGAGATCGTTGAAAACGCGGAGAAAAATTTGGAAGAAACCTCGAGTTTAAAGGTCGAACTCCCCGTTTTAGAGGGCCATTCGCCAGGAGAAATGATTCCCGTGGTAATTCAAGCGGTTGTGACGGAGATGGGAAACCTTGAGCTTTGGATGCAGCACCTCCCTTCGCAACAGCGTTGGCAGCTGAGTTTCAAGGTTCGAACCGAGTGATGTTTATCAAAAATTGGAAAAATTTAAAAATTAAGTCGCGATAATTTGAATTTTATAATTCTTGGTCCAGGATTGTGGAAATTCTGTGGACCAACCTTTCCAATATCCCTCCCAATCGGATTCTTCCTGGAACCTCGCTGACAAAGCAGTGGCTATTGTGGCTATCGTAACTGTCATGGGTTGCTTGGTTTTCTCAGGTGCCTCGTTACAGCCTAAAATGTCCTCAGTGGCGCAGTTGGCTGAGGCTGCCCCGTTGATGGAAGTGAAGGGGCACGAAAGTCCGGTTGAGGAAGATTTTGTGTTCGAAATGCGGCAGATTGACCTACTGTGTAGCGCTTCAAACTATGGCGATGCCTTAAAAATGGTCGTCGAGCTCCAGTTGGAATATGCGGAGCGTTCCTTGGAGATTGACGAGAAAATGGATGAGGTGCTTTCGCTTTGGGGGGAGTCACACTTGATTCCTGAAGAAACCGATCTGCGAATGCTCGAAATCCTCGCCGTGGAAGGCGATTCGGAAGCGCGCAAGCTTCTTCTTCGGGCCAATCGGGGCCTCTCCCGCCTTCCTCAAAAAATTCGTGCAGCAGCTG
>CAYGQD010000294.1:0-7544 GCA_964351855.1 uncultured Verrucomicrobiales bacterium
GGATCAGCTGGAAACCGGGATTCGGGCGCTGGACGGCATCGGCATCCGGCAGCGTCAGATCACCGAGATCGTGAGCCCGCAGGAAAGCTGTGGCGGCGGGTTCGTGTTCGCCAGTTTGTTGCGTCGCATGGCGCAGCAGAAGCAGCATCTGGCTCTGGTCGATGCCCGGGACAGCTTTGATCCGCAATCGCTCGGGGAGGAAGCGTGTCGTTGGTTGTTCTGGATGCGTTGTCGGAAGATCGGCGATGCGATGAAGGCGACGGATTGGCTGTTGCGGGATGGGAATTTGCCTCACGTGGTGGTGGATTTCCAACCAACGCCGGTGCGAGAAATTCGCCGCCTCCCGAGCAGTGGTTGGCATCGGCTGCGGGCCTTGGTCGAGCAAACGGGGACCACCTTGATCGTGTTGACGCCGGAACGGACGATTCCCAGCGCGCATCTTCGCGTGACCTTGGAACGCGGATTCACCCTGGATGCGCTCGATACCTTGCAGGCGGATTTGGGGACGCGGATCGTTGCGAAAGTGGCTCGCGCCAGATTCGAATCGGAAGCCTCCCTGGAGCGCCTGACGGCCTAAGGAACGGCGCAGAAAGAACTCCGGATGATTGGCTTGCCCTTTTTCACAGCCCCTGCGTTGGAATCCACCTCACGTAGTTCACTACGCTCCGGTCGATTCCGCCTTGATGCTGACGAAACATTTCTGCGCAAATTTCATCGGAAGTGATTCCAGAGCCGTTCCTAAACATGTTTGCCGCGATCTACGTTCCGAACTTTCACCTCACCGCGCAGCTTCGGCATCGCCCGGAGCTGGAAGGGAAACCCGTCGTTCTTCTGGATAGCTCCGGTCAGGCGGCGAAGACGCGCAAGCAACGCGGCAAAGCCAGAATTCTCCAGCGCACGGAGGCCGCCGCCGCGCGAAATGTGGAGCTGGGCATGACCGCAGTTCAGGGACAGGCACGCTGCGCGGAATTGCTCCTGCTCAACCACAGCCCGGAAGACGAAGCCCATGCGCAAAGTGATCTCCTCGACTGCGCCGGAGCCTTTACGCCGGACTTTGAGGCGACGGCGGATGGAGTGGCCACTCTGGACGTCTTGGGAATCGCGCAAGCGCCCAACAAGCTGGGTCAGAACCTGATCGACTGGCTGGCCGGCACGGAGTTACCCGCTCAAGTCGGCTTCGCGGCGAACCCGGATTTGGCCCTCCTCGCGGCGAAGTCTGCCGACCCGATCACGATCGTTCGCGACGCCAAAACGGAGGTTCGCAACTTCCTTGAGCCACTCCCGATTTCGGTCCTGGCCGAAGTGGCCGCGATTCAGGGATCGGTCAAAACCTCGCGAGAGCCGGATCGAGAGGCTGGCCAACTCAGCTACGAAATTCTGGATTCCTGGGGCATTCAAACGCTCGGCGATTTCACCCGTCTTCCTCGCCATCAAGTGACGGAGCGTCTGGGGCCTGAAGCCGGGGTGCTCTGGGATCATGCTTCCGGAACGCGTCGTCGGTTGCTGAAACTGGTGCGCCCTACGGTGGATTTCGCGCAATCTGCGGAGCTGGAATACGAGGTCACCAGCCTGGAGCCGCTCCTCTTTTTACTGCGCCGCATGCTCGAAAAGATTGTGGCCCGGCTTACCGCGAGCTACCTCGTTGCCGAGCGTCTCTTTCTCACCCTCAAGTTCGACGATGGAGGCTGGTATGAGCGCTCCTTTCGGGTGCCGGATCCCTGCGCGAACCTCGAACTCCTCTTCGGCATGCTCCAGAGTCATCTCGATGACTTCGTCGCCTCCGCCCCCATCACCGCCGTCTCTCTCGACGCCAGCCCTACCCAAGTCGGCAAGCACCAGTTTCACCTCTTCGAATCGAGCCTGCGCGATCCCAATCGCTTCGCGGATACCTTGGCGCGGTTAGAAGCGTTGTTAGGCGCGGGAAACGTCGGCACGCCCGAGTTGCTCCCCAGCCATCGAGCCGATGCTTTCCGCCTCACCGAGTTCAGGGAAGACCGCCAGGAACCAAGCCCGAAAGCCCGGGCACCTCTCCCAACGCCCTTCCTCGGGCTTCCTCTGCGCCGCTTTCGCCCACCCCAAAGTATCACCGTCGAGCTTGATCCCGCCAAGCGTCCCCGCGCCATCGCCAGTTCCACGATTCGTGGCACCGTGACTCAGAGTCGTGGTCCATGGTTAGGGTCGGGCGACTGGTGGGATCGCTTTCCCTGGGTCCGTCAGGATTGGGATATTCAGTTGGAGAATGGAGTGCTCTACCGGCTGTTTCGAGAGGGTGACGCCTGGAAGCTGGATGGGGTGTATGGGTGAGGCTGCCACGATCAGGCTTGACCAATGATGCAACACATGCGATTGATAACCTGTTATCATGATTCTGAAATTCAGCTAACCAAGCCCGCCGACGCTCCTCCGTTCGAGGAAGTAATGGTCGGGCTTTGAATTTCAGTTCCGCACGCGATTTCTCGGATCAGCCTGTCGCTGTTCCATGGCGTGCACCCCAAACTTCCGGGCCCCATTGTGCCTAAGGAACGGCGCAGAAATAACTCCAGATGATTTGCTTGCCCTTTTTCACAGCCCCTGCGTTGGAATCCACCTCACGTAGTTCACTATGTTCCGGTCGATTCCGCCTTGATGCTGCCTTGATGCTGCCGAAAAATTTCGGCGCAAATTTCATCCGAAGTGATTCCTGCGCCGTTCCTTACCTCCGCGCGGGGAATCCGGCTTACCATCGAAAGGAGGTTCTTATGAAAACGAACCCTAACCCACGTAGAAATATCGGTATCATCGCTCATGTTGATGCTGGCAAAACCACCGTCAGTGAAAAGATTCTCTTCTTCACCGGCAAGATCCACAAAACCATCGAAGTCCATCAAGGTGGCGCGACGATGGATTCTGGCAACCTGGAGCGGAAGCACGGGATCACCATCTCGTCCGCCGCGACCACGGTGGCTTGGCGGGATCATGCCATCAACCTCATCGACACGCCCGGGCATATTGACTTCGGGATCGACGTGCGTTGCGCCCTGCGGGTGCTCGACGGCGCGGTGGTCGTGTTCGACGCCGTGGCTGGAGTGGAGCCGCAGACGGAGACGAATTGGCGCTTGGCCGATGACTTCGGCGTCGCGCGGATTGCCTTCATCAATAAGCTCGATCGTGCCGGGGCGGATTTCGACCGCGTTTGCGCGGAGATTCGAGAGCGTCTCGGGGTGGAGCCGTTGCCTCTGCAACTTCCGATCGGTTCGGAAGCCGCGTTGGTTGGGGTCGTGGACCTGTTGCGTTCCCGTGCCCTAACGTGGCCAGAAGAAGACGGTCGCGACGTTTGCGAAGAACCCCTTCCCGGGGAGCTGCGCGACGTGGTCGAGAAGGCGCGAGCCCAGCTCTTGGCGCGAATCGCGGATTTCGATGACGAAGTCGCGGAAGCGTTCCTGGCGGGTGGCGAAGTTTCGATCGAAGCGGTGATGCGGGCGATTCGCTGTGGCGTTCGGGAAGGTGCCTTCGTGCCTGTTCTCTGTGGTAGCGCTCTGAAGAATAAGGGCGTTCAGCCGCTGTTGGACGGAATCGTGGACTACCTGCCGGAACCTGCTGAAGGGGATGCGTCCGCTGCGTTCTCCGCGTTAGTCTTCAAGACGGCGATCGACAAGAATCACGGTCATCTCAGCTACGTCCGAGTTTACTCTGGCGTGCTAAGACCCGGCGATTCAGTCTGGAACCCTCGCGAAGCGAAACGGGAGCGTGTTAGTCGCGTTTACCGGATGCATGCAGCCGAGAAGGAAGCGATGGAGTTGGCGGTGGCTGGCGACATCGTGGCCCTGAGTGGATTCAAGTCCGCGCGGACCGGTGACACGCTTTGTGCGCCCGGGCATGAGATCGTGCTCGAGCCCATCGAAGTGCCGCCGCCGGTAACCAGTGTGGTGGTCGAAGCCGCGAACCGTGAGGAACGCGACAAGCTGGCCGCCGCGCTGGAGCGCATGCTCCGTGAAGACCCGACGCTCCGCCTGATGACGCACCCGGAAACTGGCCAAATGCTGCTCAGCGGCATGGGCGAGTTACACTTGCAGATGAAGCGTGAGGCGCTCGAAGAACTCGGCATCGCCGTGCGATTCGGAACGCCCCTCGTTGCCTACCGCGAAACCCTGACCCAGCCTTGTGAAGTGACCCATCGTCACAAAAAGCAGGGTGGGGGACCGGGCCAATTCGCGCAGGTCACGATCCGCTTTGAGCCGTTGCCGCGAGGAACCGGCCTGGAATTCGAAAGCCGCATTTCCGGTGGGACGATTCCGGCGGAGTTCATTCCGGCGATCGAACGTGGAATTCGCGACCGTGCTGCGAGTGGCTTGCTGGCCGGTTACCCGGTTGTCGACTTCAAAGCGACCGTGATCGACGGTGATACTCACCCGAACGACTCCTCCGCGCTGGCCTTCCAGATCGCTGGGAACGCCGCCTTACGTGCGGCCGCCGAGCAATCGGTCCCGGTGATTTTGGAGCCCGTGATGAAGGTCGAAGTGACCGCGCCGGAGAGCCATCTCGGAGACGTGATCGGTGATTTGAGCCGGCGTCGCGGGATGGTTCTGGCCCAGAGGGATCGCGGCAACGCCAAGCAAGTCGAAGCCGAGGTCCCCCTCGCGGAAATGTTCGGCTACATCGGGGATCTGCGTTCAGCCACGGCTGGGCGAGGCAGCTTCTCGATGGCGTTCGTCCACTACGCCAAAGTTCCGGAACAGCTGGCGGTCAACTTGATCGACCCGTGAGTTTCGGTGCTTGAGGAACCGGTGACAGCCGGAGACGCGTTTGTCTCCGGCTGTCTAGGTTGGTTCCCTCATCAATCGGAATCCGCATAACCCACCCCGACTGGCGCGTCCCCGATTTTAGGGTAGAGGTTGCGCATGTTCGAACTTCTCCAGACGGATCCGGATTCCAAGGCTCGCCGTGGTCGACTGACGACGGCGCATGGTGTGATTGAGACGCCGATTTTTATGCCGGTGGGGACGCAGGGGACGGTCAAGGCGGTCAGCCCGGCGGAATTGGTCCAACTGGAGGCCCAGATTATCCTGGGGAACACCTATCATCTCTGGTTGCGCCCGGGCCCTGAGATCGTGGCGAAGTTCGGGGGCCTGCATGGCTTCATGAACTGGGATCGGCCGATTTTGACGGACAGCGGTGGTTTTCAGGTCTGGAGTTTGGCGAAGCTGCGCAAGATCGAAGAAGATGGGGTGCGATTCCAAAGTCACCTGGATGGCTCGCCGATGTTTTTGAGTCCGGAGACGTCGATGGAGATTCAGTCGGCGTTGGGCAGTGATATCGTGATGGCGTTCGATGAGTGCCCACCTTATCCCTGCGAGCGCGATTACGCGGCGAAGAGTCTGGATCTGACCCTGAAATGGGAGACGCGCTGCCGAACGTGGTTCGATGAGAACGCGGATCCCGCCAAGCAACAGCTGTTTGCCATCGTCCAGGGATCGACGTTCGCTGATTTGCGGGAGGAAAGTGCCAAGAAGCTGGTGGAGCTGGATTTCCATGGCTATGCGATCGGTGGGGTGAGCGTGGGTGAGCCGGAAGAGGAGATGATGCGGGCGGTGGAGCATTCGGTCCCGTTTCTGCCGGAGGATCGGCCGCGCTATGCGATGGGGTTGGGCCAGCCGGATCAGCTGGTGGAGATGGTGGCCCGCGGGGTCGATATGTTCGATTGTGTGCTTCCGACCCGAGTGGCAAGGCATGGAACCGCTTACACGGAAGACGGAACCCTGAATCTGAAGAACAAGCGTTTTCAGACGGATGACCGCCCGATTTCAGAAAATACCCACCCGCTTTGCGCCGGTTTCAGCCGGGGTTACATCCGCCACCTCATCACCCAAGGAGAGATTCTGGGGATGAGGCTGTTAACGCTGCATAACCTCCATTTTTATCTGAGCTTGATGGATCAGGTTAGGTGTGGTATCGAAACCGGCTCTTTTGCCCGGTTCCGGGAGGAATTCGTGTCGCGTTATCGTGCTGGGCAAGAGAAACCACAACCTTAATAGTCCCTATACTAAATGACCCTCTTTGATTTGACGAGTTTCGTCCTCTTGGCCCAAGAATCTGCGCCAGCCGCACCACAAGGCGGTGGCCTCGGAGGCTTAATAGTGCCGATGCTACTCATGTTCGGCCTGATGTATTTCCTGATTCTGCGCCCCAACAATCAGCGCCGGAAGAAAATGGAGGCCCAGCTCGCCGCCATGAAAGTGGGAGATAGCGTGATCAGCGCCGGAGGCATTCACGGAATCGTCGCCAACAAGAATGATTCGAAAGGCACGGTGACGGTGAAAGTCGCAGAAGGCGTGAAGCTCAAGTTCGACAAATCCAGCATTGCCACGGTGATTTCGAAGAGTGATGCGGCTGCCGCAGATTCGGAAGAAGAAGAATCGAACGACGATGACGAGCCGAAAGAAGAAGTGAAGCTGCGCGCCAACTAATTTGCCCCGTTTGTTTGGTGATCTAAAACCCCGTTTCTCTCTCGATTATGGACATTGAATTTTTCTCTCAGGCGCTCGTTTTTACCCAACAAGTGACCGAAGCCGTAGGTGACGCTGTCGTTCAGGCGGGTCAAGCTGCGGCTGATGTTGCCGCAGCGACAGGAACGGCGGTGGAAGCCGCCGCCGCAGAAGCTGGCAACGCTGCGGCTGCAACTGTTGACGCAGTCAAGGAAGGTGCGGTCGAAGCCGCTGCCGCTGCGGAATCCGTTCCGAAAGAGGTCGTGGAAGGTGCTGCCACTACGGTAGAAGCGGCCAAAGCATCGGAAATTGGGCCCACGGTTGTGGATCCGCTGCCCGAGTTGGCTGCGGCTGCCGCAGAAGAAGCGAAGGCGCTCAAGGTGAACCCGATGCTGATTTTCTGGATCGGGTTGGGCTTGTTCGGCCTGTTTGTCGCCTATTTCGCGATCGAGAAAGTGGTCAAGCGTCGCTTGGTCGGAACGGCTCTCACCGTTGGTGTGGCTGCGTTCACGCTCTTTTTCTTCCTGAATTTCCCGATGCAAAAAGGGATCGATCTTCAGGGTGGAACCCAGTTCGTCCTCGAAATTCAACAGGATGGTGAGAAGGAAATCGACGCCAAGGCGGTTCAAGACGTCATGGGAACGCTGCAACGCCGCCTCGATGAAGGAGGGGTGACGGATTTAAGCATGTCGCCGCAGGGAAATAACCGGATCATGTTACAGATGCCGGGGATCAGCGAGGAAGAGCGGAATCAGATTCGGAGCAAACTGGAAGAAACTGCGAAGTTGGAATTGGCTTTGGTTCACCCAGATGCCCAGTCTTCCTCTTCGTTCATGGTGAGTCAGGCCCGAGAAGGAAAGGTGTTTCCTGGCTTTGAGCTAGTGGAACCCTACGGCACCGCCTCATTGGGGCGAAAGGAAGCGGAGAAGAAAAAATTACTCGAAGAGATTCAGGAAAATGGAGATGAGGACGGCAGAAAAGCTCTTCGTTTGGCAAAGCTGGATCAGAACATCGCCAAAGTTCGGGAGAGCATCACCGAAGACGCGGAAATCGTCCAACTCCGGGCCCCGATTGGTGGGGAAC
>CAYGQD010000295.1:0-7432 GCA_964351855.1 uncultured Verrucomicrobiales bacterium
ATCTCGGAGGGCGCGCCGATCAACGGAACGCGGGGCGAACGCGGCTCGATGCCGGAGAACATCGAGGATCTGTTTCTCGATCTACCGCCCGGGACCTTCTCGGATGCCCTGGGATCCGGCACCATGATGATGGCCCCCACGGAGGAAGACTGGATCAATCAGGAAGGGAAAACGATTCGGGCGACCTTCATCCGGATGGATCGCGAAAACGTGCTCCTCAAACTCCCCAACGGTTCGGTCGTTCCCTACCCTCTCGCTAACCTGTCTGAAGCGAGCCAAGCACGAGCCCAAGAGCTGACCCCGTAATCGCCGAACTCATGCTCGTCGGAATTTCGCCCCTTCTCAGTCCCGATCTCCTCGCCACCCTCTGCCGGATGGGTCACGGAGACCAAATCGTCCTGGCCGACGCTCATTTCCCGGGCGAATCGCTCGGCCCCGAGGTCATTCGGGCGGATGGACTGAAGATTCCCGACCTGCTTGAAGGGATCCTTCCCCTGTTTCCGCTCGATACCTACACCGACGCCAGTGTCCTCATGATGGCTCCGGTGGAAGGCGATCAAGCCGATCCCGCCGTCGAAACAGCCTATGCCAGCCGCATTTCCTCGCATTGGCCAGAGACTCCCGGCCTTCAGAAGCTGGAGCGCTTCGCCTTTTACGAGCAGGCCCGGAACGCGTTCTGCATCGTCATCACCGGCGATACCGCGAAATACGGCAACCTCGTTTTGACCAAGGGCCTCGTTCGCTGAAAATTCTTCGGCGTTGCGATGGGATCACGGATTCCGCAGTCGCAACCGGATTTGTTTTTCGGTTTCAATGATCAGGAGCAGAACCACTCCGACACCAACAATGAGAAAGCCGTCGAGGATCATCACCGGGGCGGTTCCGAAAATGGTCTGCAAAGGCGGCAGATAGGTGATCGCGAATTGGGCAACGGTGACGATGGCGACGGTCGCCCAAATCATCGGAGTGCCCTTGACCAGCTTCCAAGTGAGCGACGTTCCGTAGATGTTTCGGATGAAGAACAGGTAAAATATCTCCATGACGACGAGGGTGTTCATCGCCATGGTCCGTGCCAGTTCGATAGAATACCCCCTGTCGGTGGCGTAGGCATAGATCCCGAAAACGCCAGAGAAAAACAAAGCCGAGACCAGAACGATTTGCCACGCCAATACGCCTGTGATAAGCGGTTCATCCCTCGGGCGCGGCGCTCGGCGCATGGTGTTCATTTCAGTCGGTTCGAATGCCAGGGCAATGCCCAGAGTGATGGCTGTGATCAGGTTGATCCAGAGAATCTGAACGGCGGTGATCGGCAGGTTCATGCCGAGGAGCAGTGCGACGATAATGGTCATCGCTTCGCCAGCATTGGTCGGCAGAGTCCAACTGATGACCTTTTTGATGTTGTCATACACGGTACGACCTTCCCTGACCGCCGCCGTAATCGAGGCAAAATTATCGTCGGCAAGAACCAACTCCGCGGCTTCCTTGGCCGCCTCGCTCCCCTTCACGCCCATGGCGATCCCGGCGTCGGCACGCTTGAGCGCGGGCGCATCATTGACCCCGTCCCCGGTCATCGCGACGGTAAGACCTCGCGACTGCAGGGCCATAACGAGACGGAGTTTATGCTGAGGACTGGTGCGGGCGAAGATGTTCGTTTCCAGGGCCGCAGATGCTAACTCGGCGTCATCCATCGATTCCAGATCCGCCCCGGAGAGCACCCGGTCGGGGTTTTGCAAACCGATCTGTTTGCCGATCGCCGCTGCGGTTCCCTTATGATCGCCGGTAATCATCTTCACCGCAATTCCCGCTTCAAGGCATTCAGCGACCGCCGCCGCAGACTCAGGACGGGGCGGGTCGATGAGCCCCACCAGCCCGATGAGAACGAGGTGATGCTCAACGTCCGCAAATTCGAGGACGGTATGCTCCGAAGGAACGGACCTCACTGCGAGGGCTAGAACGCGTTGTCCCTGCTCCGCCATTTCGGCAACTTTTTCGTGCCAGAACCCCTCGTTGAGGACTTCCGTTTCACCGCTCTCGCTACGCTGCTCCCGGCACATCGACAGGATCTCCTCGGGAGCACCTTTGACGGAGATGACCGCATGGTTTTCGTCATGATTCAGCGTGGCCATGAAGCGATGTTTCGCATCAAACGGAATCGCGTCGGTGCGTGACCATGTCCTGCTGTCCTCCCGGAAATCCTCGCGAATCTTGGCAGAGAGCGCCAGCAAAGCCCCTTCCATCGGATCCCCCTCGACGCTCCACACTCCCTCAGATTCACACAGAGAAGCGTCGTTGCATAGCGCTGCGGACCGGCCCAGTTCGTTCAAAACCCGCTGATCGCTTCCGTTCACCGCACGGTCTTCGAGAGAGATGACGCCCTTCGGTTCGTATCCGTCTCCGCTGATCCCGAAGTGGTGTTCCGATGTCACCACCGCGACGGCAACCATTTCGTTCCGGGTCAGCGTCCCGGTTTTGTCGGTACAAATGACCGAGACGGAGCCCAGCGTTTCGATCGCGGGCAATCGACGCACGATAGCATGGCGCCGGGCCATGGCCTGCACCCCAACCGCAAGCGTGATCGTGAGAACGGCGGGCATGCCCTCAGGAATAGCGGCCACGGAAAGGCCAACAACCGCCATAAACATTTCCGAAAACGCGAAATGCCCGACGAAATATCCAAACACGAGGAGGACCGCTGCGAGCAGGAGAATCAAGAGGGTCAGCCATTTCGCAAAGACGCTCATCTGATTGACGAGCGGCGTGGTGAGAACCTCAACTTCGGAAAGCATCCCGCTGATGCGCCCGATTTCCGTCTCCGCCGCCGTCGCGACGACGACGCCCTTCCCGGTACCTCCGGTGACGAGCGTGCCACTGAAGGCCATGCACTGACGATCGCCGAGGGCCGCATCGACGGCGACAGACTCAGTCCCCTTCTCCACTGGAACCGATTCGCCGGTCAGAATCGCTTCCTGAATCTGCAGGCTGCGGGTCTGGAGAAGCCGGAGATCAGCGGGAACTTTATCCCCGGACTCCAGCAAGACGATATCTCCGGCAACCAGCTCTTCTCCATCGACACTGTGGCGCGTTCCGTCCCGCAGCACCGAGGCGCGAAGGGCGAGCATACGACGGATCGAATCCATCGCCTTCTCCGCTTTCCCTTCCTGAATGAACCCAATCGCTGCGTTGACGATCACCACCGCAAGAATGACAAACGTGTCGGTAAGGTGCCCGAGCGATGCGGTGATCACCGCCGATCCGAGGAGGACGTAGATCAGGATATTGTGAAAATGGAGCAGAAACCGAAGCAGCGCACTGCGTTTCGGCGGCTCCGGGAGCCGGTTGGGGCCCTGGCTTTGCAACCGCTCCGTCGCTTCCTCCTGAGAGAGACCGCCTGCGGTGACGTTCAGCGCCTGTAGAACGGCGTCTTCGGATTCGTGATGCCAGTCAGTATCCATGTGTCTATGGAGTCATCGCGATGTTCAGAACGCCGTCCCGCTGATTCGCGAACCGTTCGTAGGCGTCTTCGATCTGGCCGTCGTTCGCGCCGGATTTTTCATCGAGAACGATTCTCCCCGGATCGACCACGAGGGCTGCTTTCAAGATCGTTGGCATAGTGGTGTTTTTGCCATTTTACAGGCTGCCGCTGATCGATCCTACTCTCCCATTGCCAAACGACTTGCATCGCTTGCTCTTCCTAGCCCTCTCTCAGGCCCACTCTTCCACCTCGGGACTGAGAAAGGCCTCATCCAGCATCTCTTGAGCCCACGGCTCTTTCTCCGCAATCCGGCGCAGGAGCCTCACCACGCAAACCTGCACCGCAGGAACTTCCGTCCAAATCGTGTTTCCCAGATCCCGCCATTCGTTCGGCACCAATGCTTTCTTGGGATTCGACAACGCTTCTTGGCAGGTCTGACAAATGAAGACGCAATGATCCAGTTCCGGTTCGCTCGGCTCCGGTGGCACTTCGTAAGCGCGTAGCGGAACGCCGGCTTCCTCGCAAACCTCACACTTGCTCTTCGCCCGACGCGCCAAATCTTTGCCCAGTCGGTTGAGAGCATTGAGGCGATCTTGGTTTTGCTGAAATCCTTTGGCCATGGGCCCCAGCTTGAAAATACCGGGGCAAAAGTCAACCAAAGCTCCCTTTTAATTCAAAAACGACGATTATTAAGTTTACTTAAGTGAATCAGTGAGGAATTCTCTCCCTGTTAGAATTCCCCCAGCTCTTCGATGACGACGGACTTGTTTCAGCGAGTCACGCTCCCCCGTGAACGCACCAAAGACCATTCCTTCGATCCCACCCGCGATCGCTACGTGGTGCGGAAACCCTTCGTCACGGAAACCGGAATTCAGGCCACCGCTCGCGACTGGATGCGAAAGCCCGTTCCCGGAGTCGCCATCCTGCTTGGACTGGAAAAAGAAGGCAAGAAGACGTTCGGCGTGTTCGAGTCACTCCCCGGACAATCGCTCGATTCCTGGATCATGGATCGCGGCACGCTCTCGATACCCGACTGGCTGGAAGTCGCTGAGCAAATGGTCACGCTGGCCGTCCGTCTGCGAAAGCATCCGGAAGTGACTGTCCAGTGGCTGCCGCATGAATTTCACCTCTGGCGGGAGAATGATGGAGAACTCCGAATCGCGCTTAGTCAGTTCTCCTTAGGCTCGCCCAACACCATTCCGATGCGGGAAAAGCATCTCGTCGCGAATTTGGCCCTCACCTGGCATTTTCTCCTCACCGGCGAATCTGACGAGGCGTTCTACGGCCTATCCGGGCGAGATTTTGGGCTCGTCGGGGCGTTGCAGGATTTTACACCGCTGATCGATTGCTTCGATGGACTCTTCGCCGCAGAACCTGAGTTGCGGACGGAAGGCCTCGCGGAGCTTCGCCAGGAGCTGACCGAAATCCGCGAAGCTCTGGACGATCTCCATGTTCCCAGTTCAGGCCGGATTCGGATCAACGATCGACTTTCCCAAAGTCCGGGTTCCGGCCTGGCACTATCCAGCTGGGAAGTTCCGGAAGATTTCACCCTCAGCGCGGAAAGCGAGTCCGATTCGAGAGGCTCCTATTCCGCGATTCACGATCCATCCGGACGCGAGGTCCGCCTCCACGTCGTCCCGAAACCAAGCGCCCAGCGCGTGGCGAGCCGTTGGCAAGGTGCCAAAGCGGCCATGGAAGAGCATCTGGTGAGCCCGGTGCTGGGAGTGTATGAGGCCGGCGGGCGAGTCGGCGTAGTCGCGGAACGGCATTACTCCAAAGCGATTTCTTTGGCCGAACTCATCGGGGTGAGCGGCGGGCTCGATTTGCCGTCCGCAGTCGTGGTTCTGCGGGAAATCGATGAAGCGATCTCTCAGGCTGAACAACTCGGGATGGAGCGCATCTCCATGAACGTGGAAGATATTCTGTTGGTTCCACGAGGACGCCTCTCGATCTCCGGAGAAGCCTGGGAAGAGTGGACGCAGGATCGACAGGCTTTCGCCATTCGCCTGAGGCCCATCACCACGGGCGGAATTCGCTTTGCTCAACCCGCGGGACGCGGTCGCACCCTGGCCGATACCCTGATTGACGGTCTGGACGTCCCCCCGGAGCAGCGCAGGGTTCTGGCCCTGGCGATGCGGCTGATCCGAATCGGCATCGTTTGTCAGCCGGAAGTGGCCAGCGTCCTGCTGCGAGGCTCGAAGCGACGTTCCTCCCCGGGCTTTGTTCGGCATCGCTTGGTTCATGATCTGGCGGGATTGCTCCACGCCGATTCAGAGCATCGACCGCGCACGGTGAAAACCATCGCCCGAAAGCTGGTTCGGGAAGTCGTCGCCTCCGCGATGCTGTTTTCCAGCGGATTTCTGCCGTTACCCCAAAACGACGCATCTCCGCTGAGATTTCCCATTTTCCGCTAGGTCCATCTTGGCAAGCCCAGCTCTCTGGCTATGAGTTCAACCATGACGGAACTCCATGGAAACAACCAGATCGGCTTTGAACTGAGCGCCAAAGGTTCGGAGACGTTCCGAAGCCATAATTCCGCAACGGGTGAGGATCTGCCGACCTCCTTTCACGAAGCGACTCCTGGAGAAATCGACCGCGCGATGAATCTCGCCGCCGAGGCGTTCATTCCATTCCGCCAGACCAGTCCGGAAAACCGAGCTGCGTTTCTCGAAGCGATCGCGGATGAGATTGAAGGCCTCGGGGAAGATTTGCTGCACATGGCCAATTCGGAAACCGCTTTGGGGATGCCCCGATTGGTCGGAGAACGCGGTCGAGCCTGTTTCACCGCTCGTCTCTTCGCCGAAATGGTCCGGGAAGGCAGCTGGGTCGATGCCAGAATCGAAACAGCAGAACCCAGTCGGCAGCCACTTCCAAAGCCGGATGTGCGACTCATGCATCGGCCCATCGGCCCGGTGGTGGTGTTTGGAGCGAGCAATTTTCCCTTCGCCATTTCCGTGGCCGGAACGGATACCGTTTCCGCGTTGGGAGCCGGCTGCCCGGTGGTGGTGAAAGCGCACCCGGCTCACCCGGCCACCTGTGAGATGATCGCCGGAGCCGTGGTCAAGGCCGCGCAGAAATGCGGACTTCCGGAAGGCGTTTTCTCCCTGATCCATGGCCGGAGCAACGCGACGGGAATGGCGCTGGTCGAGCATGAAGTGACCGAGGCGGTCGCGTTCACCGGATCGCTCGGCGGCGGAAGAGCGCTCTTCGATGCGGCGAGTCGGCGGCCTCGCCCGATCCCGGTTTATGCGGAGATGGGAAGCGTGAATCCGGTCTTTCTCCTTCCCGGCGCTCTGCGCGAAAATGCAGCGGGCATTGCCGAAGGCTTTGTCGGATCGCTCACCTTGGGAACGGGGCAGTTTTGCACGAATCCGGCGGTGGTGCTGGGACTCGACGGACTGGAATTGGCGGGCTTCATCGCGAATTCCGCGTCGCAAGCAAGTGCGGTTCCCCCCGCGACAATGTTACACCCCGGAATTTATCAGGCGTTCGACGCGGGAATTCAGCGGATCCGCGACTTGGAAGGCGTACGGGTCGCCGGCGAGGCGACAGGAGCCGATCCCGAAAAAGCCCAAGCCCGGGCGATTCTCTTCGAAACCGAAGTGGAGCGCTTCTTTCAGCATGAAGCCATCTTGAAACAGGAGGTTTTTGGTCCGTCTTCCGTGGTTCTCAAATGCCAAGCAAAAGAAGAGATGCTGCGCTTTGCCCGCGCGATGGAAGGCAGTCTCAGCGCGACGATTCACGGCACGGAAGACGACTTGGCGGAAAACCGCGATCTCGTTGAAATCCTCGAGGCCAAGACGGGTCGTCTCATTTTCAATGGCTTTCCGACCGGCTTGGAAGTTTGCACCGCGATGCATCACGGAGGCCCCTACCCTGCGACGACAAACAGTCATTTCACCTCCCTCGGAACCAACGCGATTTACCGCTTCGTCCGGCCCGTTTGCTTCCAAGATTTCC
>CAYGQD010000296.1:0-1338 GCA_964351855.1 uncultured Verrucomicrobiales bacterium
CCCCCATTTCCTCATGCAATTCGCCACCGGCCCCGCTCCCACAATCACGGCGCAAATCGCCTCGATGGGCACCCCCAGCCGTTCTCACAGCTCCTTAGGAAGCTCCTAGATCTGCGTAGTAGGCCGCAATTCGTCGACCGTGTTCGTCGTAGGCAGCTTCGAAGATTTCCGCGGCTCGCTCGCTTCCCACGACGGCTCCGGCGGTGAGGACGTGAGGCGGTTGGCCTGCGCTGACGAGCCGCTGGGCGACTTCTGCTTTGATCGCGTTGACGATGAGGCAGCCGCCCACGGTAGACCCCGGAGCGACGGGTGTCTCCAGATTCTCCAGCTTGACCATGGCATCGCCAACCGGAGCACCGGTGTCGAGCACGAGGTCCGCGAAATCGCTCAGTTTCTTCCCGGAAACATGGTTGGAGGTGCTGGCGTCAGAATGCACCTGACTAATCAAGGCTACGACTCGAACGCCACGGCGCTGAAATTCCTCGGCCATTTCCACGGGAACGATGTTGCAGCCGCTCGAAGAAATGACCAAGGCCGAGTCACCTGCTTTCAGGTCAAAGTTGCGAAGAATCTTCGGGGCCAACCCGGAGACATTTTCCAGGAACATGGCCTGACGCTGGCCATTCGCTCCGACGACGAGGTTGTGAAACGTGAGGGAAAGCTCCACGATGGGGTTGAAGCCAGGGAAGGAGCCGTAACGCGGCCACATCTCTTCCACCAGAATCCGGGAATGACCAGAACCAAACAGGTGCACCATCTGACCGGCCAAAATCGTCTCGGCAAACCAGTCGGCCGCCTGTTGAATTTCGGCGGATTGAGCTTCAACCGTCGTGATCAGGTCGCGACATTTCGAAAGGTAGGTTTGACTAGGACTCATGGTTTTGTTGGGCAAAATCGACCGCGCCGTAACACCCTGCCCATTCGCCGAGTTCCGCAGGTTTGATCTTCACTTTGTGATGGTTGGGGCGCCATTCGATCTTCGCCAGCATTTTCTCCAGGGGATCGATCAAGGCCGGGCCAGCGTTGGTGATTCCTCCGCCCAGAACAATCACTTCCGGATCGAGCACATTGATGAGCCCGGCCAATCCGACCGCAAGATTTCTCAGGGTCTCGTCCCACCAGGTCTTGGCTTCGGAGTCGCCATCCAGCATCGCTTCCACCAAGCTGCGGGTCGATTCGAAACGACCGTTGGTGCGCTGGCGGACCGTGCAATCTCCCACCAGAACTTCTAGACCTCCCGGGGTTCCGCAAATCGTCGGCGGTCCCTGCGGATCCAGGCTGATGTGGCCGAGATGACCGGCGCGCTGGTGGCGATGAACGCCGACATGGGATCGACCT
>CAYGQD010000296.1:1348-7406 GCA_964351855.1 uncultured Verrucomicrobiales bacterium
GATGACCGGCGCGCCCGATGTGCCCCGTGAGGAGCCGACCGCCTGAAATGATGGCGCCACCCACGCCGGTTCCCAAGGTGAGGAGAAAGACTTCGTCCACCCCACGAGCCGCGCCCTGCCACCGTTCCCCCATCAAGGCGGAGTGGGCATCGTTCAAGACGGCGACCCGCGAGCGTACCAAAAACTTCGCCCAGACCAGATTCTCCAATCCTTGAAGGCGATTCGGCAAGAAACGGATGCAAGTGTGCGCTTTATCGGAGAGTCCCGGCGCGGAAACGCCGATCAGGTCCGCCGTCTCTCCAACGTCCGTTTCCAGCTCTACTAAGATTTCGCGAATCCCGACGGCGAAGGCCGGCTCTCCATCGACAACTTCGCCATCGCGAGTCGGTCGAGTCGCACGAGCCACCTCCGTGCCCAGCTCCAGATCGAAAGCCATCGCTTTGATGTTGGTGCCGCCGAGATCAATGCCGATTCCGAGTTTCATGCGGGGAACGGTTGGCACAAGCTCACGCCTCTGCAAGATCCCGTTTCCTGCCAAGCTTGACACCCTGACCACGGTTCCTAGGGTGATCCATGCCCATCGACTCCACTCCGCGGCGCGGATTTCTTGGCACTGCCGCAGCCGCCACGAGTTCTCTCGCCATCCCTCATCTGGCTCGCGCGGTTGAACCGCCCAAGATCCGGATCGGCCAGATTGGGACGAAACACGCCCATGCCGCCGGAAAAATGAGTTCGATTCGTAAACTGAGCGATCTCTACGAAGTGGTTGGCGTGGTGGAACCCGATCCGAACCGGCAACAGGCTATGGCGGAAAGCACGACTTACGAAGGCTTGCCCTGGATGACGACGGAAGAACTTCTTAACCAGCCGAACCTCGATGCCGTGGCGGTCGAGACGGAAGTTCGAGCGCTGGTGCCCACGGCGCAGACCTGCATCGAAGCCGGTAAACACATTCACCTCGACAAACCCGCAGGGACTAGCCTCTCCGCCTGCCGCGCTCTTCACGCGGCGGCCGACGAACGCGGGCTCACGATCCAGATGGGTTACATGCTGCGCTACAATCCGGCGTTGCAGCTTCTCTTTCAAATGGTCGAAGACGGGTGGCTGGGGCGCATCACGGAGATTAGCGGGGCGATGGGGAAGAACGCTTCGGACGGGACTCGCCAGGAATTGGCGCAATATCTCGGCGGAGGGATGTTCGAACTCGCTTGCCATATTATCGATTCCACCGTCACCGTTTTGGGCAAACCGGATCACGTCACGGCCCACAATCGGCGCTCTTACCCGGAAAAGGACAACTTCGCGGACAACCAGCTCGCGGTGCTGGACTATCCCGACGCGATTGCCACGATCCGCTGCAATCACATCGACCCATTCGGTTCGCCTCGACGTCATTTCGAAGTCGTTGGCGAGTTGGGTGCATTTCGAATCAACCCCCTCGAACCACCGAAGATCCAGCTTTCGCTCGATCGTCCCCGGGGCGAATTCCGAAAGGGAATTCAAGATGTGATTCTACCGCGAGCGAGTGGTCGCTACGATGACGAGTTCCGCGATTTGGCCAAAATCGTGCGCGGAGAGAAAAAGCTGGCCTGGGATTCGAGCCACGACTTGGCGGTCCATGAAACGGTGTTGCGCGCCAGTGGAATGCCGCTGGAAGAAGCGCCAGCCGACCATGAAATCTGAAACGCACTCCCCCGGTGCCA
The DNA here is from genome assembly GCA_964351855.1 of uncultured Verrucomicrobiales bacterium. GTDB lineage: Bacteria > Verrucomicrobiota > Verrucomicrobiia > Verrucomicrobiales > DEV007 > JBCDHN01. Next base: position 3,052 of record CAYGQD010000296.1, read on the forward strand.
CCGTCGTCATCACCCACCGGGTTAGCAAAGGAGAGCAGGCCGGTTATGAGCAATGGCTGACCGAGATCGGCCCCATTTCTTCGTTCGTGGTTTCCGGGATGATGGTCTTTCTGATGGTCTACCTCATCATGCCGCGCTACACGAAGCTGATCCGGAAATGGTTATTTGGGTGATGGTTTTTGTCTGAATGCGACCCGCAAATTTCTCATTCGACATTCTGCCTTCCACCTTGAAGACTACAGACCATGGACGATCCGAATCTTACCCGCAAAAACGATCCCGCTTACGAGCAGGAGAAAGAAACCGTCCAGCGTCTCCACGCGGCCAAGGGCCAAATCGAAGCGGAATTGTCGAAGGTGATCGTCGGCCAGAAAGAGGTCATCGACGAGCTTCTGATCGCTCTCCTCAGTGGCGGCCACTGTCTCATTACCGGTGCGCCGGGGCTCGCCAAAACTCTCCTCGTCAAAACGCTGGCTGATGTTTTCGATCTCTCCTTTCAGCGCATCCAGTTCACACCCGATCTGATGCCGGCGGACATCACCGGAACGGAAATTTTGGAGGAATCCGCTTCGGGCCATCGCGAGATGGTTTTCCAGCGGGGTCCCATCTTCGCCAACATGATCCTGGCGGACGAAATCAACCGAACCCCGCCGAAGACGCAGGCGGCCCTGCTCGAAGCGATGCAGGAGCACCAAGTCACTGCGGCGGGTGACAGCATGAAGCTGGAAGAGCCGTTCTTCGTCCTCGCGACCCAAAACCCGATCGAAATGGAGGGCACCTATCCCCTTCCCGAAGCGCAGTTGGACCGCTTCATGTTTAATGTGGTGATCGACTACCTTAGCGAAGACGATGAGGTCAGCGTCGTCACCCGAACCACCGGCGTTCATCAGGAAACGCCCCAGCGACTGTTTACCGGTGCGGATGTCATCGCCTTTCACGACGTGGTCCGGCGTGTCCCCATTTCTGAAGACGTGGCCCGATTTGCAGTTCGGCTCGCAGCCGCGTCTCGTCCCAACCAGCCCAAATCCAGCTCCTTCGTGAACGAGTGGATCGAGTGGGGAGCGGGAACTCGCGCGGCTCAATTCCTCGTTCTCGGTGGGAAAACCCGCGCGCTCCTTTCCGGTCGCGCTCACGTCACCGTCGAAGACATACGCACGTTGGCGAATCCTGTGCTGCGGCATCGCATCCTGCTCAATTATCGGGCGGAAGCGGAGGGAAAGAGCCTGGAAAGCATCATTCAGCAGCTTCTCGACGAGGTTTCGCCTGCTTGATCGATGTTCCAACGAATCTCGACCGAAAAGGAAGGAATGGAACGCTTGATTCCAGTTCTGCTCGCGGCTAAATCTCTCGGAAATGGCCGAAACCACCAAAGCTGACGAAAAAATCTGGAGTGCTCTCAAGCCCGAGGCTCGCCAATCCCTCGAAGCCCGCAGCTACGCTAGAAAGGACGTCGCGGAAGCGCTTTCCACCTCTGGAATCGATGCCGGTAATCTGCTGGATCGGGCCGGACTGGAAGATGTCTGGATCCCCGGAGTTGAGATTTTTCCGCGGCGGGTCTTTCAACAGCGTCACCGTGGCTACTTCGCCGAATTTTCCCGGAAGAACATGGGGATGTTGAGCGACATCGGCATGTGGCCGCAGCAATGGGCCACCGCCCTCATGTATGCCAATACCGCGAAAGGGTTCCACATCCATCCACCTCACATTCCAGAAGGCGAGACGCCTGAGGCTTGGTTTCAGAAGCTTTTTGTCCAGGAACCCAAGAACGTTTCGGCACGTCCTTATGAAAAGGAACAGTGGGACGCCATGTTCTTCATTCGCGGCATCTGTGAGATGTTTCTGATCGATGAGCGCGCCGGAATGCCGAAGCGCAAAATGCGGTTCATGATTGAAGGTGACCAAATGCCGGGCTCCAACAACGTCGGCGTGGTCATTCCTGCGGGAGTGGCTCATGCCCTCCGCTGCGCCAGCTCAGAAGACCTGATCATGGTTTACGGAACCAGCACCGAATTCGTCCCCGAATTTGAAGGCCGAATCGAAAGTGGAGTCGAGCAAGACAACATGCCGACGGACTGGAAGGGATACTGGGAGAGCTGATTACACGTTCGCTTTCTCCTGATACATCCGAAAAATCCCACTGTGGTCGATCGCTTCTCCTCCGCGTTCTTCGACCATTTCTTCCCATAGCTCGACGTTGCGAAAGAGCATGGGGAGCTCGATCCCGGCACCTTCCGCAACGAGTTTTGCCTCGCGGACATCTTTGAGCTGATAGGCTGCTTTTCCGCCGGGTTCGAAATTTCCCGTGACCATTCGTTCGCCGTGTTCGGCCAGAATTCGGCTTTCGGCAAATCCCCCTCGAATCGCGTCGCGCACCTTGGCGGGATCGACTCCCGCGCGTTCGGCCAGGATGAGAGCTTCGGCAACGGCGGCGACAGTGATGCCGACGATGGTTTGATTGGCCAGTTTGCAGATTTGCCCGGATCCAACGGGCCCGAGGTGCGTGATCTGCCGTCCCAGGACTTCCAGGAGAGAATGCGCGCGGGCAAAGTCATCGGCTTCGCCGCCAGCCATGATGGAGAGCGACGCGTCTTTCGCACCGAATTCGCCGCCGGAGACTGGTGCATCGATATAACCGCAACCGAGATCACGGAGACGCTCTGCAACCTCCCGCGTTTTGGCCAATCCAGTGGTGCTCATATCGATCACGAGCGTGCCGGGTTGAATCGTTTCTATGATTCCCTTTTCCCCGAGCATAACCGATTCGAACGCCGGAGTATTCGTGAGCATGGTTACGAGAAACCCACCGGAAGCTTCGCGAGCAACTTGCGCCGGGGAATCGGCACCACGGGTTCCCGGACAGGCGGAGAGAAAGCGATCCGTCTTTTCCGAACTCCGATTGTGGACGACCAACTTCGCCCCGGCGGCGTGAAGGTGACTCGCCATCGGGAAGCCCATCACACCGAGGCCAATGAATCCGATGGAGAAATCGCGAAGAGGTCGGGTCATGGAAGAGACCATGACCGAAGAAGGAGGCGTTGCAAGACCGCCAGTCGTCGCGAACGAATTCCGGTATTCTTTGGTCGCTTTCGAGCGCAAGACTATCGCAGAATGGCTCCGCCATGCACGCCCCTGCCTTTCACCTGCTCGACTGGATTGTCCTCGTTGCCTACTTCGGGGGAACCCTGGGGATTGGTCTGTTTTTCTACCGCAAAACACGCTCGATGGAGGGATACACGGCGGGTAATCACTCGCTCCCAGGTTGGGTATGCGGTCTGTCGATTTTCGCGACCTTTCTCAGCAGCATCTCTTACCTGGCGCTTCCCGGGAAATCGTTCGCCGCGAACTGGAACCCGTTCGTGTTCTCGCTCTCGATTCCACTGGTGACCTGGATTGCGGTGCGGTGGTTCTTGCCCTACTATCGGAAGAGCGGGGAAGTGAGCGCCTACGCGATGTTGGAAAAGCGGTTCGGCGTCTGGGCGCGAGTTTACGCCAGCTTCTTTTATCTGCTCACCCAAATCGCTCGGATTGCGGTGGTGCTTTATCTGATGGCATTACCGATGCAGGTGATCTTTGGCTGGAACATCACCACCATCCTCATCGTCACCGGGATCTGCGTGACCTTCTACGCCTTCGTTGGCGGAATTTTGGCGGTGATCTGGACGGACGCGATTCAAGCGATCGTGCTGATGACCGGGGCGGTTCTTTGCCTGATTCTCATGCTCTCTCATGTTCCCGGAGGACTCCCTGAAGTGTTCAGCGTGGCGAGCGAACAGGATAAATTTTCACTGGGAGACTTCGGGTTTTCCCTCACCACGCCGACGTTTTGGGTCGTTCTGATCTACGGAGTGGTCATCAACCTACAGAACTTCGGGATCGACCAAAGTTACGTGCAACGCTACATCGCCTCACGATCCGATCGGGAAGCCCGCAAGAGTCTCTGGCTGGGCGGACTGCTCTACGTCCCGGTCAGCGCTCTCTTTTTCCTCATCGGGACGACGCTCTTTGTCTCCTATGGCGCATCTCAGACGGAGCAGCCGAGCGCAAAGCTGGACCAAGTGAACATGATCGTCGCTGAGCAACAAGCACTGCAAAGCGGCTTGGTGCGCGATTCTCCGGAATTCTCGGCAAAAAGCCAGGAAGTAGCCTCGACGCTCGAATTGGCGGACGTGGGTGATCGTGTCTTTCCCCATTTCATCGCCACCAGCCTTCCTCCCGGCATCACCGGTCTCCTCATCGCCGCCGTGTTTGCCGCCGCCATGAGCACGGTCTCCACCAGCTTGAACTCTTCGGCAACGCTGCTGATGAGCGACTTCTACCGCCGCTTCGTGAATCCCAACGCGTCGGAACCGCAGAAC
>CAYGQD010000297.1:0-7238 GCA_964351855.1 uncultured Verrucomicrobiales bacterium
TCACAAGATAACTTTCATATCATAAGAAACGCCTCGCTTCGCTTGGCGCACAACGCCTGAGAACATTGGCAAGTGGTTCGATGATCATGCTTCGACGTTCGAAGCCGGTGATCGCCTCATCATTTACGCAACGATGCATGGCGGAAAGAGCGATGATGAGAAAAATGACGGCAACACAAAGCTCTATCTCTGGAACAAGAAAACGCTGAACGTGAGCCAACTGCAGACCCATCTGAAGAAGCTCTCGCCGGAAGTCGGCGTCACCTTGATCATGGCACAGTGTCACTCGGGAGGCTTCGCCAACGCCATGTTTCAGAATGCCAACGCAGAAGATGGTGACTTCGATCGGCCGGTGGTCGGCTTCTTCTCAACGGTGAAGAGCCGTGAGGCCGCCGGATGCACCCCGGACATCAATGAGGAAGAATACGATGAATTCAGCAGCCACTTTTGGGCTGCGATCAACGGCGAAACCAGGGTCGGGCAATCGATTGAATCCGCTGACTATGATGAGGATGGTGCGGTGAGTTTGGAAGAAGCGTTCGCCTACACCGTTATCACCTCACAGAACATCGATATCCCGATCCGGACGAGCGGCGTGTTCCTCCGGGCGCGCAGCCAATACCGTCACGATCAACCGGACAATGAGCAACTGCTCGCCCAGAAATCGGACTATGAAACGGTGCTGGCGTTGGCGAATCCGGCCGAGGCCGCCATGCTCGAATCCTTGTCGCGCCAGCTCAAGCTAACCGGCTCGCAACGCTACGCGGAGGTCGAAACGATGGCGGAGAAGATCGAAGCAAGGCGCAAACAGTTGTGGAACCAATCCGAGGCGAAGAAGAAGCGCATCGCTCATCTGAAGACGACGTTGCAACGTCAATTGCGCAACCAATGGCCGGAACTGACCAACATCCTCAGCCCCGTAGCCGCGCAGCTGCTGACCGAGCAGGCCGAAGCCTTCATCGCCGCAGCAGAGTCGCAACCGGACTTCTCGGAATGGGAGACGCTGCAATCCGAGCGCATCGCAATCGAAGACGAACGCTTTGCCTTGGAAAAACAATGGGCCACGCACATCCGCTTCCTCCGAACCCACAACAATCTGGTCTTGGCAAAGAATCTGGTCACGCTGGGTGATCCCGACGACATCGCGCGTTATGACGCCATCGCCGCCGCAGAGCGAGAGGCGCTGTGACCGTCTGAAGCCCTCAGTCGCGAATGATCAGACTCTTGGCCTCTCGTGAACGGACGGAGCCGACGATCGTCGCATCGGCGATTCCCGCCTGACGCAGTTTTACCACCGCTTCCGCAGCTTCAGATTCCGGGACGCAGGCCAACAAGCCGCCGCTCGTCTGAGGATCGATGAACAGCTCCCGCTGCGCCTCTGTCATATCGGAGTCGAATTCCGTATCGGGTTCCACCGATCCTCGATTGGGCCCGTTCATCCCGGTGGTGACGCCGCGCTCATACATCTCCGCCGCTTGGGGAAAAAGCGGCACCGTGCTCGGCGTCAGCTGAATCGTGACACCTGATCCCTGGGCAATCTCCAGGGTATGCCCGGCCAGCCCGAACCCGGTGATATCGGTCGCCGCGTGGACCGTGAAACCAGACAAAACCTCGGCCGCCGTCTTGTTCAATGTGGTGATCGTCTTCAGGCAGAGCTCCATCGTCTCATCCGAAACCCAGCCCTTCAGGTTCGCGTTAAAGAGCACCCCGCTCCCGATCTTCTTCGTCAGGATCAACACATCCCCCGGCTGAGCACCTTTGTTCGCCCAAACCTTGTCCGGATGAACCACGCCATTCACCGAGAGCCCATACTTCGGCTCATCATCATCGATCGAATGCCCACCCGCCAGCACCGCGCCCGACTCCGTGATCTTATCGAGCCCACCCGCAATGATCTGCGCCAGCGTCTCCGCATCGAGCTTTTTCGAGGGAAAGGCAATCAGGTTCAAACACGTGATCGGTCGCCCGCCCATCGCATAGACATCGCTCAAAGCATTCGCCGCCGCGATTTGGCCAAACAGGAAGGGATCATCGACCGGCGGCGTGATGAAATCAGCCGTGCTGATGATCGCGATCTCATCATTGATCCGATAGACGCCGGCATCATCGTTCGTATCGAATCCAACGAGCAGATTCGGGTCCTGATTCTTCGGCAGACCTGCCAGCAGTTCCGTGAGCCCGACCGGACTCAGTTTCGCCGCTCAACCACAGGTCTTCGCCAAGCTCGTCAGCGTCGCTTTTTGGAAAGGGAGTTTCATTCGGGTTTGTCGGTTCAAGTCAGGGAACCTGACAGGATTAGATTTCGACCGGTTGATCGCCGTGGTCAAAATGTTTTCGTGCGCGGATGCGGTAGCCATTCGAGTTCTCAAGCAAGGATTCGTGGAACTTCGCGATCATTCGTGTCTGAAACCGCATCAACCCTCACAAAGCCAAAAAGCATCCCTACAAATCCCTTCGAACCTTTTGGCTCTCAGTCTCTGGGCCAACACGAGAGTCTAAGCCGATCCAAAAACGGGCAGCAATGATGGAGGTTCTTGCTGACCGTTTCGAAGCGCCCCCTCGGGGTTCTACGATGATACCCTACCGGTCAGCGGAAAACGTTTCAGGGCAGGCTCCAAACCGATTGAGCCATTCTTCGATCTCGTGTTCTCTCGACTTCGCTCGCCATGATTCCATCACCACGGCGCGTTCTTGGCCATAGGCGCTCGTCAGGCATTCTTCGATTCGTGCGTATCGACAGGTTAGGACCGCAGATGGCGGCCTCTCAACCACTTCGGATTCCTCCTCAGCAAACCCTTGCGAACCAGCCACCCATCCTTGCGGAGTGAGGTGCCAAAGCCGCCAACCGAGTAAACTGGTAACAGACATTCGAGAAGTTCTATTTCAAGCTATGCAGACTCTCCCTAAAAAAGCTCAACCAAGGGTTTCCCTTCATCCAGCAGATTAAAGGGACGCCCCGCACCATCCACGGCATTGAGATTGTTCATCCCCATCGCGTAATAAACGGTCTTGGTAATATCAGCCGGGCTCAACGCTTTTTCATCGGGGTACTCAGCATGCTTGTCCGTCTTGCCATACGTTTGTCCGCCCTGGATACCTCCACCCGCCAAGACGATACTTTGGCAAGTAGTCCAGTGATCGCGGCCACCCCCGGAGACACCACCCGAACGACGATCTCCGATCAACGGTTTGCGCCCCATCTCGCTACTTACCATCACGAGCGTATCGTCGAGGAGACCACGATCCGCCAAGTCGCCGATCAAAGCAGAGTATGCACGATCAAATTCCGGCAGCAGATTGTCTTTCAGGCAGTTAAAGTTATTTCCATGGGTATCCCAGCCCCCCGCACTGCGGCACTTCGAGGCCAGTCCCCTGTTCTCCTTCCAAAAAACAGTGATAAACGGCACCTCTGCTTCCACGAGTCGGCGAGCCATCAGGAGACTCATTCCATTGATCGTCTCTCCATAACGTTCACGAAGCGCCGGCTTCTCGTTGGCCAGATCAAACGCATTCGCCGTGGTCGCAGAGGAGAGCAGCGAAAAAGCCCGCTCCTGCTGTCGGGTATAATTGCCAACCGAAGCCTCGTTATCGAAAGCTCGTCGCGAGACGTTCAAGGCTTCGAGCAAGGACTTTCGCTCATCCATCCGCGTTTGATCAAAGCCCTTCTGCAACGTGAGCGACGGAGCGTGAAACTGAACGGGTTGTTGAACGTTCCCATCAAGGAAGAACGGATCGTGATCCATTCCCAAGCGACCCGCAAATTGCCCCGGCCGAATAAATGGCAAGCGGCTTGGCTTATGGGGAAGCGTAATGACTTGCGGCAAATTGGGGTGCTGCGGTCGATGAGAACCAATCACACTGCCCATGAAGGGCCAATCATCGGGGTATGGACGGCGGTCGTTGCCCTCGATCCTGAAGGTATCATCCGGAGCATGCCCCGTCAGATTGTAGTAATACCCCGCGTGATGATCTCCGGTCGCCCGTCCGTGATCACTGACCGACCGAATCACGGCCAGGTGATGAGCGACCTTCGCCGTCATTGGAAGGTGCTCACAAATTTCGATCTCAGGTGCTGACGTTCGAATCGGCATGAACGGACCGCGATACTTGCTCGAGGCCTCAGGTTTCATGTCCCAGGTATCGATGTGCGAAGAACCGCCGCACAGAAAAAAGAGAATCGTCGATTTGGCCGGCCGCGCGCGGAGTGGAATTCCCCCGGAGGCTCCTGAAGAGCCCCACGCCGAGGGGCCAAATCGAAATCCTGCCAAACCGGCGGTGGAGGCGACGAGAAAGGTGCGACGATCAGCTTTTGGGTTCATGCCAGTTAGTTCACTCGCTCGACCTCAAAAATTTGTCGATAAAACGACAGGATTTCTCTCGAACGGGTTCGGGAAGGGCGTGTTTGGCGTCTAGCAGAGTGTTGAAAAACTCGCGGATAACGCGCACAGGTTTCTGAGATTGTGGGCTAATGCATCGTCTCGTAAATCAGTGTGCAGATTCGCGAGTCATTTTTCCCGACTTCAAGGCGAGAGGGAGGGAGTGGAGCGGGCTCCATGACCGACCGAGCAACGCAGGAATCGGGGAAAAGGGCCGCGATCCTGGGTTTCCCGAGCACAGCGAGCAAATGTTGCGATACCGCCTATCAATCATTCATCGGTGCGGTTATTTTCGGGACGATGCACTAGGCGCGTCGAGGGAGCGAACCGGGGTTCGTGGCTGAGGAGCAACAACGCTTACAGCCTCAGAAACTTGCGCCCGAAGGGAAGGCAATCCTCAAAAATCAAGCGTTTACACGGAAGTTTGGGAGCGCCAGCGCATCTGAATAACTGCGGCTGGATGAGTAGAGTGGATTGTGCTACGTCCCGAAGGCTTGCTTATTTAAAGGCTTGGGCGAGTTGGAGATCCCCGGCATGAGCGGCTTTGCTCGAACGAACGATGCTGCCATTTTCAACCAGAAACATGCCGCCAAGTTGGAGTCCATCCCCTTGCAGGCGACCAACTCGATTGCCCGTGGTGGCAGCTTGGAGGCCTCGAATCCAGACTTGGGGGCCAAACAGTTGCCAGAGGGCTCCTTTCTTGAGTCCGAAGCTGCGGTAGAGCTCGCATTGAGGATCGGCGATTTGAGACACCTCACCCAGTCCAAGTTCTTCGAGGTTCGGGAGATCGCCCTCTGCGTCCATGTGGACCAGGACAAGTTGCCAACCTTGGTTATCGATAAAGGGTTTGTCCTCGCCCAACTGAGCGAGTTGTTCACGGGTGAAGATTCAGCCGTAGTGCCTTAGAAAACAGAAGAGTAGAGGGCGGTGACTGGAGGCCTCCGCCAAGGTCTGTCCCGACATGAGAGTGTATTTTTTCAGAGCCTCTCCAAGCGACCATGCATTCTCACGTTGGTAGGGGCGTGATACTTCCTGACGGAAAGCAGCAAGAACGATCAAGCCGAAGGGAATCCACCAAATCAAATCGTTGGTGATGATGTTCAGCCCGGCCTTCCAGGTAAATACCCCGTCGATCAGGGCTTTGGCAAAGCCAATGGGCCCAAGGACTTTGCCCATGAGTCCGACTAGCACGATTGGCCAATGGCGCATGGGGTCGGTCGCGGCAATGGCATAGCCGACGCCATAGACGCCGACGATCATCCCCACGCATTGCCAAATCTCGGGATACGTTGGGCGCTCCATGCCTGACCAGTCAAAGTAGGCATTGGGGAAGAGAACCACCCATGCTCCCCAGACGAGATTGTAGAGGGCTGCGGCTACCAAGACGGTTCGCATCCAGGAAGGTGGTTGGCGGTCAGGAGAAGGCATCGATGGACTCTACGTTGGCAGCCTGGTTGTTGGCCGAATTCATCACTGATTATTTCTCCAACGCGCAACGAACGTGGGTCGGATCAAAACGCGGTAGATCGGGTAGCAGAATTTGCAAAAAATTCTGATGGGTGGGATGGAGGATTTGCATCCTCCGCTACGCTGGAGGACGAATCTCTCCCGATTCTGATGGAGTTGAACAACGAGCGCGCCGCGAAGTGGTTGCCACGAATGCTGGGACTGCTTTTTCTGCTGCCCGTGGTCGTGGTGCTGATCCACCCTGGACTGAGGGTGGAGATCATGGCGGGCGTGGAGATTTTGACGTCGGGCGATTTGGAGGGCTCCGAAATTGGGCCGCGCAATTTGGGGTTTGGGCGCCTCTCGCGACCAGTTGCCTGATGGTTGCACAAGCATTGGTTGCTCCGATTCCCGCGGTGTTGGTCACGTGGACCAATAGCCTGCTGTTCGGTTGGTTTGCTGGCGGCTGTCTATCGATCTTTTCGGCGACGATCGCGGCTTCGATCTGTTATTGGATCGGCCGGTTGGTTGGCGAACCACTGGCAACGCGTTTGGTCAGCACCGAGCGCTTGGCGAAATGGAAAGAACTGACGGATCGTCATGGACCGAGCACCGTCCTCGTCGCCCGGTTGCTGCCCTTTGTTCCGTTTGATCCGATCAGTTACATTGCCGGGATCGTGAACATGCGCTTTCTCCCGTTTTTTGTGATGACGTTGATTGGCCAGATCCCAGCTGGGTTTGCGTATTCCTATCTGGGTGTGCAAGTCACGGAACCCAAAAAGCTTGTGGTGACTGGCATTTGCACCGTGATCGGGCTGCTGGCGATTGGGATGATGGCGAGAAACGTGTTATCGAGAAAGCAAGGATCCGGCCCCGGGGAAGAGGAGGATTCCAAATGAGACTTTCCGGCCAGTGCCAGCGTTGGGATTCAGGTCATGGAACTCGCTATACTCCGCTCAAAGCCGTCTTGGCGCAGGTCGAAAATCCCTCGCAACTTTACCAACGTAATGATAGCGCCGTCCCTTCGTCAGATAGAGTCATCGCTCCTTCGGGGCAAGCCCGAAGGTGGCGGCGGAGAGCGAGGAGTCATCTGTTGTTGATCTTGGTTCCACGGGGGCGAGCCCCGGTGGAGACCCCGGGGAATCCGTTGAATCGTTGAATGGGTTCGCCGTTTCAACTTCGTAACCTGGAGGGGACTTTCGCCGGGCGTAGGTGTCATCGACCTCGAACGATGAAAAGGTCTCCACTGGTAGGAGTAATCTTCCTCGAAGGACGATGAAAACAGGTCTCCACCGGTGGGAGCAATCGACCTCGAACGACAAAACAGGTCTCCACCGGTAGGTGTAATCGACCTCGAACGACAAAACAGGTCTCCACCGGGGCTCGCCCCCGTGGAACCCGAGATCAATAACAGAC
>CAYGQD010000298.1:0-7167 GCA_964351855.1 uncultured Verrucomicrobiales bacterium
CCAGTTGGTCAGTTCGCCCAAAAAACCGGTAGGTCCTCCTGAGGTCCTGGATCGCTGTCGAGAACCAAGATGCGTTCTTTGTCGAGCTGGAGTTCCGGATGCGGTGGCTCCGGTCTGTCCGGCGCGCCACATTTCCACCAGATCGGCGGGGGAGGTTCGGTTTGTCCTTCGCTGCGCTCCGGCTCTCCGAGTTTCCCTGCGGGAAGGTCATGACCGCTGTCGCTGTTGGTAGTCTCCGGCCAAGACCGAGACGGGCGGGACGTCAAGCGGTTCCATGGTTTGATTCGCCCGCCCCGCCCGGCGGGCTCTCCCTTCGGGCTCCGGCTTTGCCTGCGTCCAAAACGCCTCCGATCCCTCGGCGTTTTTCGAGGTCGTAGGGCGGGTCGGGCGGTGGCGGAAGGGCGATGACGCCTTCCCACAACCCGTGAAGCATGAGGAAGAACTGGATTTCTTCCGGGCGCATCAGCTTGCCGTTGTGCTTCATTTCGGCGTGGCAGCAGGGGCATTCCAGGGGATCGGCGCCCCAAGTGCCGTGGGAAGCGATGGGCGCTTCTCCGGCGTCGAGGTTGAAGCCGCTGTGGGTCCAACCCAGGAGTTGGCGCAATTTCTTTTCGCTGATGAGTTTTTCGCGGCGCAAGCGGGCGAGGAAGCGGTGGCGGAAGAATTGTTCGAGGGGTTCGATGCTTTCCACGGGCATTTCGTGGAAGGCGCCGTTCTTGTCGATGAGGCCGGTGGCGGCGAGGACGTGGAGGTGGGGATGCCATTTCAAGTAATCCCCGAAGGTTTGGACGGCGGCGATGGCGGCGAGTTGGCCATCGGGAAGATCGAGCCGGGCGCAGAACCTTTCCAACGGTCAACCTGTTTTATATCTTTTTGTAACTCTTTCAGCGATAATGGATTGGCTTCGGTACGGCTTTTAAAACGCACCCTAGTTCACCCGCCACTTCCCGCACTTAGTTAGGGTCTTTCAACCTATCGAGTCGAAGCTTCTTTGTCGCTGTTTTGTGACAGGTATTCAGTCACCCAATCGAGAGCACTTTGGGCCCGAGCACGCTCTTCCTTTTGGTGTGAGTTGGCTTCTTCTTTCTCGAAAATTGCGACTTCGGATTCCAAGCTTTGGCTTAACGTTTCAATATCAGTCCAAATCTTCTTATCGGTCAGGGAAACTCCGCTTTTTTTGATAATTTGGATTGCTTCCACCGCTGCGACCGCGTTGATCGGTCGGCCTGGAAACACGTTGTATTGTGACCGTATCGTGAATTCACTGAGGGTAGAGAAGTCCGCATCGTCAGACACAATCCAAGTGGCCGCTTGTTTTGTTGCCCAATCGCAATCAGACCTCGTGAAGTGTTTGGACAATACTTTCAGAGGATTCGAGTCCGCAATCTGATAAATTGTAAAACGATCTGTGGTCGATGGTATTGAAAGGGCATGATCAGCACAGGTTACTTCCAGCGAAAGTTCAATATTTCTAAGATGGTTTTCCTGGCCTAGGATAGGAATTGCGTAGTCGTCCGCAACAAGCATCCTTTGGGTAGATGGGCGTTCAGGAATAAGAATATCGCCGGCGCCTATAGTGATCGTTATTTCTTCCACAGCCATTAGCGAAAGCTTCAGTGTTATGCTTCTAATAGAGTTTCCTTCAAATACTGCTTGGATTTTTCCCTCTTCCAGTGCTAGGTGGATCGGCAGAAGTTTGGATGTTAATGCTTGAGCTGTTGAATGGTGTTTTCCATGTGGAAAGGTCTCAAGATAATCCTGAATTTGATCGAAGTTTGGGTAGCCCTCAGGATTAAGTTTGGTCGCTTTGAGCCATACCACGTCGTCACTCAAGGCAGAATTGGTTCTATTGGCCTGACTTCTTTCGTGGATGGCTTTTCTTTGGGCGAATAGTTCCTCTGCCCGTTGGTTCCGTTCCTCCGTCAGAGCCTTAAGTTGTTGCTCTTGCTCAATTCGATTCTTCCCGTTTTGGTGAACTTGGTAGATTATTAGAATAGACCCAAGGAGAGCGAAAATAACGACAAGAAACGTCCTGCTAAGCCAAGGCGGTGTTCTATTGTAATCAGGCATTTCTGGCTAGGACTGATAGGAAACTGATAACTGGTAGGAATTTGCTTTTTACTCTCCTGCGCCCGATTCACCATTGGCTCAGGATTGGGTGGGGTCCAGGGGGAATTCTCCACCTTCCTTAGTATCATTGATGGCAGAACCAGAACCCCGGTTCAAGGAATTTCGCGCTTTCAGGTCGAATTTAGTAGGGTCAATTCCGGGGTTTTGGGACGTGATCAAGGCACGACGCGTCGATCCCCGCTTTTTGTGGGAAGAGAGCTTGAATTCGTGTGAGTCGATCCGCCGCTCCGGTCGGTCAATGGTAAGTTCGCCATAAACCGGAAAGTTCTCCTGCGGTTCCAGATCGCCGTCGAGCACGATGATACGCTCTTTGTCGAGTTGGAGTTCCGGGAGGCGTAGCTCCTGTCTGATCGGGGCCCCACATTCCCACCAGATTGGCGAGGGAGGTTCGATTTCGCTAAGGGTCGATGGAGGCAATCGCTTCGCCGCTTTGGCCATAGCGCGTGCTGCTGATGATGACGAGATGGAGCGTTCCGGGACGTTGTCCGGTCGGGTGTAAACCGCTCCACCGTTGGTGCCGACGGAAACTTGGGCGATCCCGCGCCCGTTGGGGTCGAAGTAGCTGCCGCCTTCGCCAAGCATGGTTCAACGCTCTACCCGAAACGGTCCCCTGCCACGCAAAAAAAAGAGAGACGGCGCGCGATGGACTCGTGCGCCGCCCCCTTAACCCCTCAACACATTTAACAAATCCCCGCAAACACACGCAAACCAGTGTTGCGGAAGACTTGATGGCAGGATTTTACCTCAGAACGCTATTCAGGCAAGCCTTATATTTAAGTTTTCTTAAAAATATTCCGATCTGACTCTGCTTTTCTTTTCTTCGGACTTCCGATAGGGTCCACGACGGCGAATGAAGATCCTCTTTGTCAGACCCAATATGCATTCCGGGCGTTCGCGCGATGCGATGGAGCCGTTGGTCTTTGCGATTCTCAAGGCAATGACGCCGCCGGACATTGAAATTGTCTTCTACGATGAGCGCCTGGAGGAAATCCCGACCGATGAGTCGGCAGACTTCGTCGCCATGACGGTGGAAACCTACACCGCTCGTCGTGCCTATCAGCTGGCGGATGCGTTTCGCCAAAACGGAACCCCGGTGGTGATGGGCGGCTTCCACGCCACGTTTTTGCCGGAAGAAGCGCTGCTCCACGCGGATTGCGTCGTCAGTGGCGATGCCGAGGGATCTTGGGAAGTGCTGATTGAAGACTTCCGGCGGATGGGGAAACCGAGCCGCGACATTTATGAGGCGGATTCGCAGGCTTCGATCGCGGGGCGCCAGCCGGATCGCTCCATCTTTCGTGGAAAACGCTACGCTCCCGTCGCTATGGTCCAATATGGGCGGGGGTGCCGCTACAACTGCGACTTCTGTTCCATCCGCGCCTTTTACGGATCGAACCTTCGCCAGCGCGCGATCGATGATGTGATCGCGGATATTCAGGACGCCGGTCGCAACCACGTCTTCCTCGTCGATGACAATATCTTCGTCGATCTGGACCAGGCCAAAGCGCTCTTCCGCGCGCTCATCCCGCTCAAAATTACCTGGTCCTGCCAAGTCTCGATCGATGTGGCGAAGGATCGGGAGTTGGTCGATTTGATGCGGCGAAGCGGCTGCACCACCGCCGTTGTCGGCTTTGAATCCCTGAATCCGGTTAATCTCAAGCAGATGAAAAAGGGCTGGAATCTGAAGTTCGGCAGTTATCGGGAATCGATCCGGATTCTCCAGGACGCCGGGATCATGATCTACGGAACCTTCGTCTTCGGCTATGACGGAGACACGGCGGACTCTTTCGCGCCCACAGTCGAGTTCGCGATCGAGAACAAATTCTACCTCGCGAATTTTAATCCCCTCACCCCGACGCCGAAAGCGCCGCTCATGGATCGGTTAAAGCAAGAAAACCGTCTCCTCCATGAGAAATGGTGGCTCGATCCCCAGTTCCGCTACGGCTACGCTACCTTTGAGCCCCGCGGCATGACTGCCGATCAGTTAACGGAAGGCTGCTACCAGGCCCGCACCGATTTCAACCGGCTCAGCTCCATCGCCAGCCGCTTTTTCGATCACCGGACCAATCTCCGTTCCCCGAAACGCGCCGTCATTTACCTCGCCTCGAACCTGATCACGCGGCGAGAGATTCATCACAAACAAGGGCGCATGCTCGGCGCTCCGGACGATTTACCGAACCAACTTCAACCCATACCCGCATGAGAATCACCTTCATCAAACCCAACATCGGTCGCATGGAACACAGCCTCTATGTCGACGAGGGGCGGATGGAGCCGCTTCAGCTGGGCGTTTTGGCCGGACTCACGCCGCCGGATGTGGAGTGTGTTCTCTATGATGACCGGATGGAGGACATTCCGCTGGATGAGCCGACCGATCTCGCCGCCATCACCGTGGAAATCTACACCGCGAGACGGTCCTATGAACTGGCGGCAGAATATCGCAAACGCGGCGTCCCTGTGATCTTGGGCGGCTTTCATCCCACCCTGGCTCCGGACGAAGCGGCCCAGCACGCCGACTCCATTTTTCTGGGTGATGCGGAGACGGGCTGGAAGGAGGTGGTCGATGATTTGCGCAAGGGCCCGCAGCATTTGAAGCCGCGTTATGCAGCGCCTCCCGGCATCGCTCAAATCGGAGGCGTGAAGCCGCGCCGGGATTTGTTCAAGGGCAAGGGCTACCTGCCGATCACCCTGATGCAGTTCAGTCGGGGGTGCCGGTTTCCCTGTGATTTCTGCGCCATCAGCCGGTTCTTCGATCGTCAGCATTTCACGCGAACGCCTCGCGACGTCTTGGAGGAGATCGAGCAACAAGATCGCAAGCTGATCTTCTTCGTCGACGACAATTTTCTTTCGAATCACGAAGCCGCCAAAGCCTTTCTCCGTGAACTGATCCCGATGCGGATTCGTTGGGTCTCTCAAGCTTCGATCGACATGACCCATGATCTTGAGCTAATGGACTTGCTGGCGGAGAGTGGCTGCCTCGGCAACGTCATCGGGTTCGAGTCGCTCAGTCCCGGCAACCTGAAGATGATGAAGAAAGCGCCGAACCTGGTGAAGAAGAACGTCAGCGCCTGGGATTACTACCAGAAACAAGTCGAGGTCCTCCGCGATTACAATCAACAGACTTGGGCCGCTTTTACGCTTGGCCACGATCACGACACCCTGGAGTCGATTCGCGACCTCTATCAATTCGCCGAATCGAACAAATTTTGTTTCGCTGCCTTTAATATTTTAATGCCCTATCCCAACACGCCCTACTATGCACGGCTCAAAGAAGAAGGGCGCCTCCTTTGGGACGAGCAATGGTGGCTTCATCCCGAATACCGGTTCAATCACGCCGCGTTCATTCCGAAGAACATGACGCCGGATGAATTGACTGAAGCCTGTTGGCAATGTCGCTATCAGTGGAATCGCCCCGGCACCATTTTTAAACGAATGTGGGACTTTAAAACCCATCTCAGCTCTCTCTATCGCCTGGGTGTCTACTTAGGCTACAACCCTGTCTACGGCAAAGAGGCGTATAAAAAACAAGGGATGCTCTTCGGCCTCAAGCGCAAAGGCGTCAAACCTCACGAAAAGCCAGGGGCTGCCTTGGCGAATTAGAAAATGCCGAGATTGCTGCGAAAGGTCAGTGGATTTTGATATGGTTTCGGCGCGAAAACTGGCAGTCTTTGCTGTCGTGACAGTCAGTATTTTTGGCACTAGCTGCAGTGTGCAACCGGACATCGTCGAGAAGCAAGCTGAGCTGCTAGTAAAGGGACTGCACGAATTCGAAAGTAAGAATGGCCGACTGCCGAACTCGGTCGTAGAGATTGGCTTTCAAACTGCGGCTGAGGGGCGCGGACCCTACTATGAAAAAACGAGCCAGACCACGTTTAAAGTTTGGTATGGCCTGAAGTTAGGCGAATCCGCTGTTTATGATTCGACGACCCGAACGTGGGTTCGGTGATGTCGGAATCACTTGCTTCCTCAACGCTAATTCGCCCTCAAGTCTGAGTCTCCGCTATTGGCTCGGAGCCAAAACCGGCCCGGTCCCTTGTGGCCGAGTGGTCCGTGGTCGATCCAATTTCTCGAGATCGGATAGCTTGGCGGGATCGAAGGGGAGAATCTTCCCATCCGTGAGCGGCTTGAGCCGGAGATCCTTGATCTCGACGCGATTCGGGTTCCCGCGATGCAATTGAATCGCGATCAATCCCTCCAGCGCCCGTCCCTTCTCGTCGTAGTCGATTAGCTCGGAAGTTGTTTCTCCGTTCACTTGGTGGATGAGATGATTGCCTCGGGCGATGATGGTATATTCGTTCCACTGAGAGACATCGACCTTCACTGGCGGATGCTCGGAGAGTAACCATCGCGTTCGCTCGGGATCGAGAACCACGTTCTTCCCGTTGAGGCCAAAGATTCCCCGACCTTTCTCTTCATACGTCATTCCGGTGTGTTCGATCGCGGGATGCACGTCGCATTGATAGCCGGAAATCACCCACGGTCCGATCTCCGGAAGCCGCCGGCTTCGATACTGGATGCCGGAGTTGTTATCCCCCACCACCCGGATGGTCGCCCGCAGCTCAAAATCCTTCACGGGGTCACCGTTCCAGATGAGGAAGGTATTATGCTTCAGGCTATCCGGCCCCTCACAAGTCCCGATGACGATCCCTTCCTCCACTTTCCACAGTTCAGGATCACCATCCCAGCCGGTCAGGTCGTTGCCGTTGAAAAGCGGGACAAAGTCTTCCTCCGCTGAAACGGAGAGACTGATCCAGCCCAGAACGAAGAGAGAAGCAAAGAGACGGAGGTTCATCGAGTCGTGGCTTTCAATTGGTCGATCAAATAGTCAGTCGGCGTTTCCCACTTCACCTCAGAAGCGCCCGGATAGACCAACTCGCAAGCCACTCCGATTTCCTGACAATGTTCCTGGAGTTTCAACCCAAAGTTCGCCGTGTGGGTCGGGTCTTTCTGTTCCTGACCCATCGCCGGGGGGCGATTGTAGCTCAAGTAAACCGGCGGATCATCGGCCGAAACCAAGGCGTAAGGCGAATACTCTGCGAT
>CAYGQD010000299.1:0-7153 GCA_964351855.1 uncultured Verrucomicrobiales bacterium
CTTAATATCCGATAATCTTCAATATCACCTCTACCTTCCTACTCATGAACGTATCGAAATTCCTTCTCACCGCCTTCTCAATCGCCGCGCTCGCCCTGTTGAGCAGTTGCGACGATGGAACCACTTCCTCGCTTGATGAAACAGGTGAGGCCCCGCTCCTCGTAGCGGTCGATTGAGCGACGCAGTCGCTTCAGTTCCCTGAATCTCAATGATGGCAGCCAAACCGGCTGCCATCTTGCGTTCCACGAATGACTAAGAACTGCGTGGCAAGAAAGTTAGTTTGACAGAATTATTAAGATTATTTAATAAGTCATGTCACGCAGTCATGAAATCTTCTCTACTCACCGTATCACCTTCCCAAGCCTTCTCGCTTCTCGAAGTCCTCGTCGCCCTTGCTGCGATCAGCGTGTTGGCCGCAGTGGCGGTGACGCATCGGAATGAATCGGAAGAGATCCATCCCCGGCAGAACCTGACTCCTGTTCACGGGCTGGAACCGGTCGAACAGGAAACGGACGCGAGCACGACCTACTGAGTCAGCTTGTCCTTCAGGAAATCGACGATGCGCTTCTTTTCCGGGCTGGTTTCCACCTCTTCGGTGACTTTTTTGCAGGCGTGAATCACCGTTCCATGGTCGCGACCTCCGAAGGCGTGGCCAATCTCTTTGAGTGAGGCGTGTGTCAGGGTCCGGGAGAGATACATCGCCATTTGCCGAGGCTGAACGATGGTCGCGGTCCGGCTCCGTCCGCTCAAATCGGCTAGTCGCACGTCAAAGTAGCTCGCGACTTCCTTTTGCACATTGCTGACGGTGACGACGCCACTGGAGGCTTCTTCCATCAGAATATCGCGCAGGTAGTCTTCGGCCTGAGCCACGTTGACTTTGCCTTTGTAGAGTGACACATAGGAGGAAATCCGGAGAAGAGCACCTTCGAGGCGACGGACGTTTTTGCCGATCTTTGCCGCGATGAACTCGAGAACGGCGGAATCGAGGTCGATTCTCCATTCATGGGCTTTCTGCCGGAGAATCGCAATGCGGGTCTCCACATTTGGAGGTAAGATTTCTGCGGAAATGCCCCACTGAAACCGGGAAACGAGCCGCTTCTCAAGCCGCGGAATGTCCCCGGGTGGCCGGTCGGAGGTGAGGACCAATTGGCTATGGCTATTAATGAGGGTATTGAAAGTATGGAAAAATTCCTCCTGAGTGGCGTCTTTGCCGGCCACGAAGTGGATGTCATCGATCAGCAAGACATCGAGCGAGCGGTACTTGGCCCGGAAGTCGCTTAACTTGTTCGCCTGAACGGCGTCGATGAAGTCATTGGTGAATTGCTCCGCGGTGACGAAGAGCACTTTCTTCTTGGGATGCTTTTCCAGAACCAGATTCCCGATTGCGGTCATCAAGTGCGTTTTGCCCAGGCCGGTGCCGCCATAGAAGAGGACCGGGTTGTATTGAGAGCCAGGCGCTTGGGCGACGGCGGAAGCGGTCGCGTGGCAGTACTGGCTGTTGTCGCCGACGACAAACGAGTCGAAGGTGAACTTCGGATTGAGATTGGCAGCCTTCACTTTTCCGCTGGGCGCTTGCTCCAGACTCTGTCGGAATCGTGCTAAATCGTCTTCTGTGACAATCGGTTCACTTTCATCGTCTTCGGGGTGTTCGGGTAAATCGCTCATTTCTACGGAGGTTAGTTGGACTTGAATCGGGAACCCCAGGTTTTTGGCAACTACTTCTTCCAAATCGGTCCGATAATAG
The DNA here is from genome assembly GCA_964351855.1 of uncultured Verrucomicrobiales bacterium. GTDB lineage: Bacteria > Verrucomicrobiota > Verrucomicrobiia > Verrucomicrobiales > DEV007 > JBCDHN01. Next base: position 1,745 of record CAYGQD010000299.1, read on the forward strand.
GTTTCGAGCCAGGTGACATGAAGAGGGGTGGGAAACCGGACGCTTAACTGCTCGTCCGTCAAGTTTTCAATGATTCCATCACAGAACCATCGATCAACCACATCCTTGCCAACTCGCTTGCCGAGTTGAAGGCTGATTTCCGACCAAAGCTGGGGGGAAGCGTCCGTCATAAACAGAGGGGGAATAACTGGTGTCCAGGGTGTTTAATTGACGCAACTGCCTCTATGTGAGGTGGTTAGCTTTTCTGCTGTCGAGGGTTCGTAGGCACAGCTTCGCCGAGTGGAACGTGGTTCCCTCCTGCCATTAAAAAGTCTGTGCGCTGGGTCGAACCGCCGACCGCTGAAGAGCAAGCCGTGCGTGTGTTGAGTGTTAACTGGGTGTGGGAAAGTTAAAGGCCGGGAGGCCGCCGATGACAACCGGTTTTTTGAACTTTTGTGAGGATTTCTTCACCAATCCCGGTGTTTCCCCGTAGAGCTCTAACATGGTCACAAAACTCTGTCGATTCAGAGGCGGAAGGCACGAAAGTTTTGCCACAAGCTTTCAAAAAGTTTGTGAACTTGCGGGATCCGAGTGCTTCATTTTCCTGAGGAAGCGAAACAGGAAATGTCGCATTTTACCTAAAAACCTCCTAATCTTAGGAGGTCCTGTGCCGACTTTGTCACAGAATGGAGCCATCCCGATTGAGGGGCTTTCCGGGGCGATGTCTCTATTTCAGATCCAACTTCCCAAAGATCCAGCCGAACCCAAAGGTGATTGCCGCGTTGACCGGGAAGAACCATGGGAAGGGGAGGCCGGAGAGGGGTTTGCCCTCGATCCCCAAGAGATTCAGGACGTTGTAGAGATCCGGCAGCATTAGAGCTGCGAAGACGATCGAAATCGTCGTTCCCACCGCAATTCCAATCGTGCTGACGCGAATCGGTAGAATCGCACTGAGAAGAATTCCTAACATGGGCCCGTAGGTATAGGACACCATGCGGAAGGCGAAATCGATCAGGTTCTTTTCCCCCATCTGGTAGAGGACATTGAGCAAGATGGCGAAGAGTGAGAGGACGATACCCCAGATAATGACGGTGGCGCGTGACTTCCAGACCATGTCTTTCGAGCCTTGATCGTGCTCGAACCGTTCCCGACCGTAGATCATCGAAAGCGTGGTCTGGGAAAGCGCTGCCAGAATCGAATCCAGGCTGGAGATGGCTGCGGCAAAGGCCCCGGCAATCAGAAGCCCGGAAAGCCCGACGGGTAACACGGAGGTGATCCAGACCGGAAAGACGTTGTTGTTATCCTGGACGAAGAGACGGAACTCGGCCTCGGTCAACGGCTTGGCCTGATACCAGGTGTAGAGTCCCGCGCTGACCAGGAGCATGAGCACGGTGATGAGCTGGGAGACGCTGCTCCAGATGATCGCCTTCTTGGCGTCCGTCGCGGTCCGGCAACAGAACATCCGCTGGGCCATGAGCTGATCCGTACCAAACGCGGCGAAGTTCTGGAACGGCATCGCGAAGATCGCAATCCAGAAGGTAAAAATGAGATACTTGCCCGTTTCCGGGTCGATCGCGTTGAACTGCCAGAACTTCATCTTGTCTCGTTCCTTGACCGTGGCAGGTACTGCGGTCTCTCCGATGGTGACGGTCGCGTTTTCTCCAAGGTTGACGATGCCGGTGAGGGTCGGTAGTCCATCGGAATCCCGCTCCACCGCAACGCGATTGGTCGTCACTCCGTCGGCATCCGCCACCCGATAAATGGTTTGATTGAGCGTGTTTCCTTCCCAGACGAACTCGATCACATTGGCGTTTTGGTTCGTTTCCGTGATCTCGCCCCAGCCGCCGGTGACCCCGAAGATCACCCAGACCAGCGCGAGAATTCCCCCTCCCAGGAAGAGGAAAAACTGAACCACATCCGTCCAAATCACGGTCCGCATCCCTCCCATCAAGGTCCACCCGATCGCGAAGAGCCCGATGATGACGATGCAAAGTTCAATCGGCATTCCCGTGACCACTTTCAGAATGATGGCGGTCACTAACACCCGGACGCTCTGGCCCAGAATCGCTCCGGCGGAAAACAAAACCGTGACCAGTTTCTTGATCGTTTCCCCCAGCCGATTTCCCATGAAGTCATAGGGACTGTAGATCTCCTTTTCGTAGAACAACGGGACCAGCCAGTAGGCGACGAGGAATCTGGCGATGACCGAGCCCAGGGCCCATTGCAAATAGGTGAAGTCTCCGTTGATGGCAAAGACCATACCTGGCACGCCAATAAACGTCAGGGCGCTGATTTCCGTGGCGATGATGGAACCGGTGACGGCGGGCCAGGGCAAACTGCGACCCCCGAGGAAGAAATCGCGGATCGTGCCCTGTTTTCCGCGCAAGGTGTGACCGACCCAAGTGGTGAAGGCGAGGTAGAGAAACACGACGACCCAATCGATCGTCGTAAAAAGCTCGTGAACGGTTTGTTCCATAATCTGAAAGGGCGACGCTTGGTAGAATGAGAGGCGGGTCAGACGCAGTAGAATCCGTCGAATGCACGGAGCGCGCGGATTGCGAGGCTAACATCTACCCCTGAAATGTCGAGCAGAGGCTTCTCGTTGCTTAAGGGGAAATTTGCAGGTTAGTTCGCTCATGCCAACCCCTGCTGATCTTGAGGAACTTGCCAACCTTCTCGAACGTCGAATCCAAGTCATTGGTGACCACGAATTCCGTGACCGCGACGCCGCCGCGCATCTGGAGAAACTCAAAACCGTTTCCGAAGCGATCGTGGCGAAACACGCCGATCTGAAAGGGCAAATCGATCCCCGATTGAACCACTTTCTGGAAAACTGCAGCTACGATAAGGCTCTGGACTGGGTGCGTGGACTTCAGGCGAACGCATCGTGAGCAAATCGCCCCTTCGTCGATTCCTCGCGATCCTTTGCCTGGCCAGTTTCGCGGTAGCTGCGCCCGCTCCGGCGGAAACCGAGCGTCCCCTCGTCCTGGCACACTACATGCCTTGGTATGGTGCCAAACCCGCCCGCGAGGCTTGGGGCTGGCACTGGACGATGAACCATTTCGATCCCGACGTGGTGCGCTGGGATGGCGAGCGCGAAATCGCCTCGCACGATTATCCACTGATCGGTCCTTACGATTCCGGCGATCCTCATGCGCTCGAATGTCAGGTTCTCCAGATGAAGCTGGCCGGAATCGATGGCGTGATCATCGATTGGTATGGGATCGAGGACGTTCACGACTACGCGGCCATCCATCAAAACACCCTCGCCCTGATCCCCTTGCTCAAAAAAGCCGGGCTCAAGTTCGCGATTTGTTATGAGGATCAGTCGATTGGCCAAATCGTGAAGCAAAAGGACCTGACGGCGGAAGAAGGCATCGTGCTGGGACGGGAAGCGTTGCAGTGGGTGGAGCAGTCATGGTTTGAAGACGAGGCTTACGTGAAAATCGATGATCGTCCCGTGTTGCTGATCTTTGGCCCGCAATATTTCTCCGGTGCGCAGTGGAAATCGCTCGGGGAGGATTTTTCGAGCCATCCGCTGATTTACGCGCTCCCGCATTTGGCCGAACCAGCGGGGGCTGATGGACCCTTCGGTTGGCCGCCGGTGGATGGTGGGAAGACGGTTTCGACCTCGGCTTGGCGTGGTTATCTGGAGCGCCTCCATGCTCGAAGCGCCGAGGGCGAATCCGTGGTCGCGGTTGCCTTTCCCGGTTTTCGCGACATTTACGAGAAAGCTGAGCTTCATGAAAGCTACGGGTTCATCGATGATCGAAACGGGGAGACGCTCGCCGAAACGTTGGACTTGGCGCTGAAGCAACAGCCCCGGCTCCTCCAAATCGCGACCTGGAACGATTACGGGGAAGGGACCGTGGTGGAGCCCTCGCGCGACCTCGGTTATCGGAATCTGGAGATGATTCAGGAGCGGGTTGGAGACGCGGAGACGGTTTCGCCCGCCGATCTCCGGCTGCCTACCCGCCTTTTCCAGCTGCGCCAACGCGCCGAGGGCGATTCCGAATCGCTTCGCCAATTGGAAGAAGCCGCCGAGCTCCTCTTCGCCATGAAGCCGGAGCCCGCCCGCGCCTTGCTCGATTCCGCCAGCGCGCGCCTCGCCGAACTCCCGGCTAAGTTCGCGGATTGCCCCGAACCCGCCGATCCTGACTATCGCCTCCACACAGACCTTCCCTACCGCACCGATCCCGATGCTTCCGACTACGAACGCCGTCGCTGCGAACTCGACCTCTACGTTCCCGCAGATTCCCCCGGTTTCGCCACCGTCGTCTGGTTTCATGGCGGCGGATTGTCGAAGGGAACCCGCTCCATCCCGTTGCCGCTCCGCCGTGAGGGAATCGCCGTCATCGCGGTGAACTATCGACTCAGCCCGAAGGTTCAATCACCCGCTTACCTGGAAGATGCGGCTGCGGCGGTGGCCTGGGCGTTCGAGAACATCGCCGACTACGGTGGTTCGCCAGACTCCATTTTTGTCAGCGGACACTCAGCGGGCGGCTACCTCGCCAGCATGATCGGCTTGGATCAATCCTGGCTCGCGGCCCACGAGATCGACGCCGATCGCATCGCGGGCCTGATCCCCTTCAGCGGCCACACCATCACCCACTTCACGATTCGCAAAGAACGCGGGATCGATGGAACACGCGCCGTGGTCGATGCCCTCGCCCCGCTCTACCACGTCCGCAAAGACGCGCCGCCGCTCTTGCTCATCACCGGCGATCGCGATCTGGAACTGCTGGGACGCTATGAAGAAACGGCTTACTTTTGGCGGATGATGCAGGTCGTCGGTCATCCTGACACTCGGCTGAAGGAGTTGAAGGGACTGAACCACGGAAATATGCCGGAGGGCTCGTTCCCGCTGCTTCTTCCGTTCGTCCGCGAGCACGCACGCTAACACCCAGCTAATCGAGGAGAATCACCTCGCTGGTAACCATCGCGCCGCGTTCGTCCGTCGCGGAGAGCAACCACATCGTCGTTTCTGCCGGAACAGCGGGTGCCCGAATCTCCCCGTCCTTCACCGTGGCCGGGGCGCTTTTCCAAGATCGCTTCGAGCGAAGATCTCCGTCGGTCGTGAAGTGAAGTTGCGCGCCGGTGATCGCCACTTCTGCATCAATCGTCGCCACGATCTCATCGCCTTCCGTCGTCGGAAGGCCAATCGTTGGCAACGGCTTGGCACCCCGGCAAAACGCATCGACAAAGAGCCCGATTTCCTCGGGAGCCCAACCCGCCGGGTGGCTGTGACCCATTCGGACTTCGATCCGTTGATTGCGGGTGCCGGGAACCAGTCGGTAGGACTTCGCGTAGCTGTCGAGCGGATAGTGAATGTCATTCGTTCCATTGACGAAAAAGATGGGGACGCGGCAGCGACTCAGATGACTGGAGGGATCATAGTGCGCGATCCACGCTTCCCGCCGCTCGCCCAGT
>CAYGQD010000300.1:0-7054 GCA_964351855.1 uncultured Verrucomicrobiales bacterium
GATTTGCAATCTGTCTGCGCAGCCTTCGCGCCGGATCGACGCTGACAGATTAAAAATCTGTCCTACTGGCGAGAGCTTCGCAAGGATTTGCCGCCATCGCGCGTGTTCGGTATCACCAAGTTCCTATGCGTCATCGTTTAGCCATCGCTCTTGTTTTCGGTTTCTTGCTCTCGTCGGCGGCGACTGAAGCAAACGAAGCAGCCGGGCGCGCCTTCTTTGAGAATCGGATTCGGCCGGTGTTGGTGGAGCATTGCTACGAATGCCACTCCGCAAGTTCCGAGAAGTTGGGGGGAAAACTCTTTCTCGATTCGAAGCCGGGCTGGGAGAAGGGTGGGGAATCTGGAGCGGCGATTCGGTCGGGAGATCCTGAGGCGAGTCTGCTTTTGGATGCGTTGCGTTGGGAGCACGATTTGGAGATGCCGCCGGAAGAACCGCTTCCGGAAACGGTTGTGAACGATTTTGTGCGCTGGATCGAAATGGGGGCGCCGGATCCCCGGACCGGAGAAACGCAACAGGTGGCGGGCAAAGCCTACGATGCGGAGGCGCTCTGGTCGTTTCAGCCCCTTCAAAACTCCGAGCTTCCCGGTGTTCTCGACAAGGCTTGGCCGCGAAGTCCGCTGGATCACTTCGTTCTGGCCAAAATGGAGGCGCTGAGTCTGGAGCCAACCCGCGATGCTCGGCCTGAAACCCTGATCCGTCGGCTTTACGTCGATTTGATCGGGCTTCCGCCGACGCGGTCTGAGATGGACGCAGCCTTGGCCGTTCCGCTTCCTCAAGTGGTGGATGAGTTGCTTGCTTCGCCCCATTTTGGGGAGCGCTGGGCGCGGCATTGGCTGGATGTGGCGCGTTATGCGGAATCGAACGGGAACGATGGGTTAAGCCGAAATCCGACCTTTCCCCATGCCTGGCGCTATCGCGACTACGTCATTTCCGCCTTCAATGCGGACACGCCTTACGATCGCTTTTTGACCGAGCAGATCGCCGGAGACCTCCTTCCCTCAGATTCCCCGGAGGAACGGGATCGCAACCTCATTGCCACCGGATTCCTCGCTCTGGGAGCGAAGCCGGCCAAGGCGATGAACAACAACTTCGATATGGATGTGGTGGCGGATCAGATCGACGTCATTGGCACTGGCATCCTTGGGATCAGCATTGCCTGCGCGCGGTGTCACGACCATAAATTTGATCCTATCCCGACGAAGGACTACTACGCGCTCGCGGGAATCTTCACGAGCACGGAGACGATGTGGGGGCTGGCGGGGAATGAAAAACTGACTGCTCCACCAACCGATCTCCATGTGCTAAAGGCAGCAAAGAAGGTGCCGCCTCCTGCGGATTTTGTCGAAACCGTGATTTTGCGCGAGTCCAATACCGGCAAGCCCAAAGCGATTCCCAAGCCGAAGTGGGCTCCGGGGACGCCCTTGGCAATGGGGGCTCGCGACAAAAAGGAGCCGGCGGACTGCAAGGTGAATCTGAAAGGGGATGCCAAGAAGCTGGGCGATCCGGTTCCGCGAGGCGTTCCGGAAGCGTTCGGCATTCCTGCGGAAGAGATTGCGGCTGGTTCCAGCGGGCGGCTCGAATTGGCGCGCTGGCTGACCCGGGATGATCACCCACAAACCGCCCGCGTCATGGTCAACCGAATTTGGCAGCACCTTTTTGGGGAAGGGATTGTCCGCACTTCGGATGAATTCGGCGTCTACGGGGAACGGCCGACTCATCCGGAATTGCTCGATCATCTTGCGACTCGTTTCCAAGAACTCGACTGGTCGATGAAGCAGTTGATTCGTGAAATCGTCCTCAGCCGCACCTACCAACTCAGTAGCGAGCCCACAGCCGGCGATCCGGAAAATCGCTGGCTCACCCGCCATCATCGTCGTCGGATGGACGCGGAAACGCTTCGGGATGCGATGCTTCTGGCAAGCGGGCGACTGGAGCGTCAACCAGCGGATGGTTCGCTCATTCGGCACCGGGATATTCTCGTGAATCTGGCCGGAAGCAGCCTCCACCACCCCAGTCATCACCGGAGCATCTATCTCTGCTACCTCCGCAATTCGCCGCCACCGGAACTCGCGGCCTTTGATCTGCCCGATTTCACCAAGGTTCAAGGCCAGCGCGACCTTAATACCGTTCCCGGCCAAGCCCTTTTCCTCTTCAACAATCCCTTCGTCATCGAGCAAGCTCGGCATCTGGCTTCGTGTCTCTCGGGGGCCGATGTCGAAACCCGGATTCAGGGTGCCTTCGAGCGGGTTCTTCATCGTTCGGCCACGGAAACCGAGTTGGCCTCCGCGATGTCCCTGCTGGGTGAGGTTCCTGACGACGAATCCTGGGCCGTTTTCGCGCAGGCCCTGCTTTCGGCCAACGAATTTCGTTACGTCGATTGAACCAGGAAATTTCCCCAATTCAGCCGAATGCCCACTATCCCCGTAATCTTCCGACAACTGCTCTGCTTCGTATTTTTTGTGGTTTGGGTGTCTGGCGCGAAGGCGGAACCGGCGAGCCAACTCCGCATCCTCTGCTACAACATCCACTATGGCCAGGGGACGGACGGGATCTACGATGTGGAGCGCCTTGCCGAGGTGATCAACGCCGCGAAGCCGGATTTAGTCGCCCTCCAGGAAGTCGATGTCGGGGTGAAGCGTTCCGGCCGGGTTCATCAAGCGCAGCGGCTTGCGGAGTTGACCGGAATGGCGGTGCGTTATGGGCCGACTCAGCATTATGAAGGCGGACTCTTTGGAAATGCGGTCCTGACCCGGTTGCCGATCCTGGACGTGGCAATTCATCCATTGCCTTACACCGAGAGCACGCCGGAAAAGGTGACTTATCCGCGCGGGGCTATTGTGGTGACGGTTCGCGGTCCCGGCGACAGGCCGCTGCGGTTTATCAGCACCCATTTTCAGCACAACTTGCCGGAAGACCGTTTGGCAGAGGCGAAGGCGATCAATGCGCTCTTCGCCATGGACAATGCGCTACCAACCATCTTGGCGGGTGATATGAACGCCGTTCCCGAATCTGAACCGATCGCGGAGCTGCTCACGAAGTGGCACAATGCGACCGATGATCCGCCTGCTCCTACCGCACCGTCGATCAATCCCCGCTCCCGGATCGATTATATTTTCTACCGTCCAGCGCCCGCTTTTCAGGTGATCGAAGCCAACGTGATTGCCGAAACGCTTGCTTCCGATCATCGTCCGGTGTTTGCGGTCTTAAAATTGGAGCCAAACGAGAAGTGAGGCATCAGTCGCGTGAATGGAAAGGGTTTTGTGACAAGATCGCCAGGATCGGAACGTGCCGGTCCCATGCATAATCATTCTCTGGTCCGATGGCTCGCCTGCTTCCTGTTGATCGTTGGTTTTGCCCAAGCCGATCCGGCGGGCTGGTATCGAGGCAATACCCACACGCATTCGCTCTGGAGTGATGGGAACGATTTTCCGGAGATGATCGTCGGTTGGTACAAAGAGCAGGGTTATGATTTTATGGCGCTGAGTGACCACAATATCCTGGCCGTCAGCGAAAAATGGATGGACCTGGAAGCGATTCAGAAGCGCCAGAAAGCCCTCGGGCCTTCCGCGTTCGAAAAATACCAGCGCAAATACGGTGAGGATTGGATCGAGACCCGAGAAGTGGATGGGAAAACCCAAGTTCGGCTCAAGAGGCTGGACGAATTCCGGTCCCTGTTTGAAGAACCTGAGATTTTCCTCATCGTCCAAGCGGTGGAGATCTCCAATAGCAGCGCGGGCAAGCCCGTTCACATCAATGCGGTAAATCTGCCAGGTAAGAATACGATTCCGGCCGTGCGCAGTGACGCCAGCGTTCAGGAAGTGATGCGCCAGAATCTGCGTGACGTCGCGAAGCGCGAACAAGAGACTGGAGTTCCGATCCTGGCTCACCTCAATCACCCGAATTTCGGCTGGGCAATCACAGCGGAAGATTTGGCGCACGTGCTGGAGGAACAGTTCTTCGAGGTTTACAATGGCCACCCTGGCATTCGCCACCTCGGCGATCAAACCCATCCGGGCGACGAACGAATCTGGGATATCGCCAACGCGATTCGTATTGCCAAGCTCAACGCAGATCCCCTCTTCGGAGTAGCGACGGATGACTCTCACAACTATCACGGCGGCAATGTTTCGCCAGGGCGAGGCTGGGTCATGGTCCGCGCCGAAAAGCTGGATGGCTCAAGCTTGGTTGAAGCAATGCGAGCCGGGGATTTCTACGCCAGCTCCGGAGTGTATCTGGATGAAATCGCCTATGATTCCGAGAAGCGTGAACTCACCTTCGAGATCCGCCCGGACGGTGATGCTACCTTTCAATCCCAGTTGATCGGAACTCGCGCCAATTATGAGGAAACGGATGTTGGTGAAATTCTGGCGACTGCGGACGGTGTTTCGGTCTCCTTTCAAATTCCGCCCGACGCTCTCTATGCGCGGGCCACGATTACCTCAAGCCGCGCCCATCCTAACCCGTCGTTTCCAGACCAGAAGGAGCAGGCCTGGATTCAACCGGTAGGCTGGCGAAAATAGGCCGCTTCACTTTAGGGCGTCCGCCACAAACGTGATCAAATTCGAGCCTGAACGAGAAAAAGATTCTACGGTGTCGAGCACACGCCCGTCCATCCACGCCTTCTTAGGGATGTTTTTCATGAAATAGTAACCTTTCAATCGAAGGAAATGGGAGTGTTCGTCGCCGCTGAACTCGCTATATCCGCGCTGCATGGTTTTGAGCTGTCCTTCCGTTTCCAAAATGTGGCCGAAATCCTGCAACCCGCTGATAATGGCAGCGAAATCTTCCGTTCGAGCGAGGATGGAATCCCGCACCTTACCCAGCTCAGCGGTGCTCAGTTGGTAGAAGCCGGCGGCAATGAAACCGCCTCCGTCATTCAGATGCAGATAGAGTAGTCCTTCCTTCTCGTTTTTGGTGCCGGAGGGTGTGAGCACACCGCTGACATGCGTGTTGTAGGGTGTCTTGTCCGGGCTGAATCGCACGTCTCGATGGAGGCGGAACATTGTTTTCGCGTTTCCTCGCATCGGGATGAGGTGATCATGAAGCCGTTCGCTGGCGGTTTCCAGCAGGTCGGCGAATGGTGTCGTGAGATGCTCTTTCATCTCGTTGCGATGCTGATCGAACCATTCTTTCGTATTGTTCTCCTTCAGTTCAGCGAGCAGGTCGAAGGATGTTTTGGTAATCCGATAAGTTGCCATAATTGCGGGGATTAATCCACGTCCAGGAACGCGGTTCGGCTTAGTTTGGCGTATTCGCCATCTTGTTTCAGAAGTGCATCGTGAGTTCCTTCCTCAATGATTGTTCCTTGATCGAGGACGTAGATGCGGTCCGCGTTGCGGACGGTCGAAAGCCGGTGGGCGATGACGAAACTGGTGCGATTCACCATGAGCTTTTCGAGGGCTTCCTGGATGAGGCGCTCGGTTTCGGTATCGACGCTGGCAGTGGCCTCATCGAGGAGGAGGATGGGCGGGTTTTTCAGAAGTGCCCGGGCAATGGAGATGCGCTGCTTTTCGCCGACGCTGACTTTGATGCCGCGTTCGCCGACATTGGTTTCGAGCTTGTCGGGAAGCCGCTCGACGAAATCGGCCGCGTTCGCGATCCGCAGGGCGTTCCAGAATTCTTCATCGCTGCCATCGCGTTTGGCGATGAGAAGATTGTCCCGCACGCTGCCATTGAAGAGAAAGCTCTCTTGCGTGACGTAGCCGATTTTCGAACGGAGCGTGCGTTTGCTGAGGGTGCGAATGTCGGTGCCGTCGATCGTGATAACGCCGTGGTCCGGTTCATAGAAGCGAGCGAGCAGATTGATCACGGTCGATTTGCCCGCTCCGGTAGGGCCCACGAGGGCGATGGTTTGCCCCGGTTTGGCTTCCAGATTCACGCCGGTGAGGGTGGATTGGCGGCCCGTGTAGGAGAAGCCGACTCCGTTGTAAACGACATGGCCAGTCACGGCGGTTAGTTCTTTGCCGGTCTCCAGGCCCACCTCAGGTTCGGAGTCCATCACCCCGAAAACACGCTCTCCCGCAGACATTCCCGATTGAATCAACTGGTTGAGCTGGTGGAGGCGGGTGATGGGGTCGTAGAAATAGAGGGTTACGAGGTAGAGAAACGCCGCCAACTCGCCGACTTCCATCTCACCGTCAAAGACGAGAAAGGCTCCATAACCCAGAACGATGACCCGGCCGATCGAGTTGAGGAAGGACATCCCGGGTTTGTAGATGGCCCAGGCACGCATCACTCGCAGAGTGGCCTGGCGCACGGCTTCACTGGTGGTGTTGAACGCTTTGTGTTCGCTTTCTTCCAGGGCATAGGCTTTGATTTGGCGAATGCCTGCGATGTTATCGTGCAACAGGCTGTTCATGTTGCCGGTGGCAGTTCGGACGATGCTGTAGCGCTTGCGGCCACGGGTGTAGATCATCGCTCCAATAATGAGGAAGGGAATGGGGGCTAGGGAGGCCCAAGCCAGGGCGCTATTCGTCAAAAACAACATCGAGCCGACGATAATAATCTGGAGGATCGAAACGAGGCCCTGTTCGATCCCATCGATCAACACGCGTTCCATGCTCTGCACGTCTTCACTCACGCAGGTCATCGTGTCCCCGGTCGGGTGATTGTCGAACCACGGGAGGGGCAGCTTTTGGATGTGGGAGTAGAGATCGCTCCGCAGATCGTAAATCACCCGCTGTTCGAACGAGTTGTTCAGCATGATCCGGAGCGAATCGAACAGTTCACGGACGAAAAACGAACCCGCCGCCAGTGCGATCATCGGCCAGAGGAGTTCCCGCTGGCCCCCGTCGATCACATCATCGATGATGATCGCGATGATCTTAGGGAAAATGACCACCATTCCGGTGGCGATCACGGCGCAGGCCAGTTGGGCGCTGGCCAGGACGGGATAGCGTTTCAGGTAGCTGAAGATGCGGAGAATGGTTTTCAAGCGAGGTCGAGGAGGGCTGATTTGGGCATGACAACGAATCGAGACCGTGTAGATTTTTCCGGTGCTCGACCCAACGCCATCACCCCTATAATTGGCTGGGGAGAATGAATCGTTTTGAAT
>CAYGQD010000301.1:0-7047 GCA_964351855.1 uncultured Verrucomicrobiales bacterium
GATTCAGCCAACTATCCAGGAAGCCGTTCACAAATTCCTCGGCGCGATCATCGCTGAGAAGGCGGAGCGTTTGCGCTTTCAGGTTCTTGGGGACGGGGGGGCGGAAGGGGCCGCGAGACGGACGGCGAGGAAGGATCGCGCCGGTCTCTGCTTTCCAAGCCAGTTCTTCATCCGGTGGTGCGCTCCAGAGCGCGTAGGACAGGCGGGTGGCGAGGTCGTAAGGACCTAGCTTCGCCTGTGCTTCATCGGTCACTTCACTGAGGTAAAGAAAGGAGGGCGAGCAGAGGATCATTTTGAGCGTATCGAGAGCGGCCTTCCGTGGAGTCGCTTCTTCGCCGATCCGTAAATCGTAGATTCGCTGAATCCGCTCGCGATCTTCCGGAACCAAGGGCCGACGATAGGCGCGCTCCGCAAAGGCATAGAGCTGCTCCAGGGCACGATCAGCCTGGAAACCGCCCTCTCCAAACACCGCGATCTCTTCCGCGCTTCCACCTGCTTCCGGGAGTGGGCCGCGAATCTTGATTTCACCGATGCGAATGTGAGGGAGCTTGCCTTCCTCCAAAATCAAGGCTCGGCCGACCAACGCTCTGGAAACCGGTTTGGTGAATTCGTCTTTGTAGCGGCGATTGATCTCAATGACGGAGGCTCGCGACTCATAGGGGCCGTTCGGGAAAATGAAGCGTGGGGTTTGGCCCGCTTCCAGCCATACCCGAAACGTGAGCCACTCCGGTTTCTGATCCGGCACCGTGGTCTGGGCAAGGATAGGCTCGATCGCTTGCGGGTAATGGATGTGGCCCTTGGTGATATCTCCGGGCACCACGGCAAGCTGAAACGGCTCGGAGAAGTCGATCTTGAAGATCTTCGGGTCGTAATGGGTATCGCGGTGGAGAGCCTGCGCGTGGACCTTAATATCATAAAGGCCAGAGACGGGGACGCCGTCGAGGAAGTCTTCGATATGCCCATACCCACCTTGTCGGGTATCCGTATTCGGCTGTTCGTAGAGACAAAGGTATTCGAAGTTGAACGCCTGCTTATGGGAACCGGTGAGTTCTTCGTATTGGACGAAGTTCTTCGTGAAGTGCCAGTCCTGCGGTTCCGTCTCTGGTATCCCGAGTCGCGCTTCGACCAGGCGATGGGCGGCCTGAAAATACTGGTCGAGGAGAAAACCGGACGTGATCAGCGAGGTCCCGATCGTATCAATATGGCGACTGGTTTTCTCCTTCGGGAAATCCGCCGTCAGTCCCAGGGTATCGACCCGGCGACCAAAGAGCGCTTCGAGCGTGTTCTCATATTCTCGGTTCGAGAGCCGCCGCATCACCGTCCGTCCGCCGGAGCTTTCGAACGTCCCCTTGGCCGAAGCGATGTTCTGCCGCAGCGCCCGAATCACCGCGAGCCGTTCCTCATCGCTCGGCTGATCGGAATCCTTCGGCGGCATCTCTTTCAGGGTAACCTGATCGATGATGTCCTTCGCCGTGATCAAATCCGGCACGCTCTGGAGCGGGAGATCGAAGGCTTCGAAGTCCCGGTCGCCTTTTTGCACGTCCGAATCATGGCACTCCAGACAATAGCGATCGACGAAGGCAAACACGGTGCGCTCGTGTTCCAGGTCATCGCTATAACCGGGGCCGATGCTCCATGCGACGATCACCGCCACAGCCATCCAACGAACGTTGCGGAACATCAGAATTAAGCGAACGTTCCCGTGCTGGTGCCAAACGCTTCTGCCTCGATCCCCATGCGCTGGATAATATCCAGGTAAAGATTACAGAGCGGCACCTTGGCGGATCCGCTGCCAGGCACTTTCTTGAACTCGCCATGCTGGTAGCCGCCACCCGCCAGGACGATCGGTAGGTCGGAGTTCGTGTGCGAATTCCCGTTCCCCATACCGCTCCCGAAAAGCACCGCCGTGGAGTCGAGCAGCGATTGATCGCCGTCTTGCAGTTCGGACAGCCGGGTGAGGAATTTGCCGAACTCCTTGATCTGATACTTCTCCAAGGTGATCAGGTGAGCGATGGATTCCTCGTCATTCCCGTGATGGGAGAGCCCGTGGTAAGACTTGTTGATCCCCAGGTTCTGAGGCAGGAAGCATCCGCCAATCTCCAGCGTCGCGACGCGGGTCGAATCCGTCTGCAACGCCAGGGCAATCAACTCATAGAGCATCGGGAGATCTTCGACCGTGTTCGTGTTGGACGGAGCGTCGAAGGGAGCTTCGGGCTTGGGTCGATCCGTCCACCGCTCCCGCAGTTCTAGCCGCTTCTCCACATCCCGAATCGCGGTGAAGTATTCGTCCAGCTTCGCTTTGTCCTCGTGATTGACGCGGCGGGAAAGGGTCTTCGCTTCTTCCATCGTGGAATCGAGGATCGAGTTTTGGAGCCGATTCTCTTCGATGCGCTGGAGTCGGCGCTCCTTGGATTCGCTCACGAACAGCTTCTCAAAGAGCTCCGCCGGGCCCGTGATCGGTGGCACCCGGATCCCGGACTTCGTCCAGGCAATTTGGCATCCGCCGTGAATTCCACCCTCAGATCCCACCGTGAGCGAGGGAAACCGCGTCTCAAACCCGACCTCATCAGCAATGAATTGATCGATTGAAACATTTCCGTCGGGACGATTCTGAGCCTCTGAGTTCAGGACCCCGGAAAGGAAGGAATGCACTGAGAAGTGACCGCCCTTAATCCCGTGATCGAGACCGCGATAGAGGGTCATGTGCTTGCGGTTTGCCTGAAGGGATTCGAGCAGCGGCGTCTTTTCCCAGGATTTGCCAGGCGTCTCCGGGAACCAGGATTTCTGTTGGAAGCCGAGCAAATTCCCCACGGCCACCAAGCGTCGCGCTTCGGCCCCGGCGCCTCTCGCAGCTTGAACTGCGGCGTTTCCGTCTCCAGAACTCGCCATGAGCGAGGGAAGACCGGGAAGAGCCAGGGTCGCGCCAACGGTTCGCAAAACGAAACGTCGTCGGGAGAGAGAAGGATCAGCGTTCATGGGGAAGATTACGGAAGATGGTGGAAAAAGGAGGCAGGATTCGGAAGGCGGCGCCGCGAATCCCGAGTGGCGGGAGAAACGCAAAGGCACCTACCCGCAATTGACAGCCGAATCCGTCAAAAAGCTCAAAAAAACTTGGAGATGGCTCGGAGGATTGCCCTAGTCGGAGCACGAATACGTTTCGCTTCCACGAATTTTAGGAATGGGCACGAATCGTGATTCTCCGAATTCCGCCCCGGCAACCTTTAGGCAGTGTCAGGTTGACCGTGGCGTGGTGGTAACCGATTCGTGACGGTGGACCATGATTCTCCTATCGAGGCGCGGATCCTGGAAGTGTTCCAGGCTCCCAAAGCCCAACCGATGACGAAGTCCGAACTGGCGCGGGTTCTGCACGTGCCGCCGAAGGAACGCGCCGAGCTGCGGGAAGCGGTGCGGGCGCTGGAGGCTTCCGGAAAAATCGAAAAGCTGAAGAAGGGGCGCTACAGCCTGCCGGTGGTGAAGCAGTCCAGCCATCGCACCATCAGCGGGACGGTCCGCTTCATTGCCCCGGACAAAAGCCGCAACGCCTACATCGAGCTGGACGAAGCCTCGCAGAAAATGCTGCGTGATGACGATCGGGATCGCCTCTTCATTGCGGCGAAGTTCAGCGGCGTGGCCCTTCCCGGGGATCGCGTCACCGCCACCTTGCACAAGGCCGTGGCGCAGAAGTGGCAGAAGCACGTGAAGAAGCTGAATCGCCCCGGGGAAACGCGCTGGGAGGCCCGCGTCGCCAAGGTGGAATCGCGCAAGCGCTCACGTTACGTCGGCACGCTCGTCAAAAACCGCGGGTTTGCCCACGTGATCCCGGACGAAGCTGCTTTTGGCCGAAATATCGATGTTGATCCCCAGAATTTGCCGCCGGGGGCCAAGGACGACTACAAGGTCCTCTTCCGGATCGATGAATGGGATTCTCAGTTTCAGAATCCGAAAGGCACCGTGGTGAAAGCGCTGGGGCGGGCGGATGACGCCGGGGTGGATATCCTCAGCATCATTCATTCCTACGGCCTGCCGCTCGAGTTTCCGGATGCGGTGGAGGCAGAAGCGCAGGCCATTTCCAAAACCATCGATGAAGCGGAAATCGACCGCCGGGAAGATTGGCGCGACCGTGATGTCTTCACGATCGATCCGTTTGACGCGAAAGACTTCGACGATGCCATTTGCGTGACTCGCCTGGAAGATGGCGGTTGGGAGCTGGGCGTCTTTATTGCGGATGTGGCTCACTATGTTCGCCCCGGATCGCAGCTCGACATCGAAGCGAAGAAGCGCGGAAACAGCGTCTATCTGGTGGACCGCGTCGTCCCCATGCTCCCGGAAGCCCTCAGCAACGGCATCTGCAGCCTGCGCCCGGACGAGGACCGATTGACCCACGCCGCCATTCTGGATTTCGACGCCAAGGGTCATCGACGGAAGAAGCGTTTCACCAAGGCCGTCATTTGCAGCAAGCGCCGCTTTTCTTACGAACAAGCCTTCGAACTGATGGGCGAAGAAGGCGCCAAGCCGAAGGACGAAGCGGAATGGATCGAGCGCCTGCAACGCTGCTGGGAACTGGCCGCCATGCTGCGGAAACTGAGGATGGATCACGGCTCGCTCGACCTGGATTTTCCCGATGTGAAAGTGATTCTGAACGACGACGGCAAGCCGATCGAGCTCCGCCAGGTTCACTACGACATCTCCCACCAGCTCATCGAAGAATTCATGCTCGCGGCCAACGAAGCCGTGGCAGAGTTCACCAAAAACCAGCAAGGCGGCGGCATCTATCGCATCCACGAAGACCCGGATCTCAACAAGCTCTACGAATTTCGGGATCTGGCCCGCGCCTACGGCCATCAGGTTGGCGATCTGAGTCTGCGGTCCGAAACCCAGAAGCTGCTCCGTGCGATTCGCGGCACGCCAGAAGAGCACCCGCTGAAAATCGGCTTTCTGAAGAGCCTGAAACGCGCCGTCTACAGCGAGATGCCGCTGGGCCACTACGGACTCGCCAAGTTGAATTACACCCACTTCACCAGCCCCATCCGCCGCTACGCGGACCTCGTTGTTCACCGCGTGCTCGAGAAGCTGGCGACCCGGCGTGACGAATCCCCCCGTCTCCCGCGCAAAGCGGAGCTTGCGGAAATCGCCCAGCATCTCAGCGAGACCGAGCGCACCGCCGCCGACGCCGAAAACGAATCGAAGCTCCTCAAGCAATTCGAATACTTCCTCAATATTGCCCGAGGCGAAGACCGCGTCGTCTTCAACGCGGTCATCACCGAAGTTCTCCCTCGCGGCGTCTTCGTCGAGCTGACCGACTACTTCATCCGCGGCATGATCCGGCGTGAAGACATCCCCCGGCGCGATTTTTACCTCATGCCCCAGCTCCAGAAGATCACCGACGGAAACGGCGAGACCATCGCCCACGCGGGAAGCAAAATTCGCGTCCAGATCCGTCGCGTCAACATCGAGCGCAAGCACCTCGACCTTGTTTTCGCGGACGAGCCAACCGCGCGGTCGAAACGGTGAACGTAGATAGGGGCACTTCGTAAGTTGGACACTGTCCGACCGCGCATGGCTTCGGCCGGATACCGCGGTCGGACAAGAATGTCCAACCTACCTGGGTAAGGCTCGCGTCTGAACCTCGTTACGATGATTTGCGATACCCGGCTCTTGAAACCTGATCGCCTATCCGGCTTTCGGGACGATCCAGATATTGCGGAAGGCGGTGGGGTTTCCGTGACCTTGGAAGTAGATGATGCCTGCTTCCTTTTCCGGGCGACTCCCTCCGGCACCGGTTCCTTTCGGTAACTCGACGTCATCGTGGATGAGGACGCCGTTTTGGCGGACGGTGATTCTGGCGTTTTGGGTTTTCTCGCCATCCTGGAACCGTGGGGCGGTGAAATCGATATCGTAGGTCTGCCAACGCAGGGGAGGGAAGGCCATAGGGACGTCGGGGATTTTGAATTTGTAGAAGCTGCCGCACCATTGGTTGTTGCGGGATTTGACCGGGAAAGGGTTGGCTTCTTCGATGAGGTTGAGGGCGAAGGAATCGAGCACCTGACACTCGTAGTTGTTGTAGATGTAGACGCCGCTATTGCCCCGGTCCTGGCTGCTGGGGATGGTGGCGGGTTTGAACGGGAGGCGAAATTCGAGGTGCATAGTGAAGTCGCCGATGGGGACCGTGGTTTGGCTGCCGGCCCAGAGGTAGCCATCCCGGACGTCGCCTTTGAACTGATCGTTGGGCTCGCCGGTAAAGGCAACGGCGGCTCCTTCCGGGGCGGTTTTGCCAAGGGTCGGGCTCTCGCGTTCGACGCGCTCGAATCCTTCCATCAATTCGCTGAGGGCGTTTCGATCAACGACTTGTGAAACTGCGGGTTCGCCATTCCAACCGGCTCCGGGAAGACCACCCTGGTAGGTGGTGACGAGAAATTGGCCTTCGTCCATCGCAGCGGCTTGCACACCAACGGCAGCGTCTCCGACTTGGCCGAGGTATTCGCCCTGGATCGTGAAATCCGGGTGCTCAGTGGCGGCTTTTTCGGGATCGGTCCAGGTTCCTTTGGGAACAGAATCCGCAGCGCAGCTGACGAAGATCAGGGACCACGTGAAGAAAAGGGTGAGAAAGGGGCATTTCATGGCTCAGGTTTCGTCGTTCTCCGCCGGTGGATCAAGCACAACTGCTTTAGAGATCGAAATTCAGGTAGATTTGGTAGGTCTCCCCGGCCAGGAAGTCGGGGAGGGGAGGAACGCTTTTGACCTTGGCCAGGGCATCGAAGACGGTCTGGTTCATGAGGGGATGCTCGGCGGGGTTGACGATTTTCGCGCTGAGGATGCGACCATCGCGACCAATGACGATTTCCGTCCGGACGCGATAAGTCTGGCCGTCGTTCATGATCGAGTGGGGCTGAGCCCAGCTGCGGCTAAAGGCTTGATGAACTTGACTGTGGTATTCGCCCAAGGTTCCGGCTGAGGTGCTGGCGGCGCCGGGGGTGGTGGTCGATGATGGTGCGCCGGTTCCAGTTCCAGTTCCGGTTCCATTGGTGGGGGCTCGATCCGGTTGCGGAG
>CAYGQD010000302.1:0-6782 GCA_964351855.1 uncultured Verrucomicrobiales bacterium
AGATAACTTTCATATCATAAGAAACGCCTCGCTTCGCTTGGCGCACAACGTCAAACTCTCGCTCCCCCCGAAATCTGACCTGCCAAACCTTCGGAAAATCATCCCCCGAAGGCACTGTCATATCATCGTATCGAAAGATAATCGGGTAAACCAGCGGATCCATTTTCTTTGAGCGAACAGTATATTATTTCACTTGAGAGTCGATATCCGATTCACCAAAGTGGACCTTCTGAGGAAGCAGTGAACGCCTGGAGTAGTTTGGTTTTCATTATTTGACCTTGTAATTGTGAAAATTAAGAACATGGGAGCTGCCGCCATTGGTTGTCACATGCCCTAGCAATACCGGGTTGCCGGGAATTCGGCAACCTCAATTTCACCGAAAATGGGGGGGTGATAGGGCATGTGGCGCTCATTTGGAAGCTCCCGGAAAGGGCGCTCCTACGAACGAGTCCGAGACATTTTTCTCATTTTTGATTTGCGCGGTCTGATCTTTTCAGAACAGTGTTCATCTGAACCTAATCGTTGAAACCATGAATCAAGTCGTTTGTGAGAATTTTGAGGGGCCGTTTGCGGCGAGTTTGCCGGAGGCGTATCGGGCTTTGCAGTGGCTAGCAGGGTGATGAAAACGTCTGAAACGCCACGAACCCGTTGCATTTGGGGTTGGAAAATTCGCTTCGCATGACGTAGGGAAAACGAGTTCCCTTCGGGCACAAACACCTGAAGCTTGGGGCGTTGTTGCTCCTCACTCACGAATCTCGATTCGCTCATTCGTCCCGCCTAGCCCCCAACTTCAGGTGTTCGCGCGCGACATTCCCGACGTTTTCAACACCCTGCTCGGTCTGGGGAAGGATGAGGTTGCGGCAGTGCAGTATTGGTGGGAGCAGGCGGCGAAGGATTGTGGAAGACGGCCGCGTGATTTGACGCGGGACTTGGCAGCGGGCTGGTTATCGGCGAATGCGAAGGCGCTGAAGGCGAATGGACGGTGGGCGGAGGCGCGAGATGCACTGGCGCAAGTTTTACGGGTTTTGGGACGGGCGCGGCGTGGTGGGAAGGCCAGCGCGGTGAAGTCTCAGACCGGTAAGCGGAGCGGTTCTGAAGGGAATGAGGTGAATCCGCCGACTTCCGCTCGGCGGGAGAAGGAGATGACAGGTGGTGCGGGTGTAACGAAGGGAGCTTTGGTGTTGAATGTGGCGCGGCCGGTGGCTCCACGAAATGGGGGTAAAGGACGCGTGGTTTATGCGAAGGATGGGAAGGTGAAGACGGGCGATCCGGCGAGCGGCTCCGCCAGGTTCGGGGAAGGATTTGCAGCGCACCGGGCAGCGTGGGCCGATGTAGGGAATCATTTCCTGGATGCGTTGAAACGGCGCGGATATGCACAACGGACGGTGGAGTGCTATGGTGGCTGGGCGCGGCGTTTTTACAGCGTGGCGGGGAATCGGCCGCCGGAGGTTTTGGGGAAGGTGGAGGTGGAGGATTTCTTGAACGGGGCAGGGTGCGTTCGAAAGATGGAACGGACGACCAATCAAATTTCAAGGGAAGGGAGACTTCGCTTCGCTGATTTCAAGATGCGGCGCTTTTTGCGGAGGCGAACGCTGTTCGGGGCTTTGTGAGGAAGCTCATCGGCGCCGCCGAGCCATCGCTCACCTCCACAAAAATCGCGCGCAGCTCATCTCGCTCCATTTTTCGAACGCACCCTGGCACGTGACCGCCAGTTGAGCGCGAAATCGCGCAATCAGGCGTTGAATGCGTTGGTTTGTTTCTACCGGGAAGGGCTGCATCGAGAGCCGGGGGAGCTGGATTTGATCAAGGATTCGTGCCGGGCGAAGTTGCCCCGCCGGAGGCCGGTGGTGTTGACCCGGGGGCAGGCTCGGAATGTCCTGGAGAAGTTGAAGGGAATGCCACGGATGATGGCGGGACTGATGTTGGGTAGCGGGTTGCGCATCAGCGAGGTGGCGACGTTGAGAGTGAAGGATGTGGATTTTGAGCGAAAGGTGGTGACGATTCGTGGAGGGAAGGGTGCGAAGGACCGGGTGACGATGTTACCTGAGCATTTGGCAAAGGATTTGACGGCGCAGGTGGAGCGGGTGCGCCGCTTGCATGAGGCGGACCTGGCCGCGGGAGGGGGGAAGGCGCGCCTGCCGGATGCCCTGGGGGTGAAAAAGCCCCGCGAGGCGTATCGGCTGGGCTGGCAGTTTCTGTTTCCGGGTAAGAATTTGCTCCAACATGAGGTGGATGGAGAACCGTACCGGCATCATTACCACAAGAAGGCGTTGAGTAATGCGATTCGGGCTGGGTGTATCGCGGCAGGCACGACGGAGGCGGTGACGTCGCATTCGTTACGGCATACGTTTGCGACCTTGATGCTGGAAGGAGGGACGGATATCCGTACGGTGCAGGAGTTGCTCGGGCATGGGGATGTGAAAACGACGCAAATTTATCTGCACGTGATGAACCGGGGTGTGGCCGCCCGTAGTCCGTTGGATGGGTTTTAACGGCGGTGAAATCCGGCTTTCACAACCTGGTCGCGCGGTAGGGAAGACCCATTCGCGACGCGGGGAGAGGAGGTTGGACATTCTTGTCCGACGGGCAGGTCCGGCGATGTCGGACAGGAATGTCCGACTTACGTTCGCATGACGCGTTTCATGCGGCGGGGTCAAATGGCTGCGGAGTGCGACGCAGACTCCCGCATCTTCATGAACTTCATGTCCTTCATGCTCTTCATGGTGAAAAACCTTCGGAGGATGGGCTGCGTGGAGGGTTGGCCCTTGAAGTGCATGAATGTTCATGAAGGCGGAGGCGCTGAAGCGGTCAGGCGCAACGTGCGCATCTTCATGTTCTTCTTCTCTGGTCCCGACCCGAGCGCTTCAGCGCTCTTCTGCACCTGGGAGAACTCGTTTGTAAACCTTTGCCAGGGCATCTTTGGGTTGGAGGAGGCGATGGTAAGGTTTTGGATCTGCATCCTATGACCGGCAGTGGCAGGGACAAGGTTTGAGCATTGCATCCTCAAAGTTGTAATATTAATATTGAATCTCAATATTTCTATATATTATCATGAAGATGGGGGTTCAAACCTTTGGAATGGCATCTTCAACCTTGAAGATGAAGGTATGTAACAAAGTTGTCACACAACGAGGATTGAGTCTGCGCTTTAACTAATTAGTTAGTGTTAATTATGAGAGATCCTGAAGTATATTTCGACAATCCTTTTGAGAAGGGGCCGCATATTAGTGACGAACATCTGCGGGCTTATTCCGAGCTGCATCTGGAGTTATTAATTGCCGATGGGCGGTTTACGGGGCTGGCGACGGATACGTTAACGCTGCATGAAGGCTACTTTGGGGCGACGAATCTGGAGGCGGTGAAAGGGAGTTTACGCCAGCGGTTAACCTTTGAAATGCGAGAGGAGTTTCAGGAGTTCAAGGATCTGGTGAGCCAATATGAGGGAGCGGTGAAGGCGGCCTGGGGGAAGAGTTCTGCGGAATATGTGCAGTTTTATCCCCAGGGCATTACCGAGTATCATCTGGCAACGTTAAAGAATGTGGAGGAGAAGATGACCCGGTATGAGGCAGCGATCCGAGCGCATGAAACCGAGTTACCCGCCGTGATGGTGACGGCGTTTCTGGAGCCAAAGTCAGAGACGGATCCGGGGGGAGTGATGGTGCGCTGGCGGGCATCGCGCAAGGCGCAGGAAAAGGCCAAGGCGGAGACGACGGCGAGCAAGCGCGATGCCAAGACTTCGCGCCAGATCTTGACGGTGCAGCTGAAGCGCAATTTCTTGGCGGTGGCCCTGGAGGTGGTGGAGGCAACGGAGACGGAGTGGCGCGAGGCGCTGCGCCTGTTTCCCGTTCACCTCTTACGCCCCCGCGGACGCCGATCCGATGATCAGGAAGCGGTCTCCCCGGCAACGCTACCGGCGGACGGCATTCCGAGTTAAGGTGGTGCTGCTCCGTTGCGGTTTCGCTGGCCTTGAAGGAGGCATCACGCAGAGTCGCGGAGACGCAGAGGTGGGTTTCGCAATTCCTCTAGGTCTTTGCGGCTCTGCGGGCGGCTTCTCTTCGCCTCAGATGCCCCCTAAAACTGGCCCGTCAGGAGCTGGATATAATGCAGACCGCTGTCTGAGTAACCCGTTTTGGATCCGCTGACTCTTGGTGCAACGGTTTTTCGGTGAGCGCCCTTTCAGAACGTTCCACTTTGGTCAAGTGACGACTGCTGAAAACTTTGTCACCAAAAAAAGATGTAGGAACAGAGTTAGTGAGTAACCTTCGGCAACCCCTAAGGACCCGATACCAAATAACTTGCAAGAACCGGCTTGTCCTCTGGTCCGTCGCCCGCGTTGGAAATCAGCTCATTTAGCTCGCTAAACTCCGCTCATTTCCGCCTTGGCGACAAACCAGAATCCTGCGCGTCTTCCTGCAATTTATTTGGTAACGGGCCCTAAGCAGAACAGGTATTGGGCCTGTCCGCGCAGCTCATTGGGGGACTCTCCTTGGAAGCGGTGCGAGGCCCGGTGCTCTTCACGCCAACCACTCCCAACCAACGAACTGATGAACCAGACAATCTCCCGCGTTTTCGCCCAACTTCGAAGCGCATCTCTCCTTCCGCTTTCCTGCTTCGCTCTTTCTGTGGCAAGCGCGGATGAACCGGCCGTCGAGAAGAAGCGGCAAGTCATCCTAAAACCTTCGGCGGCTCCGTTCGCTAACATTTCCTCAAACAACGGCCGGGTTTCGATTCGGAGCATCGGGCTGGACAGTCCGGTGAACACGTCTCACTCCTCCTTGGTCACCACGTTGCGCGTGGGCGAGAAGGTGGTGATCATGCCGAAAACGGAGGCTCCCGGCGAGGTCGATGTGAAGTTGGCGGAGGTTTCGGCCCAGGAAACGTCTTCGGCGATCGAAGCTCTGCAGAGAGAATTGCTTCCGGTCAGCGGAACGGCCACCAAGCCGAAAAAGGCTTACGTCGGCGATTATTGATTCGACGGGATCTTCAGGACTTGGTCCACGTAAATCACGTTGGAGGTGAGGGAATTGGCCGCTTTGATTGCTTCTACGGAAGTTTGGTGGTCGTTCCCTAGTTTCCACAAGGTGTCGCCCGGTTTGACGGTGTAGGACATCGTCGTCGTCGTGATCGGATTTACGGTCTCGGCCGGTGGTGCAGGCGGAGGGTTTTCGGATTCCGGTTTTTGGCGATTGAATCGCTCCATTACGGAAGCGATCAAGGCGGGTCGTTCCCGAGGCGGCTGCGCGCCGCGTTTTCCCCGCTCATTGGCGAGAAACCAGTCGTAGAGTTCTTCCTGTTTGTAGACGGGGACGATGATGCTGCCGTGAGATCCGCCGGGAATGACGGTGAGCTTGGCGTTTCCGCCCTTCGCATTGACGGCCTCGACCAGTTTTTGGTGCTGGCTGAGAGGTGTCAGTTCATCGGCCGAACCGTGGAATCCCCAGATGGGTAGCTCGGTGAGATGTTTAGCGGTGGAGAGACCGCTGTAGCCACAGACTGGAGCGAAGGCGGCGAAGCGTGAGGCATCTGCCGCCGCCAAGTACCAGGCTCCGCCGCCGCCGAGGCTGACCCCCGTGAGGTAGATACGATTAGGATCAATCCGATAAGTCGCTTCGATCTCATCGAGCAGCTTCAAGAGGGAACTGGCGGGCCAGGAGCCATCCGGAAGTTGGGGCGAGACGACGACGAAGGGAAAGGCGGGTCGGCGATCGAGAAAGGACGGCGGGCCGTAGCGCTTCACCTGCTGGAGGTTATCGCCCCGGATGCTGCGACCGTGGAGAAAGATGAGGAGCGGCCACGTTTCGCGGGATTGCTCGTAGTCTTTGGGGAGATGGAGGAGGTAGCGCCAGGTTTCCGGCGTGTCGGTTTCTGCGGAGGAATTCGCTGGAGGGAGCGCGGTTTTCGAAACCACTTCGAGCTGCTTGGCCTGACCGAGGCTGGTTAGCAGCAACGCCAGGATCGGGACGAGGACGAGGGATTGAAATCTCTGGGGAGGTGGAGAAAGAAGGCTCACGTTGAGGTTGTTAGGACCCTCCTTCTTCCGGGTTTACTCATTCTTTCGGCGCTTGATGAAGTTCAAGATGAGGATGAAGAGAAACGCCCCGAGGAGAGCGACCACGACTTGGTTCAGATTGATCTCGATGGAGCCGAGTTGGAACGAGATGTAGTTCGAAAGGAGCTGATCCCAGATAAATCCGCCAATGATCGCGCCGACGACGCCGACCAGGAGATTTCCCCAGAATCCAAAGGCTTTCCCCCGCATCACCGCGCTAAGGATCATGCCGACGATGACTCCGACGACGAGGAGTTCGAACCACGGGTTACTGAGGATGTTCGCGAGAAGGAGGTGAGAGTTCATCAGCGGGTAGCAAACGGGGGAAAGCGGCAGGGTGTCAACTGCAATGCGGTAGCGATGTCAGGACCGCCTTATTCGAGCGGCTGACGAGTCAGTTGACCGGATGGGCCGACGATCCAAACGGATCCATCTTCCGCATCCATGGCCAAGGCGCTGACTGCTTCCACGCTCTTCCGCTCCAACAAATTGCCGGATTTATCGAAGACGCCCAGCTTCCAGCCGCCCTGTTGATAGGCTGCGATCGTCGATTCGCCGCCGGTGGCGATGTCCGCTGCATTGGTGACGGAAGCCGGAAGCATCTTCGCGGTCGCGCCACCCAGGCTGGCGTCTGTGTGGATGATCTGGATGCGCGGACAACCAGCTAGACGGCCGAGAATCGCCACCACACCGGTTTCAGGATCGACGTCCACGGCGATGAATTCCCGCACGG
>CAYGQD010000303.1:0-6758 GCA_964351855.1 uncultured Verrucomicrobiales bacterium
CGCTCAAGAGTCCCCTTCGCGTCAATGTCTACGAAAGGAAGTTGATCGAAAGATTTCGTAGAAAAACAGAGAAACTGAACAAAACGCCCGAACGGCGGCGATTAAACCTCGAAATCCAACCTAAACAGGACGTATCATGAGTGAATCTACCCTTCTTTCTCCAGTCTCCACAACTCCAGCCCCTAGTCCCAACAAAATCGCCATGGACACCGCTTCGACTCCAGCTCCAATGGAAACCACCCGGCAAGCTCCTCGCCATCTCTGGCTCTGGATCACTCTCGGAGTTCTCGTGGTGATGCTCGCAGGAGGCTATCTCGCTTATCGGCATTATTTCCAGGCTAGCATCGCCGCCACAAACCTGACCCCTCAGGAGCAACTCCTGCTCGAAGCAAAAATGGAAGCTTTGGAAGCGGCGGGTGCTCATGTTCCCGATACCACCAATCAAAACGGATTCCTCGTCGAAACCAATCAAGTTACGCTAATTCAACCGGAAGGTCTGAATACTCCGCCCGCACCTGATCCAAATGACCCACGGACGCTTCGACTGACGGAGCGCGAATTGAACGGCATGTTGAACCACAATTCGAATCTTGGTGAACGCGTCAAGGTGCTCTTCAAACCGGGTTACATTGATGTGCAGTATGTCCAACCTGTCAGCGACGACGTCGCCATCATTGGAGGAAAGTCGCTCCGGCTGAGTTTGGATCTGGCCTTGGAGAAATCTCCGGGTGGCACGCTGAACCTTACCATTAGGGACGTGAACATCGCCGGTCTTCCCATGCCGAAGGCTTGGTTGGAGTTGGCGGGTATCCCCAAAGGAGAAAATCTCTTAGCCAACTTGGAAAACGAGTATGAGTTTTTCCGGCAGATCGCAGCAGGCATTGAAGTCCTCGACATCAGTTCTGGTGAGCTGAGAATGCGGCTCGCTGAGTAATCCATTTCACTCAGGAACTCCAGCACCCGAAGTGGACGACGGTCTGCTTCGGGTGCTTTTTAATACCATCAAGTCACCGGGTCTCGCACGAAAAGGAAACGAAGGCTATTGAGGCAGACCAGCACGGTGCTTCCTTCGTGGGCAATCACGCCGTGGGTGAGGTGAAGATCGCCCAGTAGCGAAAGACAGACCATCCCGACAATGGTCCCGAGCGAAATGGCGAGATTCTGACGAATGACCGAGCGCGCCCGTAAACTGATCAAACGCGCAGAGAGGAACTTATCAATCCGGTCCCGCATCAATACCACGTCGCTTTGTTCCAAAGCCGCGTCACTTCCCCTCCCCCCCATCGCAACGGAAACATACGCGGCAGCCAGATTTGGAGCGTCATTGACGCCATCACCCACCATCGCGACTTTGTGCCCAGCTTGGGTCAGTTCGTGGATCGCATGGACTTTTTCCTCGGGATGTAAGCCAGCCCGAACCTCATCAATGTTCAAGTCCTTCGCGACTTGTTCGGCGACTCCACGGCGGTCCCCCGTCAGCATGATACTGCGAACTCCGGATGCTCGCAGTTTCTCCAAAATCCCTCGGCTCTCCTCTCGAATCTGATCTCTAAGGAGGATTCGACCCATCAAATCCTCGTGCACGATCCACACTTCGGTCAAATCCAGCGGCGGTTCCGGGAGGTCCTTCGTAAAGTCTCCCAGAACTCCACTTCCCATCAATTCACGCCGTCCCAGGTAGCAGCTCTGATCATCGATTTTCCCGCGCAATCCTTTTCCTGTGAGCGACTGAAACTCTCCCAACTTCCGAAGCGGCAATTTCTCGCGTTTTCCATACTCCGTGATGGCCCGCGCGATCGGATGATTGGAGTTGGCTTCCAGAGTATAGCCGAGTTCCGCCACATCTCGCTCGCGACCGGGAGGAAAGCTCTCGATGGAATGCACATGAAGCTCTCCAGTCGTGAGCGTCCCGGTCTTATCCAACGCCACGGTATCGATCTCTCCCAATCTCTCAATGGCGGCACCGCCGCGAAAGAGAACCCCCTTTTTAGCGGCCCATGCGATCGCGGCCAAGATCGCCGAGGGAATCGAAAGAACCAACGCGCAGGGACTCGCCACGACCAGAAGCGCCATGGATCGGTAAAAGGCGGAAAACCGCTCCTCGCTGTTTTGAAATGGGGATAAACCAGTGACCAGCCACCAGAAAAAAAACATCGCCAGGACAAAAGCCAGAATCCCGAACGTATAGCGAGTTCCAAAGCGATCCGTAAATCGCTGACTAGGGGCTCGGAGATGTTGCGCCTGTTGTATCAAACTGATGATTTTCTGGAGAGAGCTGTCCGAAGCCGGTTTCAAGACGAGGACTTCCACCGCCCCCCAAAGATTGAGCGTCCCTCCAAAAACACGCTCTCCTCGCTCCTTCGCAACCGGAGCGGCTTCGCCCGTCAGATTCGATTCATCGGCTGCCGTGGCACCCTCCTAGTCTCCAGACCCCAAGCCACCAGGAGGGCCACTCCGCAAATTGCTGCCTGAATCGCAAGAAATTGCCATTCTTCCCAGCTTTGGTCCTCGAGATCCTCGGGTTCCGGCCAAGCGAATTCCCGCCAACGCCAAAACATGGGAGCCGTAGGGCAGGAAGGCTTCTCTAACAGGGTATCTTCATTCGGAAGTTGCCGAATCAGCACACCTCCTAACTTCCGATGATGCTCCATCCCGTTCCGCTCTTCCTCGTCTTCGTCCAAAGCCAACAAAACGGAGTTCAACTTTTCTCTCAAGCGCCCCAGGTTCACCTCCCCAACGATAGCGAGAGATACCTTCTCGGAATGCGCATCTACAATCATCGCTTCTACCTCAGCCTCCTCACGCAGGAATTCTGAAAGTCGGTCAATCCAGGTTGGTGACAGGTCTTGGATACGAGGTGAGGGGTTATCCACGGAGAAGGTTCGGTTAAACGCTCATGATCCTTGCGGACAACCGCACTGGCAAGCCCTTGTTTGGAACCATTCTAAAGTAGAGACTGAGTCTCAATCTAAGCGCGCACCACGAAAACAGTGGAAAACTTGATGGCCTCCCCGAAGATGACTGCCATGATCTTTCTCGGAATCGATAGCGGAACTCAAAGCACGAAATGCATCGCTCTGGATGCGGAATCCGGCGAAATCGTCGCTCAGGCTCAAGAAGCATATGGATTGATTCCCGGGTTACCAGTGGGACACCTTGAGCAACATCCCCAAACTTGGATCGATGCCTGTGAGATGGTCATCGGGAAATGCGTTGGTGATCTTGGAGAGCGGAAGAACGAGGTGAGAGGCATCGGCGTGAGTGGCCAACAGCATGGGCTCGTGGTGCTGGATGAGGATTTTCAGGTGGTAAGACCGGCAAAACTCTGGTGCGACACCTCCACCGTCGAACAGTGTCGTCAATTTGAAGCGGAGTTTGGCGGGACCCGTGGATTGATCGAGATCAGTGGGAATGCGATGCTCCCGGGCTACACCGCGCCCAAACTTGCCTGGATGGAGCAGAATGAACCCGACAGGTTTGCAGCGGTTCAGCACATCCTTCTTCCTCACGACTACATCAATTTTTGGCTAACCGGCAAGATTCGGATGGAGTATGGCGACGCCTCCGGAACCGGATTCCTCAATATCAGGACTCGAAAATGGTGCACAGAATTAGTCGATTTCATCGATCCGAGAATCAGCGACATGATTCCCCCCCTCTGGTCATCTAACCAGGTGATCGCCGAGATCAAACCCGAGTTCCGCAAGAAATGGGGGCTGAAAGACGATGTGATTGTCAGCGCAGGTGGCGGAGACAATATGATGGGTGCCATTGGAACCGGGAACACGTCGCCAGGCATTGTCACCGCCAGCTTTGGAACCTCCGGGACCCTCTATGCTTGCGCCGATCAGCCTATCATTGATCCCAAGGGAGAAGTAGCTGCGTTTTGCGATAGTACCGACCGATGGTTACCCTTGGTATGCACCATGAACGTGACGGTCGCGACGGAGCAAGTTCGCAAGCTCTTTGGTTGGGACCTTCGCCAATTGGAAACGGCAGTTTCGTCGGCGGAAGCGGGCGCTGGTGGCGTCACTTTTTTGCCCTATCTCAATGGAGAACGAACGCCGAACTTGCCAAACGGCTCCGGTCTACTCCATGGCCTCAACACCGCCAATATGACGCCGGAAAACTTGGCCCGCGCAGCCATGGAAGGAGCCACGCTCGGACTCGCCTACGGATTGCGGCGTTTTCAGGAATTGGGCGTGACTCCGACCGAGATCCGATTGACCGGAGGAGGCAGCCAAAGCCCCACCTGGCGTCAGATTTCGGCCGACTGTTTCGGCGTTCCCGTGGTGACACTTTCCACTGCGGAAGGGGCCGGATTGGGAGCCGCGATCCAGGCGGCTCACGGGAGCCAGGAGCTAGGAACTGACTACGAGGCTCTCTGCGAAAAGTGGGTCCAACTCGACGAGTCCACCCGAGCGGAGCCCAACCCCGAAGTTCAAGATCACTACTCGACCCAACTCGATCAACAAGTCGCAATCACCCGGGAATTGGCGGATTCCGGAAGGCTATAATCCAAGCACCTCTCCGATTACGGATGATGAAGCGGGGCCGCTCCGCCGTCTAACGGGTATGAAACCCCTTCATCAACTTTTCGACCACCTTTGGTTCGACTATCTCAAGCTCAATCCTACCGCGCGGCGAATCCGCGATCTGCTGGAAGAACGAGGCGAGGCCATCATCAACGATCATATTGCCCTCCGCACCTTCAGTGATTCGAGGGTCGATATCGATGTTCTCGCGAAGACCTTTCTCGAGCATGGCTATCAGGATTCTGGCAGCTACGAATTCGCGGCCAAAAAGCTCGATGCTCGACACTATGAGCACGATGACCCCTCGCTACCGCGCGTTTTCATCAGTCAATTGCGGCTCAACGAATTTTCTGAGTCCTTGCAAGAGAAGGTGAAATCTTTAGTCGATTCGATGCCCTCAGAGTTAGTCGAGCGAGCCGACTTCTGTGCGGCGGGTCGCCCCTGGAACTTGAGCTTTGCAGAATACGAAGCGCTTCGTGCGGAAAGCGAATATGCCGCTTGGGTAGCCGCCTTCGGATTTCGGCCCAACCATTTCACGGTTCTGGTCAACGAACTCCGGACTTTTCGCGGAATTCGCGAATTGGTCGCGTTCCTGAAAGACCAGGGATTTGAGATGAATGCGAGCGGTGGCGAAATCAAGGGATCCGCTGAAGCTTTTTTGGAGCAAGCATCCACCCTCGCGAATCACATTTTGGTGGACTTTCGCGACGGTTCCCATGAGATCCCTTCATGCTACTACGAATTCGCCGAACGGTTTACCTTACCAAACGGAAAGCTCTTCCTCGGCTTCATTGCAAAATCCGCTGACAAGATTTTTGAAAGTACCGATCAACGGTAGGCGACTTCCAAATCGGACGGAGAAAGATCGAGGATCCGCAAAATCCCTTCCCACGCTTGATTCGCCTCATCCTCAAGTTCTGGATCGATGAGATCCTCAATGTGGAGGCTGGTCCGATAGGTTTCGCTGATCCACGCACGTAGCCTCTCATCGAGATCGGCATCGTAGCGGACGCCGGGACGGATTTCTTCCAGCGCGCTTTCGTCCAAGGGGATCCGAAGCCTGAGACACGCGGGACCACCTCCATTCTTCATGCTCTCTCTCACGGAGACAAACCGGGCTTCAACCAAAGGATTGTCTTCCCCTAGCATTCTCACTACACAGGCATTGGCCCGTTCACTCTGACGAACTTCTTCGGGAGCGACCAATACGAATTCTCCTTCGCGGGTTTCCAGAATCAGGCTGTTGAAGAGGTAAGTCGCAACAGCTTCCTCAAGGGCCAAATCCTCGGAGCGCACTAGAATGGGACAAAGCTCCGGAAACAGGTCGCTGATCAACTCGATCGCATTCGGATCCGCAAATGCCTCTTCGTGATAGAGCATCAAAGAACCGCCGGAGACTGAGATCACATCGTTGTGAAACACTCCCGCCTCGATCGCCCGCGGATTCTGTTCCAGAAAGAGAGTGCGCTCCAGATCCAATTGATGGAGTCGCAGCAGCGCCTTTGCGGTCGCCAAAGACTGGCGAGCCGGGAAAACGGTCGCGCCTTCCCGGCCATAAACAAAGATCTGGACTGCGGAATCTCTCCCGCTGAGCCGAAGATGATTGGCGGCCCCTTCATCCCGAAACATCGGGTTTCCAGGGAGTAGAGGATGAATCACGAAGGCTTCCCCGCAGAAAATCGCCCGGAGAATGCGCTCCGTCCATTTGGGCTCGATCGAGCGATGAAATTGGCTCACCAGATTGGCTGGTGTGAGATGGATTCGACCGTCGGCTGAGTCGCTCGCTGGCGAAACCGTGGCAGCATTCGCCACCCACATCGATGAAGAACTAAACACGCCAAAAAACAGTTCAGGAGCCTCCATTCTGGCAGCCGATAGCACTTCGGAATCGCTTCCACGAAAGCCTATTCTGCGGAGGATCTCTCGATCTGGGCGCGGCTGTGGTGGCATCACCGCAACCGGCGTTCCCAACTCGTGAACCAGTTTCATTTGATCGAGAGCTTGAAATGCGGCCAACCGGGGATGGGACACCTCAAATCGATGCTGACTGGAGGCCAGGTTTCCAACCGCAAGGCCACCAAAGTTATGAGTCGGTCCGGGAAGCCCGACCAGGTTCAGTTCCGTGTTCATCCTCAGGAGCATACCTCAACCGACCTACCGCCGTCAGAGTTTTTCACAGGTTGACTAAAGAACGATTCTCACGCGTCGAAAACCCAGTCCGTT
>CAYGQD010000304.1:0-6610 GCA_964351855.1 uncultured Verrucomicrobiales bacterium
GTGCGATGCCTACGTGAAATGGTATCGTGATCAGGCCTACTACGATAGCGGAGCCTGGCGTGGAACGTGGGCGCTGGACGGCGGCGGCGCGTTCATGAATCAAGGCATCCACACGATCGATCAGCTCCTCTACCTTGCGGGAGACGTGAAAAGCGTCTGTGCCACCACGGGGTGCCTGACCCACACCGGGATCGAAGTGGAAGACACTGGTGTCGCCATCCTTGAATTCGCCAATGGCGCTCGCGGCGTGATCCAGTGCGCCACCTCCTGCTGGTCCTCCTCCGGCCACCCGGCGGAAGTCCATCTCTGTGGTGAGAACGGCTCGGTCTTCCTGGCCGATGAGCAATTCCGCACCTGGGACTTCCGCGAAGCCGCTCCGGAAGACGACGTCGTCAAAGCCACGATGATGCAGGGGGCCGAAGTCGCCGGAATGGGAGCGAATGATCCCAACGCGATCAACTTCACCGGCCATCAGCGCAATTTCGAAGACGTCGTCTCCGCGATCAATGCTGGTCGCGAGCCGTCTGTCTCCGGCCAGGAAGCTCGCCGCGCCGTCGCCCTGATCTGCGCCATCTATGAGAGCGCGCAGAACGGGAGCAAGCGGGTAGATCTCTAAGCCGAGGCGGGAAGCCACCGTGAAGATTTCGGGTTGTAGTCGGGGCAGATGTCTCGATGATGCCTCATGAAACCCCCATTTCGTGTCACTTCCGTCTGCCTCCTTCTCGTTGCCTTGCTTCCCGGATTCGCTTTTGCCCAAGACTCGCCGCCCGTGAAGAAAAAGAAGATCAATCCCGCGATGATCCCGGTGACGGATGTGGAGGGATTGCCGAGAGTCTTGCTGATTGGGGACTCGATTTCGATCGGCTATACCCCAGCGGTTCAGGAACTCTTGAAAGGGAAGGCCAATGTCCACCGGCCGCTGGCGAATTGTGGGCCGACCACCAAGGGGCTGGAAGCCATCGATGCGTGGTTAGAGACGGGAGGCGCGGACAAGGCTTGGGACGTGATCCATTTCAACTGGGGACTGCACGATTTGAAATACATGGGAGCCAATGGCCAAAACCTGGCCGATCCCAAGGCGGCCACCAGTCATCAACAAGTCCCACCTGAGGAATACGAGGCGAACCTTCGCAAGCTGGTCGATCGCCTGGAGAAGACCGGGGCGAAGCTGATTTGGCGCAATACGACGCCGGTGCCGGAAGGCGCGAAGGGGAGGGTCGTTGGCGATGCGGCGGCCTACAACGCGATTGCTGCGAAGATCATGGAGGAGAAGGGCATCCCGACGGACGATCAGTTCAGCTTCGCCAAAGCGCGCTTGGCTGAAATCCAGAGGCCAGCCGATGTTCACTTCACGCCGGAAGGCTCCCGGGCGCTGGCTGAGCAAGCCGTCGCCGCGATCGAAAAGGCGCTGACGGAATAAGGGAATCCCCCGCAAAACATCCAATCATGATGAAGCGATTTCACGTTCTTGCATGGGTGCCCCTGCTCTTTGGATTGGCAACTTCCACGTCTGCTGCGGAGAACAAGGACGAAGCGAATACGCTCAACGTCCTCTTTATCGGCAATAGCTACACCGCCCGGCATAATCTGGCCAATGTGGTGAAGGCGATGGCCGAAGCCGGAAACCCGAACCTGACGTTCAACGTCTCCAGCGTGATTTACGGCGGGCGACGCTTGGTTGATCATTGGCGATTGAAGACGCCGCAGTTCGTCCGGCTTCACGAGCTGACGGACGCCGAGGAGAAGCAAACCGTCGCGGATTTGGAAGCGATCGTC
Organism: uncultured Verrucomicrobiales bacterium; assembly: GCA_964351855.1. Classification (GTDB taxonomy): domain Bacteria; phylum Verrucomicrobiota; class Verrucomicrobiia; order Verrucomicrobiales; family DEV007; genus JBCDHN01. The sequence goes on from CAYGQD010000304.1 coordinate 1,777, forward strand.
GCCGGAGATTCGGACGACAAGTATGCGAAGAATGCCCTCCTTCGGCATCGGCAGTTGCTAGCGAATCTGGAAGCGGAACGACAGATCTGGGACGTCGTGGTGCTGCAATCCTATCGCGACGATCTGGAGGGAATGGATTCCCTCTATGCACAGTATGCCCCGAAGTTTGCCGAATTGGCGGCCGCTCAGGGTGCCCGGGTCATCCTGTATGAAACCACGCCCAACACCCAGAACGCGGAGCCTCTGACCGAGGTACCTGACCCGAGCCCGATTCTCCAAAAAGCGCACGGAATCGCGAAGCTGGCGGATCAAATCGACGCGGATGTGGCCCCGATGTCGCTGGTCGGATTGCGGTGTCAGACGAATCGACCGGATCTCACCTTGCGGTTTATTAACGACGCGCACCTCAATCAGACGATGGCCTACCTCACGGCCTGTTCTCTCTACGCGGCGCTGTTTCATCGCAGCCCGGAAGGATTGCCGATCGATTCGATCACCGACATTCGCTACTTCGACGGCACGGAAAAAGGCAAGGATCGCGATGGCTTGCCCATCACGCGGACCTTCTCCGAAGCCGATCGAGCGGACTTGCAACGCATCGCTTGGGAAGGCTACTCGGAGTTTGAAGAGCTGCGTTCCCGACCGCCGAAGGACTGAGAATCGTTCGCGAAAAGCGGAGCTCGAAGCAGCTCCGAGATTAGCTGGAAGACGTGAAGTCCCTCAGGACCGGATAGCCCGCAGCATTCTCTGGAACGTCTGCTTCATCGCGAACGACGAGCCCGACGCGTGTTCCCGCTTCGGTGGCGGCATCGAGTTCGGCGACGCGATCCGAGAGGAAGGCGATTTCGGCAGGATCGACCTTCAGAGCGTCGGCGATGGTGCGATAACTTTCGGATTCGGTTTTGAGCCCGGAAGTGGTGTCGAAGTAGCCGGAAAGCAGGGGCGTGACGTCGCCGTGATTGGTGAAGCGAAAGAGCAGTTTCTGGGCGAGGACGCTGCCGGAGGAGTAGATGCAGACTCGGCGATCGGCTTCGACCCAGCGCTGGATCGCCGGAAGAACGTCGTCGTAAATGGGGGCTTTGATCTGGCCGGAGCCGTAGCCATCTTGCCAGATCAGACCTTGAAGGGTTTTCAGCCCGGTCGCCTTGCGATCCTGATCCATGAGCCAGAGGGCGTAGCGGGAGACGGCGGCGGGCGTTGCTTCCCAGGGTGGGGGAGTGTCCGTTTCTTCGGCGTGATCGGCCGCCAGTTGGGAGACCGCCTTCTGGACGGTGTCCTCGGAGAAATGCGCATCGAGGAAATCCGCCATCCGTTCCCGAGCGAAGGGGAACAGCGTCACGTATACGAAGTCGATCGGGGTGGTGGTGCCTTCGATATCGAGAAGAACCACGCGAGCTGATGCCGTGAGATCCACGCGATGGGTTCAGTTGGCAGGGATGAAGCTGGGGCCGAGACAGACCTGGAGGAAACCGGCTTCTTTCTCGCTATCGGTGTAATGAGGCGTCCAGCCGTTGGGATCCTGGAAGAGGCGAATCGCCTTGATGGTGCGGTCCTGGCAGAGGTCGAACCAGTGGAGCGTGCCGTTCGGGACCCGAATGAAATCGCCAGCTTCGACTTCGATGGCGACGACCGGCTGATCCTTCGGGTTGATGTGAAAGACGCCGCGCCCATCGATGATGAAGCGCACCTCGTCCTCGTCATGCCAGTGTTCGCGGCTGAATTTGGCCAGCATCGCGTCGAGGCCGGGAGTCGCGTCAGAAACGGCGATGACGTCCGCCGTGACGTAGCCGCCCTCCTTTTTGACGCGCTCGATGTCGTCATGATAGGCGGCGAGGATTTCCTCCTGATCGGGATCTGCCGACAGCTCGTGCTCGGCTTTCCAGATCCCGTAGTCGATTCCGACGGTGGAAAGGAAGTCGCGGATGTCGTCGAAGTCTTCGAGGGTTCGGTCTTCGTCAGGAAAGCGTAGAATGGCCATGGGAAAAGCGTAGGAAGAAATGGGCGAAGCTCAAGGACGAAGCTGCGCGGTGACTTGGAAAAGGAACTCGAAGATTTCGACGTGGCGTTTCGCCTCCGCCATGGTGCGTCCCCAGGTGTAAAGGCCGTGCCCGCGGAGGAGGAAGCCGTGCATCTCCGGGTGCTGCTTAAAGCGCTTTTTGACGGCTTTGCTCAATTCCGCCATGTCCTGGGAATTGGCGAACACGGGGATCACTTCTTCATGCTCATGCGTGGTGACGCCGACCAGCCCCTTGAGCATCTCCAGGCCGGTGATGCGGAGTTCATCGCCGGTTTCGCGCATCGAGAGGACCGTGTTTTCCACGGAGTGGGTGTGGAGAATGCAGGTGGCCTCCGTCTTCGCGGCGATGGCAACGTGGAGGAGGGTTTCCGCGGAGGGCTTGCCTTCGCCCTCGATCAGTTCGCCGCTGGAGTTGACCAGGACCAGCTGTTCCGGGCGCACCTGATCCTTTTCGATGCCGCTCGGGGTCATGAGGAGGCGCAGCGGTTTGCGGCTGGTGATGACGCTGAAGTTTCCGCCGGTGCCGGGAGCCCAGCCTTTTCGCCCGAGGAAGTTGACGACTTCGCAGAGTTCTCGCGCTTCGGATTCCAGATTCGTTTTTGCGCCGGCTGGCATCGGTCCAGAGGAAGCTCACCTGCCAAATTGTCAACTATTGTTGGCTGACAGCGTCCCGGTTTTCAGTGAGGGAAGGGGACAACCTCAACTCTATTCCGCGTGAACAACTACGCCAGCATCCAATGGCTCGACGGAGCCCTCCGACTTCTCGACCAACGTCAGCTTCCCCACTCCACGGAATATCTCGACTTCGAGGACTACCGCGACCTGCCGGAGGCGATCCGGACCATGGTGGTGCGTGGCGCGCCCGCGATCGGGATCACCGGAGCGTATGGATTGGTTCTCGCCGCGCGCCAAAGTGAGGCCAGCGAATCGGCGGCCTTGCTCGAGGAACTGGGCACGGCTCGGGACGTCCTCGCTGCGAGTCGACCGACGGCGGTCAACCTCGCCTGGGCCTTGGATCGGGTGATGCGGACGGCGAAATCGGTGGCGGAGGGCGGCGTTGCGAAGATTCGGGAAACCGTCGAAGCAGAAGCGGGCCGAATCTTCACGGAGGACCTGGAGGTGAATCGTCAGATCGGCCAAAACGCGATGGAATTGGTCCCGCCGGGAAAGGTCACGATTTTCCATCACTGCAATACCGGCAGCCTGGCCACCGCCGGATACGGGACCGCGCTGGGGGTGATTCGCACGGCCCACGAAGCGGGGCGCGAGGTGCTCGCGATTCTGGATGAAACCCGGCCCCGCCTTCAAGGAGCGGCGCTGTCCGCCTGGGAATTGCTCCAACTGGGCGTCCCGCACCGGATCATCGTCGATGGCGCTTCCGGACACTACATGCGCACCCAAGGGGCGGATTTCTGCGTCGTCGGTTGTGATCGCGTGGCTGCGAATGGCGATACGGCCAACAAAATCGGCACCTACAACCTGGCGCTCGCCGCCCGAGCTCACGACGTGCCCTTTTACGTCGCCGCGCCCACCAGCACCATCGACATGAGCCTGGCGAGCGGGGACGAAATCCCGATCGAAGAGCGCGATCCCGAAGAGCTCCTCCAAATCGGCAGCCAACGCATTGCCCCGGAAGGCGCCATGGCCGCCAACCCCGCGTTCGACGTGACCCCCGCCCCCTACATCACCGCGATCATCACCGAAAAAGGGATCGTCCGCCCTCCGTTCGTCGAGGGATTCGCCAACTTGCTGGGTGGTTGAGTTCGGCGAAGGAGATCAGCCAAACCCTCCGCAGCCCTCGCTCCACTAGGTGCGCCATCCTGAACATCCTGTCCATCCAGGTTCCCTTCCACCACGATTAGAAAACAGCTTGATTGTTGGAACCTTCTTCATCGCCACAATGAATCGAGATTTTAGGTTAACTTTTGCCCCGGATTTGGCTGGATATCTCATATTACGCTCTCTATAAAGAAGCTTCGCAACTCACATCAGGTGTCGGAGCCAACTGTTAGCATAAAGAAATGAACGAACTTCTGGACATAGCGGCCGAACTTGGAGAGATCGGCATTGATACTGCGTTGGACGAGGGAGTTTTGCGAGAGATACCAATTCTTGGAACGACAATCGGCCTCGCGCGGGCCTCAAAATCCGTTCGTGACAATCTTCTTCTCAAAAAGATTGGCAAGTTTTTCACGCCCATTGCAAAAGCTTCGGAGAAAGCCGGAAAAGATTTGCTGGCTAAGCTGGACCAGGACGAATCCTTCAAGAAAAAGCTTTCAGAGTTAATTGCCGTCTATCTCGACAAATACGACGCAGAAATTAAGGCTGAATATCTTGGGATTCTCCTGGCTTCGTGCCTCAATGGAGAACTGGATCACGAGGATTTCCTCCGAATGGCGTCAATGATCGAACGAGCGTATTGGGGAGATTTAAATCGTCTAACTGAATACGCAGCCGCTGGTTCTGAAGGAATCACTCAGAGTCTATCGGCGGTTCAAATGGATGGATTTATTCTGACTTCGCCACTTTTGCTTGGAGATATTGGTGACGACGAGAACCGATTTAATGCGAACTTCGAAATTACTCCACTTGGACGAAAATTACTCGATATCGTTGACCGTTATCGGACAGAAGAAGACGCATCCTAAAACAAATCCTAACAAGACGTCGATCTCAACTGGCCCTTGGTAAGTCGAAAGCAGCTTGATCATGAAACCATCAACCCAGAAGTCGGAGTCCATCCTCGATCAGGTTTGAGATGACTCGGACGTTGTGCGCCAAGCGAAGCGAGGCGTTTCTTATGATATGAAAGTTATC
>CAYGQD010000305.1:0-6606 GCA_964351855.1 uncultured Verrucomicrobiales bacterium
CAAGCACCAAGCACCAAGCACCAAGAACCAAGAACCAAGCACCAAGCACCAAGAACCAAGAACCAAGAACCAAGAAGCGTTCCCGTTCTTGACGACCCGCTGTCCCCATTCTAACCATCCCCATGGCTCAAGTTACGATCTATCATTATCCTCACTGAGGCTCTTCGGAAAACGCTTTGGCGGTCGCCAAGGAACTGGGAGTTGATCATGAAGTGATTCTTTACATCAAGACGCCTCCACAGAGAGAGGAGCTGGAGAAGATTGTCGCGGCGCTGGAAGATCCGGTGGAGGATTTGGTGCGGAAGGACTCCAAGTTTAAGAAGCTGGGGCTCGACCCGGATGACTTTGTCGGGAATCCGGGAGCAGTGGTAGAGATTTTGGTGAAGCACAAGCAGTTGCTGCAACGCCCCATTTTGATGAAGGGGAAGAAGGCGATCATTGGCCGACCGAAAGCTCGGATTACGGAGTTTCTTCAGTAACGTTCACCATCCCGGTCCCGGTTGCTTTTAGCTCGTGGCCGCTTGATGCTTCAGGATGTACCACGTTTCGTCTTCACCGTTCGGGTCCGTTTCGTTCCTGATTCTTTGTCAGTTCTTTGTCCTCGGAACCCTGCCGATCATGGCGGAGGATTCCCCGGTCGCGAAGGAAAATCTACCGACGACCGTGGAGGAAGCTCGGGGGCGGGCTCGGCTGTTGCACGAATCGATCAGTGGGTCGCTTCAACTGATGCATCGCGATTACTTTGATCCCGATGATCGCGATCGCATTCCGTCTGCCACTTTGGAAGAGATGTTCGAGGCGATGAACGAGTCTTTCGGGGTGAAGCTTCGCTGGTTAGGCGTCAACGCCAGGACCATGGATGTGGATCACGAACCGCAGGACCAGTTCGAGCGGGACGCCGTAGCGGTATTGGCCAAAGGCAAAGACGAATTCGAGCGGATGGAGGGGAAGGATTACCGTTTCGCCGGAGCGATTCAGCTGCACAATACCTGCCTGAAATGTCATGTGCCGAATCGACGGAGCATGGAAGATCGGACCGCCGGTCTGCTGATCCGGATGTCGCTTCAGTGAACCGCAGTCAATGCTTCATCGAGCACCTCAACCAAGAAATCCGCATCGGCTTCAGTGTAACACATCGGTGGTTTGATCCGAAGGGTGTTGCCGAACAACCCACCTTTGCCGATTAAGACGCCGAGCTCGCGACACTGTTCCACGATCTGAGCTGCGGCGGCGCTGGCCGGTTCCTTGCGATCCCGATCCATGACGAGCTCAACGCCGAGCATCAGCCCTCGCCCGCGCACTTCGCCAATCAATGCATGCTTTTCCTGAAGCCGATGGAGCCCTCCCAGAATCTGGTCGCCGATCTTGCGACAGAGCGCTTGGGTGTCGTCACGCAGCATGATTTCCAGCGTCTTCAATCCCTGCGCCATGGCCAGGGGATCCCCGCCGAAGGTGTTGAAGTGAATCCGCTCTTTCATCGCCGCAGCGATCTCATCGGTGGTCACGACGGCGGCGAGAGGGAAGCCGTTCCCGATGCTTTTTGCCATGACGACGATGTCCGGTTCTACGCCTTGCGTTTCAAATCCCCAGAAATGGCTTCCGGTGCGGCCGAAGCCCGCTTGCACCTCATCGGCAATGCAGACGCCGCCTGCTGCTCGCGCATGACCATAGGCGTGCTCCAGGTAACCGGGCGGAAACTCGACGGTGCCGCCGACGCCTTGGATCGATTCCGCGAAGAAGGCGGAGATTTTGCCCGGCGTCCCGAACTGAATCAGCTCCTGGACATCGGCTGCATAGTTGGCCCCAGCGTCAGGATCGTTGTGACCCCACGGCCCGCGATATGGGTAGGGCGCTTTGGCGTGATGGACCCCTTGGGTGCTGGGGACGTTGAACTTCCAGGTATGGTGTGAGGTCAGGCCCATTCCCGCGGCATTCCCACCATGATAGGAATTCCGTAGCGCGATGACGTCATAGTTTCCGGTGTGGACCCGCGCCATGAGGAGCGCCAGATCGTTCGCCTCCGAACCGGAGTTGACGAAGTAAACGCGATTCAACTTCCCTGGCAGGGTGCTGGCGAGCAGCTTCGCGTATTGGCCGATCGTGGGGTGCAGATAAATCGTGGGAACATGCTGGATCTTGGCGGATTGCTCGGCGAGAGCGGCAACCACTTCCGGGTGGCTGTGGCCCACGCTAACGGTGCAGATCCCACCAAAAGCATCGAGGTAACGCTTTCCGGTGTGATCCCAGACATACTGCATGTGCCCTTCCGTGAGCATGAGCGGCTTCTGGTAATAGGTAAAGACTCCGGGATTGACCCAGGTTTGGCGCATCTCCAGGACCTCTTCATAGGAAGGACCCTCGTAGGGTTGAGGCTGGTGATCGCAGGGTGGGATTTGAGGAGGCATGTCAGGATGGTTCGTGAGAGTTCGACCAGGCGGTGAGGCCGCGTTCGTCATCGGTTCCTGGAATCGTATTATCCAGCAGGATCGCGCAGATCGCACCCACGGACATTCCCGAGCTTCCGATCGAAATGATGATGTTGCTCAGCCACTTGAAGTTTTCCGAGGCAAAGAGGTTCTCAGTTTCGAGGCTTCCGAAATATTCTGGTAGTGATAGTCCCATGAAGAGCGCAAACCCTATGACGAAGAGGTTTCGTGCCGAATTCAGGTCGATAAATTGAAGATTGGAGAGGCCGACGGAGGCGATCATCCCAAACATGACGCAATACATTCCGCCGACGATCGGCTGGGGAATACTGGCGAAGAGGGCACCGAATTTCCCAAAGATCCCCAAAACGATCATGATCACGGCGCCAGTTTGAATGACGCGACGACTTCCCACGCCGGTCAGCCCGATCGCCCCGATGTTCTCCGAATAGCTGGTGGTCCCGTTTCCCGAACCGAAGATCCCCGCAATGAAACAGCCGACGCCTTCGATCCCGATTCCACGGTTGATGGTGCGTTGATCCGGCAAGGGGGCCCCGGAAAGCCTCGCGCAAGCATAATAGTCGCCCACGGACTCGATCATGGAGGCCAGGTAACCAGCTAACATCCCCACAATCGCGCTCGCCGCGAAAACCGGCATGCCCCATTGGAAGGGGAGGGGCATCGAGAGAAGTGGTGCGGCGTGGAAGGGCTTAAAACTGGCGTGGGCCGGGTGACCTTCCGCGAACGTGCCGGTCGCCGAGAAAACCAGGCAAACCGCCCAAGCCCCGACGATTCCCAATAAAACGGGATACATCCGAAAGATTCGCGCTCCTTTGCGAAGGTATTGGCTGAAGAGAATGATGAGGCCGATGGTGAGGATCCCGATGGGCCAATAAGAGCCCGCGCCGCTGGAAGTCGCGCCAAATTTGAACAACGCCAGACCGATCAAGGCGATCGTCGGAGCGATCACGACGGGACTGATGAAGCGGAGCAGCCTCCCGATCAGTCCGGTATAGCCGATCACGATTTCAACGATGGCTCCGGCAATAATCGCCCCTTGGACATGTTGCATCCGGACTTCGAAACCGGCGTTCTGCAGCTCGGTCATCCCGAGAATCGCAAACGTGGGAGCTAAGAAGGAAAACGTGGCTCCCTGGACAATCGGCAGCCGATTTCCGACCGTCGTCTGGAGCATCGTCGAAATTCCACTGACAAAGAAAATCGTGCAGATCACCTGCGCAAGCTGCGCTTCATTCGCCCCCAGAACCCCCGCGAGAATCAGGGGAACGGCCACGGTGGAACCGAACATTGTGAGATAATGCTGGAAACCGAGGGCGATGCTGGTGCCGAGGGGCGGCTTATCGTCGATTCCGTAGATGAGATGAGAATTGGCCATGAAGGAGGGCAGCCTAGCAGTTAGGCTGAACGAATCAATGTCGGGTTCAAGCGGCTTTGATTTGATCTTGTTCTTCGTCCGTCGAAGGTCCGTAAATGGAACTTTCCGGAAACATCGTCGACGTGGTCGCTGGCCGCATCGTTCGCGGCACGCTCACGATCGAGCAGGGCCGAGTCGCCGCGATTTCCGAGGGAAACGCGACTTCAGATCACTACCTCATTCCGGGATTCGTCGATGCCCATGTTCACGTGGAGAGCTCGATGCTGATTCCGTCTGAATTCGCGCGGTTGGCGGTTTGTCACGGAACGGTCGGGACGGTTTCTGATCCGCATGAAATCGGAAACGTGCTCGGGGTCGCCGGGGTCAAATTCATGATCGAAAACGGTCGCAAAGTGCCTTTCAAATTCTGCTTTGGCGCTCCGTCTTGCGTCCCGGCAACCACGTTTGAAACTGCGGGTGCGGAGATCGGGGTGGATCATATCGAAGCCTTGATCGGGATGCCGGAGATCGGTTATCTGGCAGAAATGATGGATTTTCCCGGGGTGCTTTCCGGAGCGGAAACTCCTCACCGGAAGATGGATCTGGCTCGAGCAGCGGGAAAGCCGATTGATGGTCATGCTCCGGGCTTGCAAGGAGATGATGTTCGGCGTTATGCAGAGGCGGGAATTTCAACCGACCACGAATGCTTCACTCGCGAGGAAGCGCTGGAAAAATTGCAGCATGGAATCAAGATCCTGATCCGGGAAGGCAGCGCGGCGAAGAACTTTGCCGCGTTGATCTCACTGTTGAGCGAGTTTCCGGAGCAGATCATGTTTTGCTCCGATGATAAGCATCCCAATGACTTGGTCGCGGGACACATCAATCATCTGGCGAAGCGGGCCGTCGCGGAGGGATGCGATCCCATCGACGTGCTTCGCGCTTGTAGCCTGAACCCCATCCGCCACTATAATCTCGAGATCGGGTTGCTCCAACTTGGCGATCCGGCGGATCTTTGTATCGTCCGGAACCTGACCGATTTCGAAGTGATGGCGACTTACATCGATGGAATTGCCGTCGCTGAAGCTGGTGTTTCGCGGATCGCTTCAATTCACGAAGAACCGCTCAATCAGTTCAACTGCGGGCCGATCTCGGCGGAGAGCATTTCGGTGGAATCCAAACACGCGCCGATCAATGTCATTGAAGTCACCGATGGCCAGCTCATCACGAAACGCATCCTCGCCGAGCCGAAAACGGTGGGCGGGAAGTTCGTCAGTGACCCGAGCCAGGACCTTCTCAAGATGGTGGTGGTGAATCGTTATTTCGAGGCTCCACCGGCGATCGGTTTTGTGCGAAACTTCGGATTGGAACACGGCGCGATTGCGTCAAGCGTCGCTCACGATTGCCATAACCTGATTGCGGTCGGGGTCGATGACGAAGACATTGTCAGGGCCATCAACCGGTTGGTGGAATCCCAGGGAGGCATTTCGCTGGTGAACGGAACTGTCACCGAAGTCCTCGAGCTGCCGATCGCGGGTTTGATGACGAATCGGGACGGCTATGAAACCGCCGAACGTTATGAATTTCTCGATCGCGAAGCAAAAGCGTTAGGCTCAGCCTTGACCTCGCCGTTGATGACCCTTTCCTTCTGTGCGTTATTGGTGATCCCCGAATTGAAGTTAGGAGATCGCGGTTTGTTCGATGGAAATCTGTTTCGATTCCGCTCCCTTCACGAGACCTAACCCATGACCGAACCCGAGAAAGAACAGTTCATGCGCGAAGCGATTCAGCTTTCGCTGCAAAACGTCGCCTCAAAACAAGGAGGGCCGTTTGGTGCGGTGATCACGCGGCAGGGAGAGATTCTCGCCCGAGGCGTCAACTTGGTGACCGCGTCACTGGATCCGACAGCGCATGCGGAAGTGGTCGCGATTCGAGAAGCTTGCGGCGTGGTTCGCGATTTTCAACTGACCGGCTGCGAGATCTTTTGCAGCTGCGAACCCTGTCCCATGTGTCTCGGCGCGATTTACTGGGCGCGGCTCGATGCGATCTATTTCGCGAACTCGAAGTCGGACGCCGCAGAGATCGATTTCGATGATCATCTGATTTATCAGGAAATCGCTCGTCCTTTTTCCGACCGCAACGTCGTAACGCAACAGTTGCTGCGGGATGAAGCGATTCTCGCCTTCCAGAACTGGGCTGCAAACCCCGAAAACGTGAAGTATTAGCGGATCCGGATGAACGAACTGATTCTCAACGATCGCCGAATTGAGACGGACCGCCCACCGGGTCTAACCTTGCTCGATTTCGTTCGCTACGAGCAACATCTCACCGGGACCAAGATCGGGTGTCGGGAAGGAGACTGCGGTGCTTGCACGATGCTCCTCGGAAGCCTGGTAGAGGGCACCGTTCGCTATCAATCGGTCACGTCTTGCCTCGCTCCGCTGGGGAGCGCATTTGGAAAACATGTCGTGACCATTGATGGGCTGGAGATGCCGGAACTGTCACCGGTTCAATCCGCGTTGGTGGAAGAAGGCGGCACCCAATGTGGATTCTGCACCCCGGGTTTTGCCGTTTCTCTCACCGGTTTCTGCCTTTCGGGTGAGCGACCCAATCCAACAGGCGCGCTCGCCTCGATCGACGGAAACATCTGCCGATGCACCGGGTATAAATCGATCGAACGCGCCGCGTATCGTGTCGTCGATCACTTGACGAAAACCAGGGCCGTAGATCTGGAATCCTTGGTTTCCGCAGGGTTTTTGCCCGACTACTTCCTGAAGATTCCGACCCGGCTCGAAGATTTGCCACAAC
>CAYGQD010000306.1:0-6527 GCA_964351855.1 uncultured Verrucomicrobiales bacterium
AAGTGGTGGCCAATGGCCGCAGCGGCGGTGGAGGAATGGTCGATCTTCGGGCCGGAGACATCGTGATTTACGGAAATAGCACCCTGGGAGCTGACGGTGAGAGCGAAGGTGGCGTGCTGAATATCATCGGAAGTGGATTGGTATCGATGGAGGGGAATGCCAGTGCGGTGGGGCGCGCCGGAAACGGGGGCCGTGTTGCCATCAGTGGAGAGAATGTGCTGATTAGCGAGACGGGGAACGTTCAGGCGAACGGAAAGCTCAGCGGAGGCGTAGTCGGAGTATCGGCTCAGGAAGATCTCTTGGTCGCAGGCTCGGTGGCTGCCGTCGCGGATGGCGGAACGGGAGGAACGATTGGGATGAGCGCGACTAACGTGATTGTGGCGGCAACCGGAAGTGTGAACGCCAGTGGTAGCAATGGAGGAGGAAACGTTCAGGTGAATGCCACCGATCAAGCCACGGTGATGGGAAGTGTGTCCGCGACCGGCGGAGATGGCGCGGGTGGAAATATCTCATTTACGGCAACGGATCTTCTGGTCGGGCCAACCGGCTTGATTGACGCGGGAGGCGCATCCGGAGGAACGGTAAGTCTGGATGCAACCGACACGACCACGGTCAATGGCCAAGTGCAGGCGGTCGGAAGCGATGGCGCGGGAGGAACGGTATCGATTCTCGGAGATGAAGTAACCCTTGGCGCGACCGCGATTGTGGACGCGGGAGGAGACACCGGTGGTGGCACTGTCTACATTGGGGGTGGATTCCAGGGACAAGGGCAATTTCGTAACTCATCCAAAACAACGATCGCGAACGGATCAGTCATCCGGGCCAATGCAGGAAGTTCGGGGAAAGGTGGCCGTGTCTCGATTTGGTCCGATGGAGAAACTGATTTTCAAGGTACCATTTCAGCCACAGGCATTGGCTCAGACCGTGGTGGGGTTGTCGAAGTTTCAGGTCTGACAGACCTCAATTTTTCGGGACTTGTCGATACGGGTGGCGGCCTCCTCCTCTTGGATCCCGTCGATGTAGTCGTCGGATCAGCGGGACTGAGCGAGGGAAACATCGCAACGGCACTGGCCACTAATAATGTGCTGATTCATACGGCTCAAATTCCAGGTGGAACGTCAACCCCGGGAGTCGGGAATCTCCAAATTCAACAGAATTTCAATCTGGTCTACAATAGCGACCACGACCTTTCGTTTTTCGCCCACAAAAACATCTCCGTCTCTGATGGTGGATCGGACGGGAGTGATCCGGGGAATCTCAGCCAGGCCGGAACAGGCACCAATGCTGGAGGGTTTGGCGTTTCGATCGTCAATGAGGGTGAAGGAAATATCAGCCTCGTTGCTGGGTGGGACGGAAACGGTTTGACGTTTATTGGCGGGACGGACCCTACTGCGATTGGCGGCAGCGAGCAGTCAGCTTCATCCGCCACGCTAAACTCTGTGGATCACGTTTCGATTGAAGCAGGGACCTGGGGAGAAGGTGGGGACATCCTTGTCAATCCCAATTCGAACGGTACCATTGAAATTGGTAGCGCCCGTGGCGAAACGAACCTTTACGGAGACGATATCTTCGTCACTGCGGGAGGGGGGGCCAACCGCCATATTCAAATTGGCTACAATGTCCGACACCTCTTGGCCGAAGGGGCCAATAATCCCACCTACGAACTGGCTGGAGATGTCCAGACCAACCCGGATGCGATCGATGGCGACGTTCGGCTGATGGCGAAAGGATCCATTTTGTTGGACAACGACAACGGCAACCACCGCAGTCAGATTCACATCGGGCATGGTGGAGATCGCGACGGGAGAAACATTTTGGGCGCACAAAACCCAGGTGCGGTTGGTTTCAATGCGACGGATACGATCTATGGTGGGCTGTCCGGTGATGTCCTAGTGGAAGCTGATGGCCTGTTTTTGGCCAGTTCAGGGGAGCACGAAAGCTTCATCCAGATTGGTCACGGTGGTTTCGATATCGACGGTAACATGGGGGCTACTACCGATACCATCCGGGTCCAAGGCAGTTCCGTGATCTTTGACCAGACCGGAGCCCGTTATCAAGATGCGTTTATTCAGGTGGGGAATGGAGGACGAACCGTCCGCGGCAGTCACAACGCGGAAACGATCGAGGTCCTCGCGACGGATGGTTCTGTGGTCGCGCTGGGCAGCAATAATGCTCAAACCTGGGGTTCGGATGCTAATAATCCCAGTCCGATGCGGCGCCACTACTTCCAGATCGGAAACGGAGGTCGTGATTCATCGCCGGTGAGGGTTGACGACACCTTGGGTCACTCCGGAAATATCCGAGTTGACGCCACCCAAGATGTTCAGATTTATGCCGGGGTAGGGGATGAGAACTACGCGATGGTCGGTCACGGCGGTGCGTTCACCGGCGGTAACTTCACGGGGAACATCACCGTGAACTCTCAAACCGGGAAAATCATTCTCTCGCACCAAGAACAGCCGACCCAAAACGTCCTTCTTGGGGCACCTCAAGGTGAGTTAGGGCGGAAGTCCTTCGTCCAGGTTGGTCACGGCGGTGCCATGGATGGCAACAATCCACGAGACTTCATGGGGGACATGACCGGGAACATCGAGGTTACCGCAGGGGACGGGACGATCCTTCTCACCGGAGGCGATTCCTTTAACAACACCGGTCAGGACTACGGGCGCATCGGTCATGGTGGCTGGGGCGGTGGAAATACCAGTTCCAACGGCAACTTTACCGGGAAAATCGACGTCTTGGCCGGCTTCGATATTATTGTCGAAGCCGGGGACGCTCAGGCGGGGGCAGCGGTGATTGGCCACGGTGGAGGCGGAATTGATTCCTCCGGCGCAAGTCCGAATACCGGCTTAACGATCGGCCGTGCCGATGATCTGGAGAACTCCGCCATCACGGTCCGTAGCTCTCTCGGAAATATCAGCATTCTCGGGTCGGAAAACCTTCGCACCAACAGCGGTGGAACCGGATACGTCGCCCAGCGTTTCGCCATGGTCGGTCATGGCGGGATCGCGGTTGATGGAAGCTCTTACGGGAATATCAACGTCGAAGCGACCAATGGCTTCATCGAGGTCAGTGCGGGAGGTCAAACGGAAGATTTTGCCAAGATCGGTCATGGTGGGGTTCGTTTATCTGATGGCGGTCCCAATTCCACGACCTACACCCATGCAGGGAACATCACGGTTGATGCTGCCCTGGACATCACCGTTGAGGGTGGCATCGATGTCACGCCGGGTGCAACCGATCCGGATTCTTCCTTCCGCACCAATTTCGCCCAGATCGGTCACGGCGGAGATGGGACCGACACCGATGGATCGAATCGAGCCTTGGTTCTTTCCGGTGACATATCGATCAATCAAAACATCGAAGGGACTGGGATCCAGGTTCTCGGGGGAACTGGAGCATCTGACAACTTTGCCGCAATTGGTCATGTCACCAACGAGGTTCACCGGAATGGTGGTATCACACTTGCTCACGACGGCAACATTGCCCTTTCAACGTCGGGAGACATTGAGGTGATTGGTGGAAGTGGGACGGACCATTTTGCCGTAGTGGGGAATGGTGGCAACTTTCTGAGAAGCGTCGCCACGATGAGTGGCACCATCGACGCGTTTGCGGGAGGTGATGTGAGGGTGCAAGCGGGTTCCAGCCCGGGCGGAAAGAACAGCTTTGCTCAGATCGGTCACTTTGGTCAGGGGCCCGTGATTGATGTGACGACGCCAGTGGGTTCCGATATCACGGTTGGGGCAGGACAAGATATTTACGTCCTCGGAAACGTTGGGGATGGAGGTCATGCCATGATCGGAAATGGTGCCAACGCCGTTGGTGACTTCTTTGCGGATGGTATACCGGTCGTCAATCTGGCGGGCAACGTTGACGTGGCTGCGGCGAGAAATATCTTTGTCACGGGAGGAAGCGAACAAGTGGGAGCATCCTTGGTTGGTCCCGGACTCATCCAGAGTATCTACAGCGGGAACACCCTGACTCCTGCGGCGGGAAATCTGATTCAGTCTGGACTCGTCAGCTATGTGGTCGCTGGAGAAGTTGCCAGCAATACCGGACCTTGGGCGGTGATCGGTGACAACGAAGCGATTGTCTACGAGGGGCAATTCTACGATGCGGACGGCATTTTTGGCTTTGCCGAGGCGATCGATGATCAAGCCCGGGTTTATGTGAACGGAACCCAAGTCCTTAGCAACGGAACCTGGAATGTTCCTTCCTCCTCCATCGTGCCCGGCGATACCACCTCGGTCCAGTTTGATGATTCCGCCCATGGCAATGATGACTGGTACGACATCCGGGTCGTCTTTGCCAATGGTGGCGGCGGGGCCGGTCCGGCGAGCCAGAACAACGATAACGGAGGTGCCGGTTGGGCCAACGATTACGGCTTCGGCATCGTCGATCCCCAACCCGTTACCCTGCTCTACGCGGCGAATTTCAACACCGCAGGTCAGGGTTTCACCCATACTGATGGCTCTTTGGATGGGACGGCACCAGGTACCTTTGACGGGACCAACTGGCAGATCCGTTATTTCGCAGATCCTGATTCGGACACAACGGTAAACGAGTTTGCCACGGCGAACAATGTCCTGGTGATTCAGGACTGGGGAGGAGAGGCCGTATTTGACAGTCCGAACTTTGACGTGACCGGAATCGATCAAGTCTTTGTCACCGCAGTCGGAGACACAACCGGTGCCGGGGCCAATGAAGCCGGCGAATTTCTTCGCTACGAGTATTCCTTGGACGGGATTGGCCTGATTGCCCTCCCGGGGGGAACCTTTAGTTTTGATAACGGCAATGGCGGTGCTTCACCGGACGTTATCGGGGTAGCGATCGACACATCCGGAACCAATGTCTTTTCGTTGGGCCTAACCACGAACGTGAATGGCCAAGACACAGGCTGGGATATCAGCGGATTTCAAGTGACGACGGCCGGTGGTGATCCTGCTGTCTATCTTACCAGCTTGCCAAATCCACTCGATGGTCACATTTACAGCCCCTCGAGCACCTTTGCCAACGTGGCATCCTTCAACGATGGAACGGCAGACTACACGAGCCGCTTCCGCGTCACGGCGACGACTCCGGGAGTAGATACTGCGGCCACCTCTAGCGCCAACGGATCCTTTGCCCAAATCGGGAACGGTGGTGCCGGGATGGCCAGCACGGGCTCTATTGTCGGAGGTGACATATCCGTTCGCGCTGGCGGAAACATCGAACTTCTCAATGGCAACGGCGAGGACGCCTACTCAAAAATTGGTAATGGCGACCATTTGTTCGACAATCCCCCTGCGGGAATCACCGGAGATCGAGCCGGGAACATTTCCGTGGCCTCGGGAGGAAATCTCAAGGTAGAAGGTGGAATGATTGGCCACGTTCCAGATCCGGCAGTCGATCTCCAGGCCTTGAGTGCGGGGAGCACGTTTGTCGCAGCTGGTCGTAACGGAACCGGATCGATCGAAGCAATTGCAGACGCAGCAGGGAATCCATCCATGTTTACCTCTGGTATCGGGGGACAACTCCGGCTCTACATGCGGGATCGCAGTCCTGGTGGTGCAACGCCGGGTGCCGTGAATGACAATTTGATTGCCTCAGGAACCATCCTGAATGGTGCGACCTACACAGCGCCGGGGGCAACGCCGACTCTTCGGGCAGATGAGCGAGTCGCGGTTGAGTTCGGTTTTGGAACCGATGCGCGAGGCTTGCCGACTGGAGAGTTTACCCCAGAGGGAGCTTACACTGGACCCTATAAGGTCTACTATTCCGGGGTAGCCGTTGGACCAGTCGCTTCTGCGGGAGGAGGAGGTGGAGGTGGAGATCCTGCACCCGCACTCCCCAGGAAGGTAGCGGTGATTCCGCCAGTCGCGCCGATTTTCCAGCCCCAAACGACGCCCGTTCCCAGCATTTTCTCCGTTTTGGTGACGTTTGATGGAACGCCGTTGGTCTTCACCGGCAATTCCATTGGAGACCTTCGCCAGAGCATTGCCAATAATCTGACTAGCAATGGAGTGGAGCGCTTTGATGGGAAAGACGCTCTCGATGATCAAATTGGTGAAGCGCTAAACGAATTGTTTGAGCCGGGAACCGATGAAGATGGAAGAACGGGATCGGCCGACTATGATTCCTCCAGCGTCGGGAGCACGGGAAGTCAGCTGACGACAGCTTCGGTTTCAGGAAGCGATGAGGTCTTTGAACCATTGGAGGTGGCCCTCCAGGCCCAGCGAAACAACGGGCGCGTCACGGTCTCTTTGTCCCTGTTCAATCCTCCGCAGGAGAGTGACCAAGAACTCCGTCGGGCAGCGGCTCCCAACAGTCCTCCAGTGGAGGATACCCCTGAGGCAGATCCGTTTGGCGGAGATTCTGCTAGTTCAACCAATCCACCGGCAGACGAGACTGCGAGTCCGGAGCCGGATTCGTTCGACAGCTTTTTTCAGTAGTTCTTCTGTTCCACTTCGTTAGATGTGATTTTTGGACGCGAAATGATCCGCGAATGGGAATGAATTTCACGAATTGAGATCTCGATTCGTGCCCAT
>CAYGQD010000307.1:0-6485 GCA_964351855.1 uncultured Verrucomicrobiales bacterium
AAGAAACTCTGCTCCGCTACGATCTGACCCTTGCCGAAGTGTCAGCGGCGGTAACCGCGCAGTCCGTCGATTTATCGGGTGGGGCGATCCGAACCGCTGGCGGCGAAATCCTCCTCCGCACCAAGTCGAAAGCCTATCGCGGTCCCGACTTTGAAGATCTCATCGTGCGATCGAATCCCGACGGGACCAAGGTGCGGGTTCGAGATCTCGGTGTGGTGATTGACGGCTTTGAGGAAAACGAAGTGACGGCTCACTTCAATGGCAAACCGGCGGTGCTCATTTCCGTGGAGCGAGTCGGGGAGCAAAACGCGATCATCATTTCGGACACAGTCAAAGCTTACGTAGAGCGAAAGCGAGCGGAGTTGCCGCCGGGGACATCGATGGAGCCGTGGCGAGATCGGTCCGGAATCGTCAAAGCGCGTCTCGATACCTTGGTCCGTAATGGCGCGGGGGCCTTCGTTCTCGTCTTCTTGATCTTGTCGCTGTTCTTGCGGTTCCAACTGGGATTCTGGGTCATGCTCGGCATTCCGGTGGCCCTTTGCGGGGCCTTCATTTGCATGCCGTTTCTGGGGACGACCATCAACATCGTCAGTCTCTTCGGGTTCATTTTGGTGCTCGGGATTCTCGTCGATGATGCCATCGTCACCGGCGAAAACATCTTCACTCACATGCGCAATGACGAGGATGGCGACCCGACTCAGGCGGCGATTCGGGCGACCCAAGAAGTCGCGCGTCCGGTGATTTTCGGAGTGCTCACCACCATCGTTGCCTTCATTCCGGTGATGATGGTTCCCGGTCACCGCGGAGCGATGTTTCGCAGTATCCCGGCGGTGGTCATCCCGGTCCTTCTCTTTTCGCTGATCGAATCGAAGCTGATTCTCCCCGCTCACCTCAAACACATGGCCACCCGAAAAGCGGGGCCTCACAAGTGGAACATCTTTGTCCGTGCTCAGCAAAAGGTGGCGAAAGGCCTGGAGACCTTCATCGCCCGGATCTATCAGCCGTTCCTCGAGCGGTGTCTGGAAAACCGCGTGGTGGTTCTAGCGGTCTTTGTCGTGATCTTGATGGTTTCAATGGGTTGGTGGCAGAGCGGTCGGATTCGCTATGTCTGGTTCCCGCGAATCGCCAGTGAGTATCTGACGGTTCGGTTGGACATGCCCGTGGGGACGCCCTTTGAAGTGACCGAGAGCCACATGGATCGGCTGGAAAAAATGGCGTTTGAGTTGCGGGACAAGTATGTCGACGATCAAGGAAACAGCCTCATCACCCACATCTTCACGTCGACCGGAGGACAAGGAATCGCCTCATCGGGAGGCCCGGGAGGAAACAGCGGACTGAGTTCCGGACAGAGCCATGTCGGGGAACTGAGCTTGGAGGTGGTGGATCGTGAAACCCGGGAAAAAGCGGGTCTCCTCGATGTGACGCCTCGCTCGATTTCGATGGAGCTACGGCGGAAGATCGGCCAGATCCCGGGAGCCGAAGACCTCAACATCAAAGCGGAGATTGGTCGATACGGCGATCCCATCGACATCCAGCTGGCCGGGGTCAATCCCGCCGAATTGGCCGAAGCCGCCGAAGCGGTGAAGAAGCATCTCAGCCTCTACCAAGGGCTCTTCGACATCGCCAGTAACGTGGATGATGGGAAGCAGGAAATTCAGCTGAAGGTGAAGCCGGAAGCGCAGTTGCTCGGGATCGATTCCGAGAATCTGGCTCGGCAAACCCGCGGCGCGTTTTTCGGGTTCGAGTCCCAGCGCATCCAACGCGGCCGCGATGAAATTCGCGTCATGGTGCGCTATCCGGAAGAAGGTCGCGAGAGCCTTCCCAACCTGCGGGAAATGCGGATTCGCGGCCCGGACGGAGCCCGGGTTCCCTTTGCCAACGTGGCCGATCTGGAATTCGGTCGCAGTCCTTCCCGCATCAGCCGGGTCGATCGCGAACGCACCGTCAACATCAAGGCGGATGCCGATAAAGACAAAATCGATCTGGAAGGGATCAAAGCCGCGGTGGACGCGGAAATGCCTGCCCTCCTCGCCCCCTTTCCCAGTGTCAGCTACAGCCAGGAAGGGGAGGCGGCGGAAGCTCGGGAAATGCAGCGCGTCATGGTCTCGGGAAGCCTCTTTGTCCTCTTCGTGATCTATTGTCTGCTCGCGATTCCCTTCAAGTCCTGGCTCCAGCCTTTCATGGTCATGATGGTGATTCCCTTTGGGCTGGTCGGCGCGATTGCCGGTCACATTTTCATCGAAAAGCTCCGGCTGCTCACGAATCACCCGATGCCGGACATGCCCCTCAGCTCGATGAGCATTTTCGGCATGCTCGCTTTGAGCGGAGTGGTCGTGAACGACAGCCTCGTCTTGGTCGACTGGATCAATCGTCGGCGAGCCGACGGCATGACCTTGTTCGAAGCCGTTCGCACCGGAGGAGCCGCTCGCTTCCGTCCCATCATCCTCACCTCGCTAACCACCTTTGGCGGTCTCGTCCCCCTCATTTTCTTCGAGCTCAGCACCCAGGCTCAGTTCCTCATCCCCATGGCCATTTCCCTCGCCTTCGGGATCCTCTTCGCCACCGCCATCACCCTGATCCTCGTTCCGGTGAGCTATTTGTTGCTGGAAGACTTCAAGCAGGGCTGCCGTTCGGTTTGGAATTGGTACCGGCGGCCCTTCCTGGTCGAGCGCAAGCGGCGCCAGACATCGGTTTAGGGCTTCACCTTTTTATTTCTATCTCCGGAAAGCCAGAACCAACGAACCAACAATGGAAGAACAAGGAGCTATTCGGGAGCAAAAATTGAAAAAACCTATGATTTTTATTGTCAAGCTTGGTCTGATATGACAATTCATTATCGAGGTTTGGCTGAGTAAGGGGCTAAACATTTTCAAACAACATACAAATCAAAGATATGAACAGATTCGATGAAGTTATGGAAACCGTTTTTAAATGGGAAGGTGGGTTTTTCAATCATCCAGATGACAACGAAGGGGCGACAAATATGGGGATCACACATAGAGTATTAGCTAGTTGGAGAGGGGTCAGCGCCGTTACAATCAACGACGTGCGCAATCTCACCCGAGAAGAAGCAACAGATATCTTTGAAGATCGCTACTGGAAGCGAATCAAGGGGCCTAAACTACCTAAACCTTTAGATTTGGTGGTGATGGATGGTGCCGTCAATCACGGTGTGCCACGGATGTCACGCTTCCTTCAAGAAGCAATTGGTGTAAAGATTGATGGGCGTCTTACGAATTCGGATATTGAGAGATTAGAGGAGATAGCGAATTCAAAAGAATCTGTTCTGAGCCTCGTAATCCAAATGGCGGAAAGGCGTAAGGATCGCTACGTCAATCACGAAGATGCGGGCGTATTTTTGAAAGGTTGGACGAACCGCCTGAATGACGTAATGTCCATAGCGCTTAAGGGAACGGACAAGACATGGACCTTGGCTGGAGGTCTTTCTGATGGAGAGCCAGGCGGGACTGTCGAACCCGAACCAGTAACTACCAACGCTAGGAGTCATATCGATGATGAAGATTTGCAAGCAGCCATGGCGGTGGTTGGGATCTACACGGATGAGATCGATGGGATCTTTGGCCAGCGCTCTGTTGTGGCTATGAACGAAGTTTTTCAGCGCAACGGTGGAAAAATCGCAGGGAGTTGGCGGACATGGTCAATTGCCCGTCGGAAAATTGCTTTGGGACAGTTGGTTTGCCACGACCTAGGTATTGACGCGGGAGCTGTGGATGGGTTGTTTGGGCCTCAAACAGCCCACGCATTTGAAGGATTTAATCGCAAGAGGCTCAATTTGCCCGGAGACGACTGGCGGGGAGATATTGATGAGTTGGCAGGCAACAAAAACCTTCTGGGCAATGTACATGACAATTCCTGGCCTCATGATTCTACTGCAGCATTAACAGCTTTTTACGGTCCTCACGGTGTAAAAGGGGGATTCACTCCACCGATGAAGCGGTTGAGTTTGCCCTACGAGGTGCGGATTGCGTGGGATCAAAGTAAAACGGTGGATGGGTTCTATATACACGGGAAAGTTCATGATAGCGCAGCAAGAGTTTTTGACAAAATCTACTCACACTATGGTGATGATGGGGTTGAGGAAATCGGAGTAAATATCTTCAGTGGATGCTATTCGCCCCGTCGCATCAGAGGTGGAACTCGATGGTCGACTCACTCATGGGCCATAGCGATCGACTTCGATGATGCTCGTAATCAGCTGAAGTGGAGCCATAAGCAAGCGCGCTTGGCTAGAGGCGACGCAGAAAAGTTTTGGGAATTTTGGGAGGAAGAAGGATGGGTGAGTCTAGGGCGGACCCGCGATTACGACTGGATGCATGTGCAAGCGGCGCATCTTTAGTAATCTGTCATTTCTGCGAGCCGAATACATGGTAGGTTAGGAGCTTCTTTGGTCGCCCCTACTGGCAGTTCAAGCCTACCATGCAGGTTGGTGTATTATAGAGGAATATCTAAAAAATGCAGTTAAGGAATCGCCTAGAAATAACTGTCAGTCTTTGGTTATGGTTGCCTGTTTTTGGTGGGGCTCTATGATGAATTAGGTAATTTCTTTTGCCAAGGTCTATATGCTGTTTCGAAAAAAAAATAGGAAAATTTTATGTTCTATCTGCGATTAAATAAAGTTAAGATTTACGACAACGGTAAATTTGCCTTCATGAAAAAGAGGGATAAAACAACGGTTCAGCTTGTTAGTTTGATCAATAATGGGGCGGGCGACTTACCTACACTCACAGACTTGATAGAAGACAATTCAGAGGAAGGTAAGAAAAAGGCGCTTGATGCAGCGGTGAAGAACTCAGTGTACTCTCGAGTGCTGAGCAAAATCGAAAATATTAAGGACAATCACGAATTCACATTTGGTGATGCAGGTTATGTTGTTTACAGTTCTTCATCTGTTCCTGATCTCTTGAACTGGCAGTTTTTAGCAATTGGAGACCGCAAGACAATGCGAACAAAGGCACAAATTTACAAAGACATATTGGAGTCGGATGGGTATCCCGGTTTCCAAGATGATGTCTTGTCTCTGGTTACAACAGTTGCTAGTCCTGTCACTTCTGCGGCGATTGAAATTGGAGAATTCGTTGCAAGGACGATACTGGGGCTTTACGCAGAATCCCAAGACAAGCAACTGGGTTTGTATTACACAAGTTTGGTCCGCCAACAAGACTATCCATATGTTAATCGCAAGGGGCTCGACGAAAGCGATCTGAGTGGCAATATGAAAATCGACTACGAGATTTTTGGATTTGAGTAGTCCAATTTTTGCAATGCTTTAGATCTCAATTCCGAACTTACAATGTTGTGTAAGCTACCCCGATAATGGGACAAATTCAAAGTAGAGGATCGAGGGGTGATATCCTAACATCCATCTATGAAAAGGAGCAAATTCTCCAATGGATGAGGTGGCTGGAGAAGCGTTGCCAGCGAGCGGCGGATTTAAGGTGGAAAACATATAAAGGAGAACATATAAAAACAGTTTGACTGTTGGAAAAGCGCGTTCTTGGATGGTTGCGAACCTTGAAGCAGACCAATGAGCACCCGTATTTTGACCGAGGATGTCCCGGCGGGGACCGGAATTCATGTCTCCAGCCGAACGGCGGGCGGCGAGTTCCTGTTTGGTGAGGAGGAGAAGGAGCAGTTTCGGGCTCTGATGAATCAGTTGCTGGGGTTTTGTGGGTTGGAGGCGTTGGCTTGGTGTTGTCTTTCCAACCATTTTCACATCCTGCTTTCCTTGCCGGATGCTGGGGAGGCGGAGGAGTTGCGCGAGGCGATGAGTGAGGAGGCGCTCTTTTCCCGGATGAAGATCGCGTTCAGCGAGGAGTACATTCGCGAAGTGCAGTGGCGGGTCAATAGGGTGCGTTCGAAAACTGAACCGGCCACGCGAAGATTTGGATTTCTGGGAATTGGTTTGGCGCTACGCGCAGTTCTTAAGACGCGGGCCTTTTGAGCGTCAACTGCGTTCCGATTCGGCTCTGTGAGGAAACTCATCTCCGCCGAATCGCGCCTTGTTGACGCCCAAAATGCCTCACGACGTGACTCGCCTCAGTTGTCGAACCCGCCCTTGCATTTTCGCGAGCAGGGCAACGAGGCGGCGGCGCGGGATATTACCGATCGGATCAAGCGACAGATGTTCGATTTGCCGAAGTTTATGCAGATGTTGAAACGACGCTTTTCAGCCTGGTACAATAAGAAGCATGGGCGGCGCGGGAGGCTGTGGGAGTCGCGTTACGGGTGTGTCGCGGTGGAGGGAACGCGGGAGGCGTTGACGACGATGGCGACGTATATTGATCTCAATCCGGTGCGGGCCGGGCTGGTGAAGGACCCGAAGGATTATCGCTGGTGCGGCTATGCCGAGGCGGTGGCGGGGGTGAAGCGGGCCCGGGCGGCGTTGCTGGTAACGGTGCGGGAGGAGGCAGGGGCGATGGTGGAGTGGAAAGAGGCGATTGCGCTCTATCGGGTCTGGCTCTTTG
>CAYGQD010000308.1:0-6469 GCA_964351855.1 uncultured Verrucomicrobiales bacterium
GCCCCCACTCTGAAGATGAAGAACGACCAACCTTCTCACGTTACCAAATCCCCGACATCCCCGCCGACTTGGCAGCCCTCGCCGGAATATCTCCAAGAAGTCAAGGAGACGCAGGACGCGATTTCCAGTCAGCCGCCAATATCGCCCGAAGAGTTCACCGAGCAGTACAACAGAGTGATGTCGCGAACCCCGAAAAAGTCGGCCCCAACCGAGGAGCCCTGAATCGCGCGATCCGCGAGCTTGAGAACCGGCAGATTCTGGATTGGGCCAAGAAAACCGATCTGTTCCAGCCGTTCGAGACCTTTGAAAGGATCTGGAAAATCCAGGGAGAACGTGGTGGAAGCGAGCACGACATTCTTCAGCAGGGAAACCGCATTTTCAAACGTCACCTCGGCTCAGACTCCTTCTCGTTCGGAACCTATTTTGACTACTTCAATCGGAACCTCCTTTTCAACCTGTTCTTCCCCCAAGCACCTTATTCCCTGGAATCGATCACGGTCTCACCGCACGGGGTGATCAAAATCATCAGCTCACAACCTCTCATCCGAGACGACCAGATCTACACCGTTGGAGAACGTCATGCCGCCCACTATCTTACAACCCGAGTTGGGCTCGTCGAAGGCAAATCTTTCTTGTTCACAACCCCCGACCAACGCATCGAAATCAACGACATTGCCGAGAACGATGGCAACATCCTCTGTGAAAAGGCGACGAATCATCTCGTTGTCATTGATGCTGA
The DNA here is from genome assembly GCA_964351855.1 of uncultured Verrucomicrobiales bacterium. Classification (GTDB taxonomy): domain Bacteria; phylum Verrucomicrobiota; class Verrucomicrobiia; order Verrucomicrobiales; family DEV007; genus JBCDHN01. Next base: position 740 of record CAYGQD010000308.1, read on the forward strand.
GATTAACATCCGGCCCGTTGAGTGATCCGCGTTCTTTTTCCCGCTGCGAAGCTCGCTTCGTGACTGCTTCGCTCCAGGAACTCGAACCAAATCTCTCGGGAAGTGACGAAGGAAGTGAAGTTCAGTCACTAAAGCCCCTTCGCTCCATTGAGGCTCGAAGCTCCACCGAGACCTGATCCATTTTCTCCGCGCTGTGCCCCGGAACTTCCCGATCCGGCGAACGGCTTGGAGCTATTGGACGGACTCCCTGGCTGGCGGGCTTGCCGACGCTGGGTCTCCTCGTAGGTAGCTCGATAAAAGGCAGGGAGATCTACCGTCCTGTTGCGCTCCTGACCTTCGTCGCACCAAAGAGACGCCTCAACCGCCTCGGTGAACTCAAAGTGACTCGCCGGAGCAACGAGAAAACTGACCGCCTTTCCCGAAGGAAGCAGAGGGAGGAAGACAAATGCTCCGTGTTCAGTGTGCTGAACCTTCTGGAGTAACACCGCTTGTTCATGGTTCGTCGCGATCGCCTTTGAGTTCGCTCCGGCAAGCGCCATGATTGCGGCAGCCGCAGCGGCATCACCATCCTGGTTCTTCGGGGCCCCTTGGACCCGTCGTGCTGTGATGACACAATTGTGCAACACCCGAGACGTGCGATTCAGCACTCGCATGTAAACCAGATCGCCATCTCGTTTCAGTGCGAGATCCATCGCTCCAGCCACTTCCCGGCGGCCCGCGTCGCCCTCCGACGCGATCCCAGCGGCGTGCGTCCTTACGACTAGCGCCAGATTCGCCCCTAGCAGTTCCATCCGTCGCTGCTTGATTGCCTGTTCCTGCAGGGGCGTCACCATATCTTGGGTTCGATCCACCACATCGACCTCGCCAAAACCAATCCCCTCCAACGCCGAATCTCTTACAAAGCGCCTCCATTTGATTGTCAAGTCGTCCATGCCCTTGGCGGCATCTCCAGCTAACTCGCTCGCGGGACCACTCCACATCAAGAGGTCTGTTACCGCATCTGCGATCTGTGCACAACGCGGATCGGAGTGCTGCCGAAACCGAGCCAAGACCGGAGCTCGGGCCTCTCCTGGATCGACCCACTTCCCGTCAAAGAAATAGGGATCGGAGGCAGCTACGAAGAGAGTTTGTTGCTCGACGGTCAATCTGGGCTCCGGGGCTGGAGGCATTGATGCGTTTTGACCTTCACTCAGGCCGCAACCCATGCCAAAGGCGAGAACGAAGCGGAAAAATCGCGGAACGACGAAGGAGATGTAAGGTTTCATCTCGCCAGTGATAAAAGTTTGAATACTCCTACACAAGGCAAATTCCCTACGCCCCCAAAAATTTCCTACGCCCCTAAAAACACTTCAATCGACTCAGAAAATGGCGGACAGGGTGGGATTCGAACCCACGGTAGAGTTGCCCCTACACACGCTTTCCAAGCGTGCTCCTTAAACCACTCAGACACCTGTCCTGAAAAAGATCTGATCCGGTTTTCAGCGGGGGGAAAGATTGCCCAAAGCTGGAGAATCGCAACCACAACCTGAAACAGGTTCTCGAATCGGTAATCAACCGTCGGCACCCGGGAGCACCCCGACTTTAGATGTTTGGTTCTCTTTATGATAAAAATTCGTTGAATTCTCATAAACTCCTACCTAACATCGCCATCGTTCGATCCTAACACGTCATGAAAAAGCTTTTCGCGATTCTCAACTTCGCTTTACTTTCTGCTGCGGCTGCGCAAACGGGCCCTTTTGGACCTTATGGTCCTTACGCAGAGACTTATTCCAGTGATCAACCGGCTTTGGCCGACCACTCCACCAACATCATCAATCCCGACACGCATCTGTCTCAGGCAGATCAATCCGGCAACATGATTGATCCTGGCTGCCCCTGCTACAATGGTCGGTTTGAGTTGGGAGCCTTCGTTGGCGGACTGTTCCCGACCGGAGACGACTCGGACTCCGATGGCGAAGCGTTGGAAACTTCCGGCGGCGGTGGCATCACGGTCGGATATTGGTTCACTCCCAAGCTGGGATTGGAATACAGCGCGGCTCTTTATCACAATGAATTCACCATCCACAATTCTGCTTTGGACGTGGTTCTCCGTTTTCCGGAGCGCTTTCAGTGCTTTGCGCCCTATGTCTTTGCGGGTGGAGGATTCCAGTCCGGAGATTCGTCCGGTGGCCTCTACCGTGTCGGTGCGGGCTTGGATGTGCGCTTGGTTAGCTGGGACTGTGTGGGCTGGTTCATCGATGGTGCCTACACCTTTGCGGAAGATTCAACCTCCGACTATGCGATCGCCCGAATTGGGGTTAAAATTCCCTTCTGATTCGCGATTTTACGCCTGAATCATCCCCCTCAAAAAAAGGCCTCGTTCGCGAGGCCTTTTTTGTGCCCAAGGGCCCTGAAAGCGCCATTCTGTCGCGGTCGCCTCTCAAAGGCGCGCCATTCCGGCTCTCAAGGCGGCTCGCAAAATTTCGCTTATCGAGACAGAATGCCCTCATCCTGAGATGGTTATGCATAACTCAAACTGCATGGCACACGATGTGCTTTTACCGTATTCACAGCTCACGCTACCCTTCCTCACTCGGATCGAACCTTTAAAACCTTTTTACCTATGAGCAAAATACTTGGAATTGACCTCGGAACCACGAACTCCTGCATGGCCATCATGGAAGCGGGAGAGCCTACGGTTCTGGAAAACGCGGAAGGAGCCCGGACCACGCCGTCCGTCGTTGCATTCTCAAAAAGCGGTGAACGCCTCGTCGGCCAAGCTGCCAAGCGTCAAGCTGTCACCAACCCTCAGAACACCATTTTTTCCGCCAAGCGCCTGATCGGACGGAAGTTTTCCGAACTCACGGATGGCGACAAGCGGCTTCCCTACAAACTAGTGGCAGCTTCGAATGGCGATGCCCACATTCAGGTGGAAGTCGGTGGAGAGACGAAAGTCTACAGCCCGCAAGAAATTTCCGCGATGGTCCTGGGTAAACTGAAGGCCGATGCCGAAGCCAAGCTGGGCGAAACCATCACTCGCGCCGTTATCACGGTTCCAGCTTACTTCAACGATTCCCAGCGGAATGCGACGAAGGCTGCGGGAGAAATCGCCGGTCTGAAGGTGGAGCGTATCATCAACGAGCCAACCGCCGCCTCTCTGGCCTACGGTTTGGACAAAAAGTCTGACGAAAACATCGCGGTTTATGACTTGGGAGGTGGAACCTTTGACATCTCCGTCCTCGAAATTGGCGATGGCGTCTTTGAAGTGCTGGCCACGGATGGGGACACCCATCTCGGTGGTGACGACTGGGACAACGCGGTGATCGACTGGATTGTCAATGAGTTCAAAACGGACTCCGGCATCGATATCCAGGGACAACCTGACGCTCTCCAGCGGATCAAAGAGGAAGCTGAGAAGGCAAAAATCGCGCTTTCTTCCTCCCAGAACTACGAAATCAATCTGCCGTTCATCACCGCCGATCAAACCGGACCAAAGCACATTCAGAAGACGCTCAGTCGTTCGAAGCTCGAGCAGATGACCGATAGCCTGTTTCAACGCACGATGCAGCCCGTCCGGGATTGCCTCAAGGAAGCTGGATTGGCCGCCAGCGAAATCAGCGAGCTGGTTTTGGTCGGTGGAATGACCCGGATGCCGAAGGTGCAGGAGATTGCCAAAGAGCTTGCCGGTAAGGCACCTCACAAAGGCGTCAATCCGGACGAGGTCGTGGCCATTGGTGCAGCGATTCAGGGCGGTGTTCTCCAGGGCGATGTCAAGGACGTCCTCTTGTTGGACGTTACGCCTCTGACGCTTTCCATCGAAACGATGGGCGGAATCGCTACCCCGATGATCGAGCGGAACACCACCATTCCGGCAAAGAAGTCGAATATCTTTTCCACGGCTGCCGATAGCCAGCCTTCCGTCGATATTGTAGTCACCCAGGGCGAACGGAAAATGTCACGGGACAACAAGCTGCTCGGAAACTTCCGTCTGGACGGTATCGAACCCGCTCCCCGGGGATTGCCTCAAATCGAAGTGACCTTCGACATCGATGCGAACGGGATTCTTCACGTGACCGCCCAAGATAAAAAGACCGGGAAAGAGCAGAAAATCTCGATCGAAGGCTCCAGCGGCCTCTCCGATGAGGAGATCGAGAAAGCGAAGCGTGATGCCGAGGCTCACGCCGAAGAGGATAAGAAGCGCGCCGAAGCTGCCGAAGTTCGCAACCAGGCCGAGACAATGGCCTATCAAATCGAAAAGCAGGTCGCCGAGTTAGGAGACAAGGTTTCCGATGATCAGAAGAAGCCGCTCACGGACGCCGTCGATAAACTGAAAAAAGCGCTCGAAACGGACGATACCGATCAGATCAAAGCCGCTTCTGAAGAAGTCGAGAAACTCTTTGCCGAAGCGATGGCTGCCGCGCAAGCCGCCGGTTTCAACCCGGAAGACATGGCTGGTGCTGAAGGCGCCGACGGACCGGAGAAACCCGCCGACGAACCGAAAAAGGCCAAGGGTTCCGTGGTCGATGCCGACTTCGAAGTCGTGGACGACAAGTAACCAACGAAAACCGATTTACCGCGGCATCACGCAAGTGGTGCCGCGTAAAACCGATTCCCGGCTTCCTCCGCTTTCTTGCTCCCTAGAACGAGACAGCGGTGCAACCGGGAATCACCAACAACAACAAAATACAATACCCAAACCTAAATTGGCTAATATGAAGATCCAACCCCTGGGCCAGCGCGTCCTGGTCAAGCGCCTCGATGAGGCTGAACAAACTTCCGAAGGCGGCATCATTATCCCCGATGCGCACAAGGAGAAGCCGCAAGAAGCCGAAGTGGTTGCTCTTGGAGTCGGTAAAGACGACGAAGGCGAGCCCGTTTCTTTCACCGTCAAAGTCGGTGACAAAGTGCTTATCAGCAAATACGGCGGCACCGAAGTCAAAATCGGCAGCGGAGAACACCTCATTCTGAACGAAAGCGATATCCTGGGCATCCTGGGTTAATCTGCATCCTATCTAAAACCTGTCTAACAACACACAACGTATTTAAGCATTATGGCTAAACAATTACAATTTGACGAAGCCGCTCGTCACGCCCTCCTCGACGGTGTCACCAAACTGGCCCGCGCCGTCAAAGCGACGCTCGGACCGGCTGGCCGCAACGTCATTCTCGACAAAAAGTTCGGTAGCCCGACCATCACCAAGGACGGTGTTACCGTTGCCAAGGAGATCGAGTTGGATGATCCTTATGAGAACATGGGCGCACAGCTCATCAAAGAAGTTAGCTCCAAGACCTCTGACGTGGCCGGTGACGGAACCACCACGGCAACGGTTCTGGCCGAAGCGATCTACCGTGAAGGACTTCGCAACGTGACCGCTGGCGCTAACCCGATCAGCCTTCAGCGCGGCATCATGAAAGCCACCGAGGCGATCGTTGCTGAACTGAAGAACATCTCGAATCCGGTCAACAGCACCAAAGAGATTGCTCAGGTTGCCACCGTTTCCGCCAACTGGGACAAAGAAATCGGTAAGATCATTGCTGATGCCATGGACAAAGTCGGTAAGGACGGAACGATCACGGTTGAAGAAGCCAAGTCGATCGAAACCACCCTCGACGTCGTCGAAGGCATGCAGTTCGATAAAGGCTACCTTTCTCCTTACTTCGTCACTGACGCAGAAAGCATGGAAGCCGTTCTCGAAAACGCGCTGATCCTCATCCACGAGAAGAAGATCACCAGCCTGAAGGATATCATTC
>CAYGQD010000309.1:0-6374 GCA_964351855.1 uncultured Verrucomicrobiales bacterium
AGGATTTATCTTACCGCGCTGACACATTCGGCTTCCAGTTCGCCAAAATCGACCGCGATATCGGTCAGCACCGGCGCGGAAACATATTCACGCAAGCGATCCGCTTCGGCGGCGGCTTGGTTAGGATTCGTCACCACAAACGGCTCGCCACGTCCCGCTCGGGCCAATCCCTCGATCAAATAGCGATTGACGCTGCTGCCGATGCCGAAGGCGAACAAATTCGCCTGTCCCAGGTTTTGGCGAACCACGTTCATCGCCTGGCGATCGAAACTCACGTAGCCATCCGTCACCACCACCATCGACCGGGAAACGCCACCATCACTCGGCAAGGCCATCGCCGTTTTGAGCGCGGAAACTAATTCTGTGCCCCCACCCGCGGCAGCGGATTCGATCCAGTGAGCCGCCCGACTAACATTTGCGGACGTCGCCGAAACGGAAGTGGGCTCAAACACCCGGGAGCTTCCTGCGAAGAGCACGACATTGAAGCGATCACGCGCTTCGAGGTCGGTAATCAACGCCTGCATCAAGGATTTTGCGGTGGTGAGCGGAAACCCGTTCATCGATCCCGAAACATCGACGACGAAGATGTATTCGCGGGGCGGAAGGTGTTCCGGCATCACCCGACTCGGCGGCTGAACCGTGAGGAGAAAGAAGTTCTCGCCGAGAACTTCGTCGCGATGCAGAAGCAACCCGGACGCGACCTCGTCATCTGCAAGGCGATAGCGCAGAATGAAGTCGCGGTTTCCGGGTTCAGGCTCATAGCGATCCAGCTCCACCGTGGCGCGATCCGCTCCCTGGTAGTCGATTTTCACCCCGTGGGTGCCACACGCCAAATTCCCGATCGGCATCCCAGCGTTGATCGCGACCTCGATATCGAAGGTGGAGGGATTCTCATTTCCTTCTGTCAAAAACGGATTCTCCACCCAGGCGTCGTTCGCCGCCTTGGGCGAAGAACTCGGCGTGTTGGAGTATCTCGGCCCGACCACGGTGGGGAACACGAACTCGTAGATCTGATCGGTCGGTCGAAGATGCTCGGAGTACTTCAGGGTCACTTCGATCAAATCTCCGGGAAGGATCGTGGCCACATTCATCTGGAAGACGTTGGGCCGGAGCTGCTGCAGGAGCGACGCGGATTTGTTTTCCGCCTTGGCTTGGTCGAAGATCGCCTGGGCTTTCTGTTTCTCCTCCACCTTGGCCTGAATCACGCGATCCCCTATTTTCATCGTCATCCCATGGACGGCCGCTCGGGTGGACCCGGGAAAGACATATTGGGCTTCCAGAACGTCGTTTCCGGTGTTGTGATAGGTTTGGCGAACTTCCACATTCGCGATCACTCCGGAAATCTGGGCGGAGACGTTCGTGGATTTCAGGGGGAGGAGTTCTTGCCCTCCGCTTTCGGAATCTCCTTGATGAAGGACCACGAAATAGGGGCTGAGGGTCTTGTCGGGTGCTGCGGGGGAGCCCGAACCACCTGGAGATGCTCCGGCAGCGCTGAACAGGGCGGCGGAGAGGAACAGGAAGAGGAGTTTCGTTTTCATCATCGATCAGTTGGTTTGAAGTTGATCGAGGTTGCCTCCGCTCTTTGAAGCCAGTAGGAACCGGAAACGAAGAGTTCGTGAAGTTTGTGTGAAGCCGGGTGAATTCCGCATTGAATCCGGCCGATTCCTCCCAATGCTATCAACGTGCGCTTCCTGACCCTCATCTTTGCCGCGATTCTCCTCTGCCTCACGAGTTGCCGCGTGGATCGCTCCGAACTGGCCGCCGACGCCGGGATTTTGATTATCGGCAATGGCGCGGAACCGAAGGCGCTCGATCCCGGCCAGGTTCAAAGCGTGGGCGATAGCAACATCATGCTCGCTCTCTTCGAAGGTTTGGTGAATTACCACATCAGCGACGACAACCTGAACGAACCGGGCGTCGCCCAATCCTGGGAGCCCAATGAGGACTTCACGGTCTGGACGTTTTATCTTCGGGGCGGCGAGCACGAGGGCCTTCCTCAGTTGCCTCCCGCCAAATGGTCGAATGGCGACATCGTGACTGCCGATCACTTCGTCTACGCCTATCGGCGGACCCTTTCACCGAAGTATGCCTCTCCCTATGCGTCGATGCTCTACTTCCTCGAGAACGCCCAGGAGTTTAATGAAGGGACGGTCACCGATTTCGCCAAGGTCGGCGTGAAAGCTCTCGATGAGTTCACCCTCGAATGCCGCCTGAAATCACCCACCGCGTTCTTTCCTGGCGTCGTCAAACATCAGACCTGGAATCCCATTCACCCTCCGACCATCGAAACCTTTGGGGCGATCGACGACAAATATACGGAATGGCAGCGCCCGGGCAACCACGTCGGCAATGGCCCGTTCCAACTGAAGTCCTGGCGAATTAACGACAAAGTCGTGGTTGAGCGCAATCCGCACTACTGGGACGCCGATACCGTAAAGCTCAACGAGATCTGGTTCATCCCGGCGGACACCTATACGGAAGAACGCATGTTTCGCGATAAGTCGATCCACATGACCTACGTTCTTCCGCCGACCCTGATTGATTATTATAAAGAAAACTATCCGGAGTTTCTGCGAGTCGAACCCTATTCCGGCTCTTATTTTTACCGTTGTAATATCAACAAGCCACCGCTGGACGACCCCAAGGTTCGCAAGGCTCTGGCCTTGGCGATCGACCGGGAAAAGATCGTCGAGTTCGTCACTCGTGGAGGTCAAATGCCAGCGACTGCTTACACGCCTCCCATCGAAGGTGCCTACGATCCGCCTCACGCCCTGAAGTTCGATCCGGTGGAAGCTCGAAGACTGCTCGCGGAATCGAAATACGGAACTAATCTCCCGAAGTTCGAACTGCTCATCAACACATCTGAGCAGCATCGGAAAATCGCCGAAGCGATTCAGGATATGTGGCGGAAGAATCTCAACCTCGATCCTGACACGATCTCCATCAACAACCAAGAATGGAAGGTTTTCCAAGTCACCGTTTTTGAGAAGAACTACGAAATGTCGCGAGCGGGTTGGATTGCCGACTACGTCGATCCCACCACATTTTTGGATATGTGGAGAACCGGCGACAGTAATAACAACACCAATTGGGCGAGCCCAACCTATGATGCTCTGCTCCAACAAGCAGCGTTGGATCAAGAGCCCAAACATCGTTTGGAAACGCTTCACAAGGCCGAGGAGTTGCTCATGGAGGAATTACCGATTATTCCGATCTACTGGTACACCCGCGTCTACGCAATTCATCCTCGAGTTCAGAATTGGCACCCGCTCGTGTTGGATAAACACGACTACAAACAAATCTATTTTGCTCCGGCGAACTAAGCTATGGCCCGCTTTCTCATCCATCGGCTGATTCAGGCAATCCTCGTCCTCTTTTGTATTGTGACGGTGACTTTTTTTTTGATCAAAGGCGTGCCGGGCAGCCCGTTCCAAGAAGAACGAGCCATTCCCGAGCACTTGGTCGCGGAGATGGAGTCCCAATTCGGCCTCGATCAGCCCTGGCCCGTTCAACTCTTTAAATATTACGGTCGCTGTTTGACGTTCTTCCATGGCGTCAATTCCATGAGCAATTCCGGCTTTACGATTCCTGAACTCATTGCCCAGTCCTTTCCCATCTCCTTCCAAATCGCGATGGGAGGACTCTTGATCGCCTTGGTCTTGGGAATCCCGATCGGCGTGATTTCTGCAGCGCGAAAGAACAGCATGATTGATTATAGTTTGATGTCATTAGCCTTGTTAGGAATCTGTCTTCCCACGCTCGTGATCGGCCCGGTTCTCTCGCAATGGATCGGTATTCAGTTAGGATGGTTCGATGCTGCCGGCTGGTGGGGCTCGGCAAGTTGGTTCCTCCCCGCCCTCACCCTGGGACTGTTCTATGCCGGCTACTTCGCCCGACTCACGAGAGGTGGAATGTTGGATATCCTTAACCAAGATTTCGTCCGGACCGCTCGAGCCAAGGGCCTCCCGGAATGGCGCATTCTCGTGATCCACACGTTGAAGGGAGGAATGCTTCCCGCAGTGACCTTTATGGGGCCAGCCATCGCCGGGTTGATTGGGGGCTCCTTCGTCGTGGAGAAAATCTTCGCCGTTCCCGGCCAGGGAATTCTTTTTATCAACGCGATCTTCAACCGCGATCACTTTCTGATCATGGCGTGCGTGTTGGTTTACGGGGTTCTCATCCTGTTTATGAATCTGCTGGTGGACCTCGCTCAGGTCGCCATGAATCCGCGCTTGAGAGGAGAGCGCCAAGCTTCCACCTAGTCTTTTGCTGATCATGGCTGACTTCGAAACTGCACCAGCACCCACCGAATTAGAAAAAGGAACGTCTCTGGGGCGTGACGCCTGGATCCGACTCTCCAAGAACCGGCTTGCGATGATCTGCCTGTTCCTGTTCATCGGCATCACCGCGTTCTGTTATTTGGAGATGCTGACTCGTCCGATTGGTTGGTCCTCTGACCCCGATGCGAACGAACTAACCCTGCGTTCCCAACCGCCCTCCCTCCAATCCCATACCGTTGCGCTCGAACCCGGCGAAGAAGCAACGGTTCCCAGGGAACGCACCTTTTGGTTTGGCTCCGATTCTCTTGGTCGCGATATTTTTGCCCGAATTCGCGCAGGTGGACAGATCTCCCTTGCGGTTGGCTTCATGGCCACGCTGGTCTCCATGACGATCGGAGTGATCTACGGAACGATTTCCGGTTATATTGGCGGACGCGTGGATTCGTTCATGATGCGCATCGTAGATATCGGCTACGCGCTACCGTTTACCCTGATCGTGATTCTCTTGACCCTGGTTTTTGGGCGCGCCATTTGGCTCATTTTTCTTGCGATTGGCGCTGTAGAGTGGCTCACGATGGCACGGATCGTCCGCGGTCAGGTTCTCTCGTTGAAGAAGCAGGAGTTCGTCGAATCCGCCGTCAGCCTCGGATACAGCCATTGGCGAATCATGTTTCGCCATCTCATTCCGAACGTCATGGGTCCGGTCATCGTTTACACCACTCTGACGGTGCCTGCCGTGATGCGCCTGGAGGCCGTTCTCAGCTTCCTGGGATTGGGCGTCCAGCCACCACGCAGCTCGTGGGGCACGTTGATCAAGGAAGGGGCAGACCAAATGCAGAGTGAGCCTTGGTTGCTCCTCTTTCCCGCTCTCTTCTTCAGCGCCACCCTCTTTTGTCTCAACTTTTTGGGAGACGGCCTCCGTGACGCCCTCGATCCCAAGTCTTCCAAGGACTAACCGGAAAGCAATGATGGCCGACTCATCAGTGAGCCGACCATCAAGCGCGCCTTTCAAACGATGAAAGGCCACGGAGGGAAGGAGTTGGGAAGATTCGGGCAATTCCTCTCTCCAACTGCAGAGCATCGCGATTCGATGCCCCCCGAAGCTCAAGAAGAGGGCAGACACGGGGAGTAGGCGAAGTTGCGGAAATTGTTGGCCCTAACGGAATCTTTTTCATCCTGAAGCGACGAATCTGCGGAGCGTTGCAACGAACGACTTCTCCGCTACTCTGAACCATGTCCAAAATTCTCGCAGCGATGTCCGGAGGAGTCGATAGCAGCGTAGCAGCGGCGTTGTTAGTCGATCAAGGCCATGAAGTGGTGGGAGCCTACATGAAGAATTGGATCAATGAGGAGAAGATCGCGGGACACTGCCCTTGGGAGCAAGACATTACCGACGCCCGTGCCGTTTGCGAGAAGCTCGGGATCGAGTTTCGGGTCGTCAATCTGATGAGGGATTATCAGAACCGTGTCGTGGAGTATTTGCTCAAGGGCTATCGCGACGGAGTGACTCCCAATCCGGATGTGATGTGCAATCGGGAGATGAAATTTGGTGTCTTTCTGGAATACGCGCTCGAGGAAGGGTTCGAATCCGTCGCCACCGGCCACTACGCGCGCATCCGGTCCAATGCAGATGGGAGTCGCGACATTCTTCGAGGAATCGATTCGAACAAAGATCAGACCTATTTTCTTGCGCTCCTGCGGCAAGCACAGATTCAACACGCGCGGTTCCCCATCGGAGATCTCCCGAAACCTGAGGTGCGCCGTCTCGCCGAAACATTTGATCTGCCCACCGCGAGTAAAAAGGACAGCCAAGGAATCTGCTTCATCGGGGAGATTAAGATGAGTGATTTTTTGCGACACTTCGTTCCTGATGATCCTGGCGATATCGTGACGATCGATGGTCGCAAAGTGGGTGAGCATCGTGGCCTCCATCTTTTCACGCTGGGTCAGCGCAAGGGACATGGGGTTCCTTCCAATACCCACGGCAAAGCCTACGTGGTCGTCGAAAAACGAGGTTTGACCAAAGAGTTGGTCGTGGGATTCGATGATTCGGGAACGCCCATGCTCTACGCCGAGTCCTGCCTCGAGACCGAA
>CAYGQD010000310.1:0-6354 GCA_964351855.1 uncultured Verrucomicrobiales bacterium
TCCCAGCAGCGCTCCCATTTTTTGCGCCATGTGAAAGGACGCTGGCAGACTGGACAGGTTTTGCGCGGGAGATCGGATTTCTTCATGAGGTTTAGACCGGGAATTTTCGATGGCGACAGACCTTCTTCCAGAAGCTGAAGAATCCGGAGCGGGCTAAGGGCAGCCACCATCGATCCGACTCGCGCCGGTGAAGGTGGAGGGCAATGTCCCGATCCTTGAGTTCAGTTTGGATCGCGGGAAGGGAGTCTCGAAGGGCGCCAACCCAGGGCTGGATCGCAACCACGGATTTCAGCTGATGCGCTTGGGCCCAATCGGCGAGGTCTTGGGCGGCTTGATGGCTGACCTTGGTCTCCGTGTCAGGAACCCTGGTCAGACGACTGGCGCTTTCGGTGATGCCGATTTCGATCTGTTCGCAGCGGCTCGCGCTATATCCATAGGCCTGATGGAGATCCTCAGGGATGAGGGCGAGGGCGGCGACGGGTTGGAGGCGATCGAAGTCCGTGAGGGTTTCCGGACGAAGGTCGTCCTCGTGAATCCAAAGTCCGACGGGGCCCTCAAGGTCCGATGGGAACTCCGTAATTTTCGGGTCTTGGAGTGGAATGGGAGTTTCCTCATTGAGGAGAAGCGGTTCGGGCGAGTCAAGGAGTTCGAGGCCGCCACGATGGGCGTTGAGGATTGCCGGATCGAGACATTTTTCGAGGTTCGACTTCCCGGCGAGGTAGGTCTTGCCCGGAGTATGGAGGCCAGCGACCCAGCGCCAGGAAAGGGTGTTCGAAGCGGGGTCTCCATCGAGAAGCTGTTGATGAAACCATTCCGCACCGATCTGCCAGGGAAGGTGAAAGTGATGAACCCAGGCTGCGGCCAGCCACATCCGGGCGTGGTTGTGGAGGTAGCCCGTGGTGTTGAGTTCGCGGGCAAAGTGGTTGATCACCTCGATCTCGGAATGGCCGTCCATGACCTTCTCACAGGCACGCCAAGCCCCTGCTGGCAATTCGATCAATTCCTCGCGGTAGCGGTTCCAGACCGCAGGCCGCATCTCCAACCAGCTCTTCCAATACAGGCGCCAGTAAATCTCTTGGACGAACTTTTCGACGCGCTTGAAACCATGCTGTGCGATGGCGAAGTCTGCCAGTTCCTCCTCACCCAGAAGCCGATGCCGCAAGGCCGGAGAGAGCCCGGAGACGTGAGGATGACCGGGAACAACGCCATTGCGCTTCGCCCCATAGTCTCGCATGCGCGGGGCAAACGCCTCCATCCGGGCCAAGGCCATTTCACGATTCATCGGGCTCATCGCAGAGATACGAATCAAGAGTCAAGATAGGACGTTGCTGGAGGCGCTTCTGAACGCCGAACCTGCACGAAGTTTTCCGAGGCTGGGACTTGCCTTCCCAGGATCATCCCTCAGTTTCACCGCCAATCACCAAATCTCAAGATGCCCGCCTCCTTCGATAGCCTCGCCGACCGACTCACGATCCGACTTGAAGTCGTGCCGGGTGAAACGGTGCGGGAGCGGGTGGAACTGGCGGCACGATGTGGATTCAGCGGGATCGCGTTTCCAGGACGATTCTGGGAGCGATTTGGGGCGGAGACACTCGCCTCGCTGCCGGATTTGCGGCTCCCGATTGCGACGGTTTCGTTGGGGTTCGAGGGCTCGCTTTGTAGCCCGAGCGCGAAGACTCGTCAACTATGCCGGGAATCGCTTCTCCGGCTCTTCGATTTCACCCGATCCATCGGAGCCAAAAGCGTTAACCTGCCGCCGGTGCTCGTCCAGGACAATCCCGAGCGATTTCCGCCCGGAGCCGACCGTGAGCAAGACGATCTCTTAGTCGAGCAGCTTCCCGAGCTAGGTGATGCGGCAGCGGAACGTGAGGTGGAGCTCTTGTTAGAGCCGGTGAATCGTTGTGAAACCGAGTATTTGTCGACTGTCGCTCACGCCGCCCGACTTTGCGAAGCCGTCGATCATCCCGCGATCGGCCTCACCCCGGATTTCTATCACATGCAGTTGGAAGAATTGGATACCGGCCAGGCGTTGCGCGCCGCCGCGAAATGGATTCGCCACGTCCACACCGCAGAGAACACTCGGGTCGAGCCAGGCCCCGGCCAGCTGAATTTCCGACCCGGTTTTCGAGCCCTGAAAGAGATCGGCTACACCGGCTTGGTCGAAGTCGAATGCCGCCATCTCTCCGGACCGGCCGAAGTGGTCTTGCCGAAGTCGGTGGCGTATTTGCAGCGGGAGTGGGCGGAGGCCTGAGGTGTAATTTCTGAGACATCATTCAAAGAAATCCCGACCCTCAATCTCCAACGGGTAGCCGAACATAAAGCTGACCGGTGTTTCCGATGGTGAGGACGAATTCGGCTTCGCGGATCGAGCTGGAGGCCGGTGGGGTGACGAGGAAGCTGCCGCGGTTCGTTGCTGATGGTTCCACGTTCCAGAAGGGTGGCGCGGTTAGGGTGATCTCCTTGGCTGAGGTGTCTGCGAGTTGAACGGTGAGTTGGGAAGGATGGCGAGCGGAGATCTTTTCCGGCAAGTTGATCCATTGCACCGACGGAGCGGCGAACTCTGCGGGCAACGACTCGTCACTCCTTTCATAGGTGAGCACCAACGGATCGCCGGTCACAGTCACAGTCACCGTCACGCCTCTTCCCTCTGGAGCCAGTTTCGAACTGCTTCCGTCGATCCTCCGAACGAGGACGTCCTCGACGCCGGGCAAGGGAATCTGGACGTCGGCCTGACCCTTCTCATTCCAGAGGATCTGCAAACTCTTCCCTTCCCGATCACGGAAGAGGAACGCGTGAATGCCATTCGGGTAATGCCGTTCCTCGACGAACTTCTTGATCGCGATCGCGTTGACCGCGTGATAGTAGGCCACCGCATCCAACCTCGGAGCATAGCGATTATAGCGGCAGTCAAAAACATTGTGGGAATCGCCGGAGGTGCCGTGTTGCTTCCCTTCCGGGTCCGGATAGAGGAGACCGAACCAGGAGACATTCTCACCGCCGGCGGCAAAGAAGGTGCTGAACTTTTGAAAGATCTGGACAGCGACCTCATGACGCGGTTGCCCCTGACTGTTGAGGCCCAACTCGGTCGACCAGATTGGTTTGACGACGTCATATTTCTTCATCAACTCGCCGTAGTGCTCCATGTTCCGCCGGACGTTTTCCGGTTGCTCATAAATGTGAAAGTCGAACGCGTCACACCATTGGCCGTAGCCATTCTGGAAATACTCTTCATTCGGTTCGACCGACGTCGCGACCACCGGAATGGTTGGATCGATTTTTTTGATCTCCTCATAAACGGTCCGATACGCTGCGACGTTTTTCCGAACGCGTTCGCCGGTTCCATGCGGTTCATTTCCCAGGTTGATGATGAGCGGCCTAACGTGGCCATAGGTTTCGAGGAAGTTTCGGACACCTTGGCGCAACGCGGTCTCGCTCCATTCATCGTCTTTTCCATCCTCGATGTGTTTGATCGGGGTCGTCCTCAGCCAGCCCATGCCCAATTCCTGACAAAGTTCCAAACCGGGTGCCGTCGGCTGATAAGGAGGCTTCGGGGACCAGCCTCCCCAAAGGCCGCAGATCCGGATTCCGAGACGATCGGTTAGCCGTATATATTCCTGGATGCGATTATCCCAATTACGCGCTGTGAAGGGAACTTCCTCTGGCCGGTATTGCCGCGTAACGGCTTCCGGCAGGATCGCCAATGAAGTATAGTTGCGGAACGGTTCGACCTTTCGCGATGCCCGGGAATTGATTCCCGTCTCCGCGTACAATTCATAGTAGCGGCCAATTTCCAGAGGCACAGTGCTTAAATCGATCGTGGTCTGATAGGTCCAACCATCCTTCTCCTTCTTCGGTTCTCCCAGTTGGACGTGACCGGGCTTCATCTGTTCCGCTCCCCAGTAGTCGCGAACCACGTAGGTTAGGTTTTTCTGCGCTTCGGAAAGGGGTTTGCGCGCCAAGAGCGTTACAGCGACTTCCCGTGAATCCTCGGGAAACAAAAGATTCCCCAGCTGCGACGTCGCAAACAGCAGCCGCTCGATTCGGTCATCGCGAACGGGCGCGGGAGCGAGATATGCCGCAGAAAGGTGATCGATGCGAAACTCCCCATAGGTCTTGTTCAACTCCGCCTGAAAACGGCCGGATGCGGTGCCCTTCGGCAGCTCAATGATCTTGGTGGTCGGTGTCGATTCGTTGTCTCCAAAGATGTCGATAAGGTTGAAGCGATCCAGAACGTCACCCGCAGCGTTCAATGCCTCCAAGTCCAGAACTCCGCTGTAGGAGTTATCGGGTGAGACGAGCTTCGAGGCAACATCGAACTGGATCCTCCATTGCCCTTCCGTGGCCGGGAACGCCGGAGTGACGAGGGTGCGTGGCTCGTTCACCTGTTCGAGTGTCCGCGATAACTGCAAGGGTTCCGGATTCGAATAGGCGGCGGGTTCCGCGAACACGGGAAAGACCGCTTCAGCGCGAACATCCCGAAGCGAGATCGCCGGCTTCAGGTTGGGATCAGACCGGGTGGTGATCGAAATCACGAAGCGCCTTGGCGGATGATGCCACTTGCCATCATTCGCTCCTCCCCAGTGTTCGCCACCGGCGATGCGTTCCGGAACCACTTCAAAATCGTTCCAATTCCCGTCTGCCACAATCGGCAGCGCTTTCCGCTGGTGAGTTTGTCCGGTTGCATCGACCACTTGGATCGTGACCGACTTCGCTTGCTCCGATCGAATCTCCATTCGGATCGCCGGCACTTCTGCGGCATCGATCCATTCCAGATCTCGAATCGCGGCCACGTAGGCTCCACCGCCCGTGAAATCACCGGACAGCCTCAGGTCTGCTCCTTCCGCGACCAAGCTCCCGACTGCGCCCTTCACTTCTCCCCCGTTGCTGAACCGCCAATCGTGAATTCCATCCACGACTTCGCTCAGCGCGACTTCTGACCGCATTTCTGCCCCGGCCACGGGCGTCGGTTTCAAGGTCACGGCGATGTCGCTCAGCCACAAGGTTCTCACCGCGTTCTCGCCAGCTTTCGCAAGCAAGAGATAGATTCCCGTGGCCGGGCCATGCCAGTTCCCGTCTTTGGCTCCACCCCAGGACTCATACTTTGCGATGTTCGTGAGCGCGTCGGCCTGGCCACGTTTCTCGAAGAAGTCGTCGATCGGTAAATCGATGCGTTGCCAGGCGGTTCCCGGCTCAATTTTGATGACGATCTGGTGGGTTTGACCGCTCGCGTCACCGAGCCGGAGGGTGAACTTGTCCGTCTCCGGTGTGCGGACCCAAAACGAGAGTTCCTGGATATCGACGCGGTCCAGTTTCCGCCCCGCTTGAACGTAACCCCCACCGCCCGTGAAATCTCCGATCAGTTTGAGACTCTCCTTCCCATCGTGTTGGGTTTCTGGATCCAGCTGGAGCGAACCTGTGGCTCCGGGAAATTCTTGCCCATTGTTGAAGGTCCAGGTATCCAGTGCGGTGACCGGGTCCATCAACGAAACGCGCTCTTGCGCCCAGATGGCCAAACCAGCGGTGTTGAAGCAGGCTAGCAGAGTCACCAAGAGACATCGTGATCGAAAAGATTGGGGCATGTCGTACCGAGGCAATTGGCGAACCGGCTGTCAAGCTCAGAAGCCGTAGCGGCTGATTCCAAAAAAGTATCTGTCTTGGCACGAATCTAGCCTATAGATCTTTCCACGAAACGAGTGAGTTCTCTCGTCTTACCCGACCCATCATGCCATTTGTCAGATTATCCGGAACCGTCATGGGAGCCGCCGATGAAGGCCGCTCCATCCGCGCCAAGCTTCTTTTCCTCCTCTTCAATGGAGGATGGGACATCTACAATTCCAACGGAGACCAACGCATCACGCTCTCGAATATCGAGCGCAAGATCATCGAGTCTGACGCCTTCGTCTTCACCCCGGGAGCGAGCATCGAGGACATGTTCAAGGCCATCTCCATTTTTGTGGGGTATCAAACGCTGGACAAAAACTTGGCCGGGAAACCTACCGTGATCCTGAACAGCGACCGTTCCTGGGATCCCCTCTTTCAGCTCATCTCTCACCTTCATACCATGGGCACCGTGAAGCAGAACTATCGTGAGTTCCTGCTAACCGTCGATACTCCGGAGGCGGTTTTGGCTTGCCTCGAAACGGTCGAGGAGCTGCCAGATGCGGAGCGTGAGCCGATCGGTGGATCAAGCTCGGAGATCATCGATGTCCCACCCCCGAGCGATCTCCGAGGCAATGTCTGCGTGTTTTGCTCCGCGACCCTGGAGGAATCCAGTTATATTGCGGATGGCGAATCTCTAGGCCGTCTCTTGTGCGAAAACAAGTTCGGGTGCATTTCAGGGGCCGGGAAGTCGGG
>CAYGQD010000311.1:0-6336 GCA_964351855.1 uncultured Verrucomicrobiales bacterium
ACGATGCGATCGGCTTCGGGGATGACGCGGTCATGGTAGCCTGGCTGAAGCATCGCGGTGTAGCGCTCGCGCTCCTCGGCTGAAGGCTCACGGGTCAGAAGACGGAGGAAGAGGCGGTCGATCAAGCGATCAAGCGGCTGGTCTTCAAGGGCGAGTTCGGTGATCCCGTGTTCATCGCTCAGTCGGGTCAGCCAGGTGCTGATGGTGCCATTGGCGAGGATCGCGGGCTGGAGGACGTTCGGCTCGGTATCCCGAATCGTGACCGGATCTTGCCGGGCTCCCCGCCAGCCGAAGGTTTCCATGACGCTGGCGACGGCTTGGATGCGCGGCAGCGAGAGACTGGGGCGATCCCGCTCGTTCGAGGTCGATGCCAGCATCCAGGCGCGGCGCGGTTTGCCGAGAGAGAGGGAATTGTTGAGGGCGCGCACGCTATCGATGTCGAGACTCACCTCTTCCAAGTCGAACGGCGTTCCGGTCGCGGCGAAGAGGGAATCGATGATTTGCTCTGCGGTGAGACGACGCGGAGCCGAGGCGATGTAGAGCGGGCTGCTTTCCTTGAGAGCGGGATCAACTTCGCGCTGGTAGGCGTGCGAGTTCAGAATCAGGCGAGCGACGGCTTTGAGGTCGTAGCCGGATTCGACCAACTGGCGGCCGAGCCATTCGAGCAGCTCCGGGTGGGTCGATTTGCTGCGCTCCCAGTCGGACGGATTGCTGACCAGCCCACGTCCCATGAGGCGTTCCCAGAGCCGGTTGACCATGACCTGGGCGAAGCGTCCGTTCTGCGGAGCGGTGATCAAGGCGGCGAGTTTGTCGCGCGTATCGTCCGGGTCCTGAGCCAGCTGGGTCGCGGTTTCCTCGTCGCAGAATTCGGCGAACGGCCAGGATGGCGTCACTGTGGACCCCGGCGGCAGGGTGACTTCAATCAAAGGCGTGCGACCGGTTTGGTGGATCTTGTCCATCGGCACGCTGCTCGTGGTCGGCACCTTGATCGGCGCTTCTTTGAGCATCGCAGCGAGCTGGAAAAGGTCTTCCTGCTTGAAGGTATGAGCCGGCGCATCGTGACAACGGGCACACTTCATCTCGATCCCGAGAAAAGCGGAACTGACGATGATCCCCTTCGCCGCCATCGGCACATCATTCTGCGTCGCGGTTCCGAACCCGGCCGGACCGCCGAAGCGCTCACTCCCTTCCATCCGGATCAGCTCCGTGACGAAGAGGTCCATTGGTTTGTTATCGAGCAGCGACTCGTAGATCCACCAGCGGAATGGCCCCGTGTTATTCAGCGTGGGATTGATGATGTTCGGGTTCTCCGCGAGAGCATCTTGCCAATATCCGGTCCAGTGATCCGCCCAACGTGGGTCATCCAGGAAACGATCGATGGCAGCCGCGCGACGCGTCTTCGCATCATCGGCCAGAAACGTGGCGATCTCTGCTTCGGTCGGAGCCACTCCAACGGTATCCAGCGAAACCCGACGCAAAAAGGCGAGGTCATCCGCCAGCTCGGGAAGGGCAAAGTTTTCCACGTTGAACTCGGGCCAATGGGCACCTTCTTGAATCCAGGTCTCCAGGATGGCGATTTCTTTCTCCGAGAGCGGATCGCCTTTCGGCGGCATGATATCGTCCTCCGCTTCCGGGCTAATCCGATAAATCAACGAGCTGCCCTCCGGATCACCGGGGACGATTCCCGGACCGTCGTATTCCCCACCTTTCAGCGATGCCAGATGTTGATCCAGCCGAAGCTCGCCCTTCGCCTTCCCGCCTTGGTGGCAATCATAACAACGCCCTTCCAAAATCGGCTGGACTTGCTCAAAGTAATCGATCGTCCCCGTCTTCGCACTCTTCATCTCTGCCGCCGCATTGGCAATCTTCGCTCCGACGAAGTGATCTACCGCATTTTGGGCTGGAAACCCGACGGGAAGATCTGGCACCGCTATCGGCTCCGCCGCCTGCAACCATTCGCGAGCCGCTTCACGACGAGAATCCCAATAGGAAGCGTGCTCGGCTCGCTTTTCCGCCCGGCGCTGCGCATCGAAGGCCAAGAGCCATTCACGCCGTTCCGCCTCGTAGGCCGCCCAGCCTTCATCGGTGTAGGCCACCTCACGCTTCGGCGAAAGCAACGACCACGTCTCGCTCCCTTCCAACGAGATCGCCGCCACGGTCTCACCCAATTCCGGACGTCGCTTGCTCCCGCCTGCGACTCCGCCAACCATCGTCTCCAGAATCACAAAATGTTCTCCGCCTTCCGTGGTGAATTCACCCCAGGTTTCCCGATTTCCGGGAGGGGCGAAGCGGAAATCCGGCCCCAGATCCAGATAAGTGTCCTGCGTCGAAACTTTCCCATGGCCGCCGGTATCGCCACTCGGAAAGCGATTCTCCAGAACCCGCTTCCCGTCCACATAAAGCCGAGTCGCGCCCCGCCCCCGCAGGAGCAGACGGTGTGTCCCTTTCGGAATCGTCACCAACGCCGATGCCCGCAGGTGAGACGGATTCGAGCGATCCGCGCGCACCCCCGTGGAAACATACTTTTGAGGCCACTCGAAAAAGCCGAACGCGTCTTCCTCATAACTCTCTGTCACTTCGGGTTCCTCCGGCCAGCGATTCTCCGCCGGAACACCGGCTTCGCTCACCTGCATCAGAACCTTCCCCGGAATCAGCATCTCCCGCGTGATCTGCGGCGGTGGAGGATTGTGAGCAAACCGCGTCGCCATGATTTCAGGGCCAAGCGCCTCGCGATGGATCGCCAACTGGTCCAGCCAGCCGGAAAAGGACTCGCTTGACCCGCGGCGATAGCCCGTCCCGATCACCAAATCATCCCCATCCGTCACCGGCGGCAAATCCGTCGCCCCTCCCATATCCCAAACGCCTTCCACCGGCTTCCCGTCGATGTAGGCGCGCAGGCTATCCGCCTCACCAAACGTGTAGGTCACCGCGACATGATGCCAGCCTGACGTCGGAACCGTCTCCGTGCTCCACCAGCGATGCCAATTGCGAGCATTCCCGTTCTCCGGGTCCTCGCTCGAAAAGAGAAACCCCAGCTGCGCTCCATTCAACGCACCCTTCAACCGCATCGCATAATTCTGATTCATCTCGCCCAGATCCTTCCCCAGCTTCCCATGCCGACCTTTCCCGATCAGGTAGGCCTGATGCCCGTTCGAAATCGATCTCACCCGCACCCAAGTCTCCAACGTCAGCGAATCCCCCATTCCAAATCGCAGCCCCGAAGCATCCTCCACCCGCAGAAACCGATCCTTCCCCGGGAAATACGCCGCCTCATTCGTCGCCTCAAATCCCGGATACCGCGGTGCCCGAGGCCCTACCCGATCAGAGTCTGAAACCTTCGTGCTCCCCGTCCATTCTCCCAGCTCCTCCGCCCCATCAAAGTCCCACTGGAAAACGGCGTCCTCCGCCCATCCCGTTGAAGCCGCAACGAAGAAACCTGCCAGCAGCAGCCCGAGGCAAATCTGAAAACGAATCACAAAAGATAAGGGGTTCACGTTCCCAATCTACAGCCTGGCGGCGCGAAGATGCACGTTTTTCGGACTACCACTTTCAGGGGGGCTAGAGGACCGTCCTTGACGGCCCGAAAGCGTATTCACTCCCCCAACTCTGCCAGACGAATCGAACGATAGGTTACCGCCATGTCCTTCCCTCCGTGCAACTGGAGGCCAATTGGACCTTCCTCAATGGCGCTATCCGATTCATAGGTCATCACCTGTTTTCCGTTGAGCCAGACGGTATATTGCTTGCCGATCGCCTGGATCTTCATCGCGTTCCAGTCATCCAGCTTCAGCAATTCCGCGACGCCTTCAGCCTCGACCGGATAGCCCTTTCCGGGGATGTAGGGAGATCCGGTCATGTCGCGCTTCAGCGAACCGGAGATGCCGATCTGGATTTGGTCCATGTTGCGGAGGTGAACGCCGGTATCGATGATGCCTTCGCCAAACTTAAATTCCAGCTCAACGATGAAATCGCGGAACGACTGCTCCGTCCAAATCACCGATCCCTTCTTGTCCGGGCTACTCTGAATCCGCAGCTCTCCCTCGACCGCCTGATACCAGCCCTTTTCCGCATTGCCCTCAGGAACTTCCCAACCCGAAAGGTCGGTTCCCGTGAAAATGGGCTTCGGCCCAGGTTCTGCGACGGGGAGACCGAGCCAAACGATGGACAGGATGGTGATAAGAATGGGGGTTTTCATGAAGCCAACAAGACGCGGCGCGGGAAAGATTCAAGTGGCAAGATGGGGCCTCGACTTCGCGATTTTGATCCGGCCACGTCTCATGGTAAGCTGAAGTTGATGACGACTTTGGAAGACTTAATCGAACCGATTGGCACTCGCCCCGCCTCCACGAGGTGGTGAGTCTGCTTCAGGAGCAAATCGAGGCCGAACGTCAGCGACGGCACCGGTTCTACGCGGAGATGACGCCGGAGCAGAAAATCGAGTTCATTGATGGCGAAGTGATTCTCCATTCTCCGGCGCGGAATCAGCATCTCGACGTGACCAAATTTGCGATCAAGCTTCTCGACACCCACGTCAGTATTCACCAACTCGGCACCGTCAAAGTCGAGAAATGCCTCTGCGTCTTTCCACGCAACGATTACGAGCCCGACATCGTCTTCTTCGGCACCGAAAAAACCGCAACCCATGAACCAGGCACCCTGAAATTCCCCGATCCCTGATCGCCGTCGAAGTCTTGTCGGAATCGACCGAAGAACGGGACCGCAGCGTGAAGTTCGAGGAGTTCGCCGCGAATGGGGTCGGCGAATACGGGATTCTCAACGCGGAAGAATCGGTCATCGAACAATACCTTCTCCGCTCCGGAGTCTACGAGCTGGTCCTGAAGTCTTCGTCCGGCGACTTCAAGAGCGAAGTGATCGATGGCTTCGAGATCGACATCGCGGCGCTCTTCAAAGAGGAGGCGAACCTTGAAGCGCTGCGGACAGACATTGATGGGGTGAGCCGTCACTATCAGAAACGGGTGGCTACCAGTCAAATCCGAATGGATTAGTGCATCATCCGGAAACTAAACAGAACGCTGAAGATTTTTTCGAAAGCAAAAGAAAGTGGCTCGTTACGCTCGCTTGAGTTAGGGATCGCGGATGTTTTGCCCGATTTAGGTGTTGCGTCATTCGTCACGAAGCTCGCTTCGTTCCTTCTTCGCGCCTTGAAACTCGAACAAAATCTCTCGCGAAGTGCTCCGGTTATTTCCCGGACGATGCACTGGTCGGTCAATTCCTGAGACGACACAGCGTCATGCTCCTCCAAGGGCGCTATCCGAATCAGACGATTCTTGCCCTTGTATCCCCGAGTCACCGGAAGAAAATCGAAAATCAGATTTGCAAAGTATCGGAGCAAGATACCGATGGCGATAGAACGGCGGATCAAATCCAGCTCTTCGCGGAAGACTTTCGATCGGAGCCTCCGGGGTGCTTCGACATAACGGCGCGGTGGTTTCGACGATCGCCCCAGATGTCTGGAAGCAGCAGGATGTCGTGGCGTATCTGGCGACCTTGGGAGCGACTCCGCAACTCCGCCGCCAAGTGGTAGGGCTGCAGCCAACAGGGCCTGATCCGGAACCAACGGCTCTCAACCCGGAAGAATCGTTATTAGGGTCGGGGGTCACAGACCTTGCCGGGAATGTGGCCTGAGAAAGGCGTCGTATAAGGAAACGCTTTTGCAGGAACCCGGATGAAATCCGAGGTCCGGGTTGCATTGCAATTTGCGGCGGAAACTCAGTAAGGGATGTCGTCCATCACTTTAGTGTCGCCCCACTGGACCAATTTCCCGTCACGGAAGTAGAGGAAAAGATCGCCAAAGTCGCCATCGACGTACTTGATGACCTCCACGGCTCCGTCAGTCGAACTCTGGCGGGCTCCGACGGTGCGGTAGTCTTTGCCGAGTTGCTTGACGGTCTGCTCTTTGGTCATCCCCAACTTGAGATCCTGGGTGCGGCTGTCCAAAGTACTGCAACCGGCGAGGCACAATACGGCGCAAAAGAAAATGAAGAGAAGGATTCGTTTCATGATAGGTTATGGGAAGCGGTGCCATTCTGATCCGAAGAATCCAGAACGCAAGGGGAAGATCGGTTCCATCACATCCTTGAGGGCGGTTTCCAACACCCGATCCCGAACCGTTAGGATGCCGAGCTGAACCAACTAGAAAGGTCTTCGATCCATTGCCCGAGTTCTTCGGCCCTCCATCGTTCCCTCTTCTCTCCTGGAATTCCCGCAATCGTCTCCCCGCCCTGCGGATCAGCCTCCCGTTATCACTTCGGATGTCTTTCCGTAAGCGCCTAACATGGACCATCTAGCGCCGCCCCCGATCGAGGCGAACCTGGG
>CAYGQD010000312.1:0-6233 GCA_964351855.1 uncultured Verrucomicrobiales bacterium
GATCGATCCCCGATACGTCAAAGGCGATCAGGGCCCTTCGATCCACAGGGGTGGGTTGACCGGGATCACCATGTTTGGCCCGATTCGGATCTTGATGTTTGACCATCAGAAACTCTGGACCGAGTCGGTTCTTCCGATATTGATCGTAGTAAATGATCGACGTCTCCCGTCCACCCGTGCCGAGGGTCACGACCGGTTCCCTGGCATCCAGCCCTCCCTCCGCGGCGGGGTCGTTGCCGGACTGAAGTTGCTTTGCATCGATTCGAGCCGTGTCATCGGTGAAGAGATGCTTCACCTCACCGCTGGAGTGATGAATCGCAATCTCACCCTCGCGAACCGCCAGCCTGGCCTCGTCGCCCCCTTCTCCCAGTGACAAAGAAAAGCGGGTGCCATGATCGACAATGTTGCCATAACGGGTGTCGACCTGGAAACCGACGGCACTCTCCGGCACGTTGAACGAGGCGTTGCCATAGTCGAAGATCACCTGCATCTCGGAAACCACTTCAATTTTCGCCGGGCCTTCCAGCACCATCTCCGCGCCCGAATCAAATCCCAAGGTAGCCACCCCTTGCTGCAGCAGGTAGGTGCCGGGACCAAACTCGGCTCCCTCGATCGTTGGCTGGTCACTTTGCCAACCGGCGAGTTCGCTGGAGACAATCCTTCCCACGCTTGCTGGCCGGTCATCCTTGAACATCAGGAACGTCGCAAGGACCAGTACGGCTGCCGCCGCCCCTGCAAGGAGAACCACGGCAGGCCGGGGTTTCCGAACGGCTTGAGGCATGGTGACAACATTCTCTTCCCGCAGAGCCAGGCTGCGCAAATCCGTTTCGCACATGGCTTCGTGGAGGTAGCGCTGCCGCAAGTCCTTGTCCGCCAGCATACGCTGCTCGAGCTCAGCGACTTCTTCGTCACTCGCCCGGCCCTGAAAGTAGAAGTCCAGTAGTTCTCGATCGGTTTTCTTCATGCGTGAACCAGCCTTTCTTTGACACAGTTGCGGAGACGATCGCGCAACCGTCCCAGTTTTTTGTAGAGCGCATTCGCTGAAGTGCCGCCCCGTTCTGGAAGTTCCGTGATTCGTCCGTGGTGGAGGTAGGGAGCGAAGACCAATTCACGTTCTGTATGGGATAGGTTGCCCATGCAAGACTCGAGAGCCTGCCGGCGTTTGCTGTGTTCGGCTTCGCTGATCTGCTCGGCTTCGTCTGCCAGCATCGCGATCAGCTCGTCGCTGAATACGGCTCCCTTCCGCTTTCTCTGCTCGAGGTATCGATAACAATGGAAGCGAACAATCACTTTTCCCCAGGGCAGAAAACCTTCCTCGTCGTCGAGTTGACCCAGCTTTTGCCACATGATGACACTGGCATCCTGAATCACATCATCCACCGCATCCCAGCCCGGAAGCAGGCTACGAGCAAAGGCCCGCAGCGCGTTTTCATGCCGCAAAAGGAGCCGCATGAAGTCTGCTTCGGTCAGTGTTGATTTGTCCTGGTTGTCCGACATCTACCTACTTCTCCGGGTTTCCGGGAAACCTGCCGGAATTTTTCCCATTTTTCGAGAACTTCCCCGCTTTCAGTTCACACTTCCTGCTTCGAGCCTTCCGGCAAACCGGGATTGGGCTACGAATACGATGAGAAATTCGTGGTGAGCCGGAAACGTTTGGCGTGAATGGGATAACGGAAAGCAAATGCCCTTACTTTACCCTGACAAAGCCACCTGAATCACCCGCCGGAGATCACCGGGTTGAATCCGGCTTCTGTCAGGATCTCCATCATCGTCTCACGATTGTCGCCTTGAATTTCGATGCAGCCGTCCTTGACGGTCCCGCCGACACCGCAGGCTTTCTGAATCTTCTTCGCCAATGCCTTCTTTTCCGGAAGACCAATCCCCATGAAGCCGGAAGCCACGGTGACTCCTTTGCCCCCGCGTCCGGCGGTCTGTCGCTGAATATCAATACGACCTCGTGTCGTGTTTTTCTTCCCACGCTGCGGCGGCTTCTCCCGGATGATCGGCTTTGACTTTTCGACTTTGTCAGGACCTTTCGGAAGATTCTCGACGCCCAGCAATTCGGAAAGTTCGTCGAAAGGATTTCCGGCAAGTTCTTCGCTTTGCCCTTTCGATCCTCGTCCTTTTCTTCGGCTCATCACTTTAGTGAAACATGATTCCAGAGAAGGTCACGCCTTTATGTGGCGTTGAGAAAAAGCGCTTCGCCCTCAATGCGTGCCGGGGAACCGAAGGGGAGGGGAACGTTTTCGTCGATGTGTCCGGCGGAGAATCCGGTGAGGACGGGGAAGTTGGACCCCCTCCAAACCCGGGTCAAACGTGATTCGGACGCGGCAGGGCCAAAAGCAAATCCCTATCAGTAGTCGAAAAGATTTCGCACTAAGGCGACGCGCTACAGGATACTATCCTGCAATCTCATGGGCTTAAAGAATTGCGATGGTTTGCCATAGGTGGCCCATCGCCAAAGCCATTCCAGCGGCCCCATCGAAAAGAAGTTTAGCCATATGTTGCTGAACAAGATTTGGAGAGTTCCAATTGCCAGCCAGATCCCGATTACATCCGGTGCCTGAATTGGGCGAATGTAATCCACGAGCAGTATGATCACAGTTTGAGAAATGTAATTGGTCAGCGCCATTCTTCCGGGGGCCGCAAACAGTTTGAGAATTTGTTCGGACTTTGGTAGAAGGATAATGGAAGTAACGAGGAAGGTTCCCATCGTAAGGCCGGCGAGCCTCTGGTAAGTTCCTATGTGGATCGCGGGCCACTGCTGGTATTGTTGGTAGCAAAGCCACGGAAACAATATCAACGAAATGACCCATGTGATAATGGTTGCTCGCTTGAACCGGGCAAAGTCCTGAAAATATCCCACTCTTCCGAGGTAGAGTCCCAGACAGATCAATCCGGGAACCATCAATAACCCCATCGCAGGAACGCCTGCGATCAAAAGAGCGAGGGAAAGTAGCAGAAGAAACCTGGGTAAAAAATCATAGAGAAGAGCTAGCGGCAGTCCGAAGACGGTGAAGAAAAACAGGGCTTCTCCGGGAATGAAAATCTGATGTGAAATCCCCAGGACCAGCAACCACAAGAGGCGACGCACGATTAGTGGCCTGGGTGCTATATTTTTTCGTTCTGCATTCTTTGCTAAAATGTAACACCCGACTCCGAACAGGACGGCGAAGATTGAATAAAACCGACCGTCGAAAACAAAGTTCCTGATGGCCCACGTGTGAAGGAATTCAGGAGTCTTTGGAATGTAAATTGAAGCGACCCAAAAGATGTTTGGAAACAGTATCCCAAACAGGGCGATCCCTCTTAGAATATCGAGTAGCCGAATTCGGTTGGGAGTTTCGGTGGGCTGGCCGTGGTTCATTGATAGGAAATTGCTTTTACAAGGAAAAAATTGAAGCCGCTTGCGGCCCTTGGGTTGGTTGGGGTGCAATTTCCTACCAGTTAATATCCAATTTCCTACCAGTGAGCGAATGAAACGGCCTGGACCGGAGTGGTTCATCGAAATCAGTTCGGTTGATGGTAAAAAACTCGCCAAATCCGTCGTCGTTGAGTTTCCTACGAAATTTCCGGGGGCACGCGAGCTTGATGTGAAGAAGGATGGACTCGCCCTGAAAATCGCAGCCTACGAAACTGGTCAGTTCGGAGGAATCCTTCATAATTTTTCCGAATACGGATCACCTTGGCAGGACATCGGGTTTCATTTTAGTCGCGTGATCGTCATCGTAAAGATTCTGGACTGATCTAAAGGGGACATCGAATTGATTCGTGGTTATGGCTATTCACCCAACTCGTTTTGCCTTTGCGCCCGCGTTTCACGAAGCAACAGGGTGCGTTCATTGATCCAATAGGGTTGGTTCGAAAAAGCTCAACGAACTCACCCTATTTGTTCGTAAAGTTGCAAAAAGTCGTTAAAACCACTCTCTGATTGAGATGGCAATCTACGTAAGAGTTCACTTCGCGAACATCTCCCGCGCGGCGAGCGAGCCAACTTTCTGGCGGGTTGCATTCCACCAAAGAAATTCCGCTTCGGAGAAGTTTTCAACTCGTGGCTCATTGCTTTTTCTAAAAACTTCCCGAAGTCGTTCGATATCTGCAGTGTTCTCAGCAAGAGCCAATTGAGTTTCAAAAGGGGCGGCTTCAATAAAAGTCTCGTAAATGTAAGCCCCAAGCAAAATATAGACGGTATTCAGCCCTGAGTCGTTGACTTCACAAAGGTTGATCCCAATCTGGCAACCCGCATCGATTAGTTCGTCTCCTTTCGCCACGAGTCCCGAATCACGATAGGATACGGCACGGTCTATTATCTCCTTCATATTTTCAGGACGGAGATTCGGAATATTCAGAACCGGAATACTGGCAGACCCAAACAGTTCAGCGACTGATTGTGAAGCTCCCAAATGCTCCAGGAGAAATTCCTGGACCGACTCATCGTAGTCAGCGCCATAGACCCTCATTTCGCTTGCCTGACCGGCCCGAATCCAGTGTTCGTCACCTTTCTCTATGTCACCGCGAATATATTCGGCGACCGCTGACATCAACCAAGGCAATGAATTATCAGGGTCGATAGCAGTGAAGTGATCCACCCATTTGAGAGTCGTCGTGGGTTCTGGATGCGAATGAAATTGCATCAATTCCAAATTTCCAGCACGCATTACCAATGACTTGGAATCCGGATTGTAGGACAGGCCCTCTGCGAGCCATTTGTTGTTGATACTCGAATCAAAACGAAATGCCACAGCCGCCACCCAGGCAGATTCTGAGTGGTCTTGTTGTTTGACCCAATTCCTCAAATCTTCATCAGACGGCTCTGGAGCCTTGCCGCGCATGAGGTCATCATAAGAATATTCCTTTTCAATGGGTGCGGAGGCAGCTGGTTTCACCTGCGAAATCGATGGTTTCTCAGGAGACTGCGAAGAATGTTTGTCTTCTTTTTTGTGATAAATGGCAATCAGTGCAGCGACTAGGCCGAAAACTGCTGCTGTCGTGAGAGAGGTGCGCGGAACCATTGGGTAAAATACCTGAATATTATGGGAATTCACATTTTTTCTCCAAACCAAACCTATTTGTTTGTGATGTTGCAAAAAGTCATTGGAAACCCTGAAACTATGCTGGATTACATCATCCATCGCAGAAAACCGCGAACGGGGCACAGCTAGGTAGTGTGATCTATAATAAACCAGCTTGACTGTAGGAAGATCCGCCAGGAACAACAGGAAGGCACCGAGCGCAAGTTTACCTACAACGCCCATAGCGCGCTCGTCTCCGAGACCAACGCCGAAGCCCACACCGCCACGAACACGTTCGACGCCCGCGACCGCCTCATTGGCGAAACCGACCGCAATCAGCTCACCACCGAGTACGGCTACGACCCCAACAACAACCTCACCACGCTGACTGACCCGCGCGACAACGTCCGCACCTGGACCTTCGACGCCCGCAACCTCGCCATCCGCAAACAATACCCGGACGCCGACGACCAACTCAACTACCGGCACGACGCCCTCGGCCGGGTCACCGTCAAAGGCCAGCAAAACGGCAGGACAGATATAAAAACAGATATAAAAACAGGTTGACAAAACAGATATAAAAACAAAACAGATATAAAAACAGGTTGACTGTTTGAAAAGCTCGTTCTTGGATGGTGGCGAAACTTGAAACAGACCGATGAGCACACGGATTTTGACGGAGGATGTCCCGGCGGGGACCGGATTTCATGTCTTCAGCCGGACGGCGGGCGGGGAGTTCCTGTTTGGTGAGGAGGAGAAGGAGCACTTTCGGATGCTCATGAACCAGTTGCGGGCTGGAAGCGCTGACTTGGTGTTGTCTGTCGAATCACTTTCACATTCTCCTGTCCCTGCCGGATGCTCGGGAGGCGGAGGAGCTTCGTGAGGCGATGAGCGAGGAGGCGCTGTTTTCGCGGATGAAGATTGCGTTTAGCGACGAATACATCCAAGAGGTGCAGTGGCGGGTGAACCATTTCCGGAGCGAAGGGAATGAGGAGGCGGCGCGGGATATTACCGATCGGATCAAGCGACAGATGTTCGATCTGCCCAAGTTCATGCAGATGTTGAAGCGACGGTTTTCGGCTTGGTATAACAAGAAGCACGGGCGGCGCGGGACGTTGTGGGAGTCGCGCTATGGCTGTGTCGCGGTGGAGGGGACGCGCGAGGCGTTGACGACGATGGCGACGTATATTGACTTGAATCCGGTGCGGGCGGGAATCGTGA
>CAYGQD010000313.1:0-6233 GCA_964351855.1 uncultured Verrucomicrobiales bacterium
CAGGAATCGGGAAAAAGGGCCGCGATCCTGGACTTCCCGAGCACAGCGAGCAAATGTTGCGATACCGCCTATCAATCATTCATCTGTGCAGTTATTTTCGGGACGATGCACAAGGCATGGTGAATCACCGCATGGACGTCCTGCGCGGCAACCAAGGCCCGGTCGTGTTCCGTCTCTCGGCGCTTCCCTCCATAGGTTGTCGCCACGCTCCCGTGGTTTCCGCCATCCAGAAGCGTATGATCCGCGTTCCTGATGGTCGAAGTGTTCGTTTATATTGCTGCCCAACGCACGTTGGTGACTTCTCTGCCCCCGCGAAATCGATGATCCCGCCAAACGCCCCCTAACCGAACAACTCTTCTACCCGCCCATTGCTGTCTCCGAAGGACTCCGCGGGAACCTTACAAGTTTGCAGCAGGGTCAGCCAGAGATTGCACAGGGCTGTATCTTCGGGCATCTCAATGTGACGGCCGTGTTTGAGCTGACCTCGAACATTCCCGGTCAGAAACGCCGGGACATTCTTGAGCATGTGCCCGGTGCGGATGTTACTACCGTAGCTGACGAGGCAGTTATCCAAGATGCGCGATCCATCGAAGTCACGAGTTGATTTCAACTGGTCGATAAAACCGGAGAACAATTCGGTCTGCCTGGCTTCTCTCTTCTCGGCGGCCTTTTTGCGCCCTTCGGAGTTGTGATAGTGGCTGAGCTGGTGCCCCGTGTAGGTGATGTTCAAGGTATCGAGCAGACTCTCGAGCGGCTGCCGGTAGGTGAAGATCCGCGACTGATCGGTCTGCATCGCGAGCACGATGAGATCGTACATCGTCTTAATTTCTTCGAGACCGTTCAGCGTGGCATTCGGCCTCGCATAGTCCACAACCGGCTTGGGCTTGTCCGCCCAGAGCTTCTCCTTCGCAATCCTCTCCTCGATTTCGCGGATCGATTGAAAGTACTGATCAAGCCGCTCGCGATCCATCGCACTGACCTGACGGTTCAGTGATCGAATGCTGGCGGTGTAGCTGTCGAGGACACTCCTGCGTCGCTCCAAGGCGGCGATTCTTTCTTCATAGGAAATTTGCTCGCCCCCAAAAAGTGTGTCGTAAAGTCGAGCCGCATCGGAAACCCCGGACAGACTCTTCCCATTCTCATTCCAAGAGAGCGATGACCCTCCTCCATGGCCATCCCGCTCCGGGCAGGTCACCTGAAGTGAAGGGAACCGTGTCCCCTGTCCGAGATGCCGCGCCGCGACCTGATCACAGGAGACGGTGTTGTGAAACTTCTTCCCGGGAGTTCCCAACACGTTCGCACCCGTGAGATAAGAGACCGTTCCTGAATGAGGCTCTCTCGAATTGCGATGCCAGAAATTACTGAGGATCGTGATGTCTTTTCGATGCCGCTCCAGCGGCTGAAGCCCGGGGCTGAACCGATACTCGCTTCCGGCCTGCTTCGGGTAAAATTCCTCCGTAAACCCATAGCTGAATCCAAGAAACACCATCCGCTGCGGAGTTTCCTCCGTTGTTTCCGCAAAGGCTTCCAATTGGGGCAATGCCAGGATGGAGCTGGATGAGACCAGGAAATGACGACGATTGATCTTCATGGAATGAGTTACTTGCGGAGAAATTTTTCGTGACTGACAAAGGCTTTCACAAGAGAGGAGAATCGATAGCCGTTCTCACGAGTCCGGGCGACGACATCCTCAACATAATCCTGATCCGAAAACTCGGCCTCGCGACCCAGCGAATAGGCAATCAGAGATTCGACCATCGACTCGATCATGGAGTCCCGATCTCTCATCAGTAATCGCTTCATCGCGTTGAAGTCCTTGAAGTGCTCCCCATCCGGCATACGCCCTGCCGTCTCGATCGGCTTCCCGTTTTCCAACTCGCGCCACTGACCGACGACGTTGAAATGCTCCATCGCCAATCCCATGTCATCCATCTTGAGATGGCAGGAGGTACATTGCGCGATTTCACGATGACGCTTCAATTTTTCCCGCACGGAAAGACCTGTGTCCTCTTCATCCAACTGAGGAACATTGGGAGGCGGAGGTGGTGGCGGGGAATTCAGCAATTTACGGAGAATGAAGGCTCCTCGCTCGACGGGTGCGGTGTGTTCCCCGGTTGAGCCCATCGCCTGGATCACTGCCATCCCGAGCAAACCACCTCTGTGTTGATTCCCCCCCTGCAGACTGACCCTGACAAATTCATCACCCAGGCCCTCTTGCTTCAACTCGGGATAGTGATTTGCCATCGTGCCGTTGAGGAAAGTGAACTCAGAGTCGATCAGGTTTTCGAGGCTGAGATCTTCGGCAATGAGATGAGCGACAAACTGATACATCTGCTCCTTCGAAAAATGTTTCCGGGCTCGCCCAAAGCTATCCACCTTCGTCTCGTCGAAGATCAATCCGTCATACTTCCGCAGGTGGAGCCATTGCCCAAAGAACTCCCTGACAAACCGATCAAAACGCGGATCTTCCATCATGGCGTCGATCGACTGCCTCAGGAAATCCGGCTCGACCAACAAGCGATCGCCGGTTTCCAGCATCTCTGACGTCGCAGGCTCTTTCCAAAGCAAGTAGGACAGGCGCGTTGCCAACTCTTTCCCGGTGACAGAATTCCCCGAATCGGATTTCCATTCGCCCAGATACAGAAAGTCCGGTGCGGAAAGAATCGCCGTAAGAGGAGCCTCCAACGCCTTCACCTCGGATTTTCCAATCCCCCGCTCATCCTCATAGATCTTCATCAAGCGATCGACGAATTCCGACGCAACAGGTTTCCCTCGAAAGGCACGTTCGGCAAAGGCTTGCAGGACTGCTGACACATCCTGTTCATCGAGCGTCTCGCCACCAAAAAGACCGGCGCGGCTTTGCTCTCGTTTGCCCGGAAAGATGGGACCTTCCAGCTCCACCCAATCGATCCAATATCCGGGAACTCGTTCACCTTTTCCAATCGCCTTCGAGTTCGCTTGTCGCAACCTGAACAGGTCACTGACGCCCAACTCAAGTGTCAACTTTCCAGCATCGGGACGGACCACCGTTTCGATTACCTGAGGCTGCTCCATCGTTCCGTGGAGATGGAAGAACCCGAGCGTTCGCTTCTGCCCTCCCTGGAAATTCTGCAGACGGAGCAGCTTTACCTCCTTCGGCATCCCGGGTTCGGCGGCGACACGAGCGCGAAAAATGTATTCCGCTCCAGCCTCTGATTCCGCGTTGAGCCCCGTTGTCAAAGGTCCCATCGAGGCCTGGTAGAGAACCACACCGGTTTCAGTATTGGGATTCGCCAGATAGTGACGAAGGGGCGGCTGGTAGAATCCGTTCTTCCCAGACAAACTGATCGCCCGATTGTACTGCGCGTCGTTGGGAAATCCAAAGGGCGCATAATCCGTAGTGCCTTTGGGAACTTTCAGTGCCTTTGCGTGCAGTTCCTGATGCTTCTCGAGTTCCTGCTCCTTCTGTCGACGCTTCGCTTCCCTATCATCTCTTCTGACCGTCTTTCGTTCGAGATCAGGAACCGGTTTCAACATCCACTGAACTGCGTAGCGGGCCGCTTCCTCATACTGCTCCAGGATAGCCGGTGAAAACGTCTGGTAGCGGCCCAGCGTATTGAAGTCTTCACCGCTTTCGTCATCGGGAACGAGATCATCTGGGACGCGAATTCCAGTGAGCGATTCGATCGTGTTGATGTATTCAAGTTCAGTGAGTCGGCGAATCACCACCTCTCCCCCAGTGTCCGCAAGGCGCTTGCGGGCCTTGAGTAAATCTTCGGTAAGAAATCCAACGGCTTCCGCCAACTCATCGGTGGGAGGCTGCTTCTCATCGGGGGGAGGCATATCGCCAGCGTTGATGACGTCGAGCACATCCTGCCAGAGTTGGGCACTGGCCGGATCATCAAGAACGGGATCAAGAGTATCGAGACGAATGTCGCCCCTCTGTTTCTCGCTTCCATGACAGGAGAAACAATGACGATTCAGGAATCCACGAACTTCTTCATGGATCTCAAGAGAGTTCGTTTCCGCCTCCAGAACCAGGGGGGAAAGGCTGATGAACAGCAATGTCAGGAGGGAAACTCTCATCGAAATCGGGATCAGAGCTTCGCTGACTCACTCGAAAAAGGAAATGCACGATCTCCTTTTTAGGTGTATCCAATCTGGCACCCGGAGAAGATGAAGAACGAAATCCCTGTCGAATTTGATTCTCCCGATATCCCCTTCACCATCGTCGGAACTCGACTCGCCGAATTCCCCACGGGAGGTATCCAGGTTCTCCTACATCGTTGCATCTCCCTCTCTCAATGGAAGCTACGTGGTCAGGGGGCACCGGTCTGGCGACTCTACTATCCTCTGAGCGATGGGGCTCGGGCCATCGAGGGGGAGAATGTCACCATACTTCAGGCCAATCATCTGTATCTCATACCGCCCCACTCCGTTCTCGAATTCGAAGCCACGAAGGAATTCTCGAAATGGTATTTTCACTTCACTGTCGAGGCGAACGACCTGACTCCGGCCCCGGGGATTTACGAAATTCCCCCCGGGGAAAGGCTCTCGGAACTCCTCCACGAAGTCTGCCCCAACCTTTCCGGAAGTGTCGAGTTCTCTCCGTTTCCGAAGCCCTGGCGCGTCATTCAGCTTCTCTCGCTGGCGCTGGAATTTGCCCCCGGTTCCCTGTGGGACGTCGCTCGGTCCGATCAACGACTTGAGAATGTGGTCGCAATGATGGAGGCGCACCTGACCGAGAAGATCACCCTCGCGGAAATCGCAAACCATTCCGGGATGAGCGAGCGTGGGATCAGCAAACTGTTCGTGCGCCACACCGGGATGTCTCCTATTCGCTACCTGATCGAACTTCGCCTGAACCAGGCAACTCGTCTCCTTTGCCACACGAATCAATCCATCGAGGCCATCGCCGAGCACTGCGGACTGACGAATCGGTTTTACCTGACACGACTGATGAAGAAGTATCGGCACACCACTCCCGCCGCAATGAGGGCGGAGCAGTGATGTGGTTGGTCAAAAAAGAGTGGGCAGACAAAAAACCTTGAAACCCCAGTCATGGTTGGCCCAAAAGGCGACCACACCGGCAATCGGCATCAAGGCGGTGTTTTGCGATGGAACCGCTGCCGTCGGGCCAGCCCTAAGGATGATGGGTGGGTAGCCCGGATTCAATCTTCACGGCTGCGCAACCTGTGGCATCGTAAATTCCGAGCGAGTCGCTTTCGCATAAAGGCCAACATGCGTGACGCTCTCCAGCGGGTCAGGAAGTTTGTGTTCCACCGTGGTGTCACCAATCGTAAGAATCGCTTTGCCGTGTTCGAGATCGATCGTGACCCGGGCTTCGAAGGTGTCTTCTGGATCAAACTTGGCGTCTTTTCCGGAACCCAACTTCACATTATCCCAGCCCCCTTCAAAGAAGCCGTGGCGGTTCATGCCGATCATCGTTCCCGCTTTGAAGAGGTCATCATTCTCGGTCGAGGAACCGAAACAGAAACAGGCGTTTTTCGTTAGCGTCGTTCCTTCTGCGGTCCGAAACTTGAGCGAGAAGGTCGCTGATTCTTGGATCGGCGTGTCGAGCTTCTTCAAGGCCACTGCTTCGCTGGAACCCGCGTCGAGCAGGTTGCCGAAATTGCTTTTCTCGACCGTGCCGCCTTTCACGACATCCCAGTCTCCACTCTTGTCGGTGCCGGCCTTGAGGTTGCTGCCGGTTTTCTTTTTCCGGTTTTCGGCGTCTCGCTTCGCATCGTTCTCCCACCATTCTTTCGGTCCCTCGGCCTCGACGTCGTTCCAGACTTCGAGAAACTTCGCCTTCATCTCGGCGAGTTTTTCGGGCTTCTCGGCAGCGAGATCGTGTTCCTCTTTCCAGTTTTCTTCGATCTGGTAGAGCTGAAATTTCGTCGGTTCCTTGTTGGCGATGATCTTCCATTCATCGATGCGCATCGCGGCATGGCTGGAACCAGGAGCGATGTGGGTTCGCCAGAACAAGGGCCCGGGACGGTCCAGTTTTTCCCCAGCGAAAGCTGGCAGTGTGCTGACTCCGTCAATGGTCCGATCCGACGGAAGCGCGACGTCAACGATCGCGGCAACGTCTACGCTCTCGGCTGGATCGGTTCCCAAATGGTAAAGCACGGGCGACTCCAGTTGCTGAACGGCCTTGTTCTTCTCCCAAAACGGAAGTTGTTCCTTGGTGCGAGGGAGATGGAGTTTCCAATCGCCCATACGAATGGCCTGGAGGTTTTCGCAATTGTAGT
>CAYGQD010000314.1:0-6156 GCA_964351855.1 uncultured Verrucomicrobiales bacterium
CAGTAGAACCAGGCAACGGTTTCGTTTCAAAAATCCGCCTACGCGTATTTCACCTTCTTCCGCTTCCCCTTTTTGACCTTGACCTGTGGCATCTTGGAATCTTCGATTCCAGCGCGCTTTTTCAGTTCGCCAATCTGGTCGCGCAACAGGGCCGCCCGCTCGAACTCCAAGCTTTGAGCCGCTTCTTGCATCTCTTCTTCCAACTCGCGGAGCACTTCCAAGACGTCAAAATCTTCGCTCCCTTCTTTCACCACGGAACTGCCGGATTCATTACCGAGAACGATACGAAGGCCCTCCTGAACCGCGCGTTTGACACTGCGAGGCTCGATCCCGTGTTCCTCGTTGTGTTCCATCTGCTTCACGCGCCGGTATTCCGTGATATCAATGAGACGCTGCATACTTTTGGTGACTTGATCCGCGAAGAGAATCACCTCTCCATTGACGTGTCGCGCAGCCCGCCCCGCCGTCTGAATCAGCGAAGTTTCACTACGAAGATACCCTTCTTTATCGGCATCCAAGATACAAACCAAACTCACTTCCGGTAAGTCTAGTCCTTCCCTCAAGAGGTTAATGCCAACGAGGATATCGAACTCGGCCGCACGGAGCGCTCGCAAGATTTCCACCCGCTCAATCGCATCAATCTCGCTGTGAAGATAGCGAACCTTTAAGCCGACATTGCGCAGATAGTCCGTCAGATCTTCCGCCGTTCGCTTCGTGAGTGTGGTGATCAAGACCCGCTCATTTTTCTCAACGCGTTGACGACACTGCTCGATGGTTTCGTCAATCTGCCCTTTCAGACCACGCAGGGTAATGACAGGATCGAGCAAGCCGGTCGGACGAATGATCTGCTCGACGATGAGATCTTTGCCCGGCGTCGTCACATCAAATTCAGCAATGCTCTGGGTGCTCCCGGAAACGCGCGGTAGTCGCTCCGGCGTAGTTTCTTCTTCGCCGATTTTCTTGCGGCGGTGCGGAATATATTCGGTCACCCCTACCCTACTATTTTGAATCTCAAACTTGGCCGGTGTCGCACTGACATAAACCCGGTCATAGGTCATATCCATGAACTCTTCAAACTTGAGCGGTCGGTTATCCAAGGCGCTGGGAAGACGAAACCCGAAATCGACCAAGGTCGTCTTGCGGGATCGATCCCCCTCATACATTCCTCCAACCTGAGGAACCGTGGCATGGGATTCATCGATCAAGGTGAGGAAACCTTCCGGGAAGAAGTCGATCAAGGTATAAGGCTTGGAACCCGGCGGACGATTCGTCAGGTGACGGCTGTAATTCTCGATGCCCTGGCAGAATCCCATTTCCTGCATCATTTCGATATCGTAATCCGTCCGCATTTTGATCCGCTGCGCTTCGAGGTATTTTCCTTGTTTCTCAAAGGCTTCGATCACCTCGTTGAGTTCGCTGCGGATCGCATGAATCGCCCGAGCCATCTTCTCTTTCGCAGTCACGAACTGTTTCGCCGGCCAAAAGGTGAAGCGATCAATCTCCCCCTTCGACTTTCCCGTCAACGGGTTGATGATGGAGATTCGGTCGATCTCATCGCCAAAGAATTCGACCCGAACGGCCTCGTCTTCCAGCATCGCAGGATGCACTTCGACCACATCGCCCCGGACGCGAAACTTCCCTCGGCTGAAGGCGATATCATTGCGCTCGAAGAGAATATCGACCAACCCGCGAATGAACGCATCACGATCCATCCGCATCCCGACAGCCACCGCCACCATCATTCCTTCAAAGTCTTCCGGTGAGCCCAAGCCATAGATGCAGGAAACGCTGGCCACCACCAAGACGTCTTCCCGCGTGAGGAGCGAACTCATCGTTGAAAGACGAAGCCGCTCAATATCGTCATTCACCGACGAGTCCTTTTCAATATAGGTATCCGTCCGGGGAATGTAGGCTTCCGGCTGATAGTAGTCGAAGTAACTGACAAAATACTCGACCGCGTTCTCCGGAAAGAAGCTCTTGAACTCCGAATAGAGCTGGGCGGCGAGCGTTTTGTTATGGCTCATCACCAGGGTCGGTCGACCGAGATTGGCGACCACATTCGCCATCGTGAACGTCTTTCCCGACCCGGTGACCCCGAGGAGCGTTTGGTGCGAATTCCCAGCTTCGAGGGATTTCGTCAGTTTGGCAATGGCCTGGGCCTGATCGCCCTGAGGCTGGTATTCGCTGTTGAGCTTGAAATCGGCGGGCATTGACTCAACCACACGCCGGTGATGGAATCATGCAAGGAAGAAACCGCAACGCTGCCTACAACGGCTTGAGATAGAGATTCCGAAACCGGTAAACCGCCCCTTTTTCACCGTGATGCTGGATTCCGATCGGTCCTTTGGCATCGGTGTCATCCTCGATGTTGGTCACGAGGACATTGTTCACCCGAATTTGGATCCGGTTTCCTTTGCAGGTGATTTGATAGGTGTTCCAATCGTTGCGCTTCAGGGCTCCGGCCACTTCCGGGCGTTTCATAAATTCCTGGCTCTCTTTTTCATAGGCGAGGAATTTCTCTTCTTTGGTGCGTCCAGTTTGGCTGGGCCAGACCCAGGCGCGTCGACCTTCATCATAGAGCCCACCAGACCAGCGACGATCCGATCCATCGCATTCCGCTTGGTAGCCATAGACTTTATTCGGCTCAACGTGGCAGCGAAACATGATTCCGGAATTCGCCTCTCCTTCGGGCAGATGGATGTCCGCCGTGAGTTGGAAGTCGCCATAGGATTTCTCGGTCACGAGGAAGAATTTCTTGTCGGAAGAAAGGTGAATCTCGTTTCCCGCGACTTTCACCTCTCCCCACTCATAGGGATTCTTCCAGCCATCCAGATTTTTCCCATTGAACAGGATTTCCCAGCCCGCCTTCTTCAAATTCTGCTCCACGCGGGTCGAAGCTGGCTCGACCTTCGCGGCGACGGGCTTCGCCGTCTCTGGTTTGGCAACAGCCGCCATCGGTTTCTCGACCGCCGCTTTTGGGTTGTCAGCAGCCGCCTTTGGCTTGTCTACAGCCGCCTTCACTTTCTCAACAGCAGCCTTCGCTCGCTTCTCCATCGCTTTCTTCCGCTCCTCAGCGGAATACATCCCACTGGCGTCGGTCGATAGCGGCCAGTCATCCGTGCGGAACAGCGATGCCGGTAATCCGGCGGAGTTCACCAGATTCGCGCCTTCTGGATTCGCGGCCCAGGCATAACGCAAGGCGACCGGATGAAGCACCTCCAGACTGGTCGCAAAGACACTGTCGCCACCTTCCTCGATCGAAACATCCGCCCATTGCCATTTTCCGTCTTCTCCTGCGATTTCGAATCGCCCGAGCGGCTTCCCATCCCGCGATTTGAGCCCCCGACCGACGTGGTCAAACGTCGCCCGAATCCCACCACCCACGACTTCGTGGCTTTTCAGAATCGGACCAGAAATGACGTCGAGCTCTTTTCCGTAGTCCTTGGCCAAGGCCCAGCGTGCCAGACGCTCACCGACGTCTTTCTTGTTGCGCGGATGGATGTCATTCGCTTCACCGATATCATTGATGATCGCCATACCCGTCTTCGCTTGTTTTTGAAGCGTGAGAGTTTGCGCATTCTGCAATTCCGCCCAGGAATCCGCCACTCCGGGCTCGGTCGAAGGAGCACGAAAGTTCGCCAACTGCACGAAATAGAAGGGAATCGCGTCGTTGCGTTGATTGCGCCAATCTTGGATCATCGCCGGAAAAATCGTTTCATATTGCTTCGCGCGAGAGGCGTTGGACTCGCCTTGATACCAGATCGCTCCAGCGATGGCATAGGTGTTCCAAGGGGCGATCATCTGATTATAAATCGCGCTGGGGCAATTCGATTCCAAGTGCGGCTCCATCGGCGCATTAGGCCGACGCGGAAAGCGCGGTTGCTCGCCGGATGCCTTGGCAGCTTCGCGCAACTTCGCGACTTGTTGCTCCCATTTTTCCAACGCATTCTCGTAGTTCACCTGAGCTTGCTTCGGCTCATAAGCCGCCTGGCGGGCATCCCAATCATCGATCAATTTCTGAGCCGCACCGACACCGTTGAGCATTTCACGGCTCGTGAACGCTTCCGAAGGCTTGCCGCCCCACGCGGTTCCAACCAGCCCGATCGGAACTCCCAACTCTTCATAAAGCTTTCGCCCAAAGAAATATCCCAC
The DNA here is from genome assembly GCA_964351855.1 of uncultured Verrucomicrobiales bacterium. Classification (GTDB taxonomy): domain Bacteria; phylum Verrucomicrobiota; class Verrucomicrobiia; order Verrucomicrobiales; family DEV007; genus JBCDHN01. Next base: position 4,153 of record CAYGQD010000314.1, read on the forward strand.
GCCCGAAAAATTGGGAGCCGTCTGAGGGGAGCAGATCTCCCAGGTTCCGCCCTTCACATCGCGCTGCACCGTTTTGGCGGTCGTATTCGGCGTCGTGAACAGCCGAATCTGCGGGTAGTTGGCGGCAGCGGCGGCTTTCTCCGCGTCAAGCGTTTGACTGAGTCGCCACTGCATATTGGATTGCCCGGAACACATCCAGACCTCCCCAACCAAGATGTCTTGGAGCTTGAGCGACTCCTTTCCCGCAGTCACCGTGAGAACAGCCGGTTTCGCGTTCGTCTTCAGGGGAGCCAACCGCGCCGTCCATTCTCCCTTTGGATTCGCCTTCGCCTTTTGGGTCTGCCCGGCAAAGGCGACAGTCACTTCTGCATTCGGCTTGGCCTGACCGAAAATCGAAGTCGGTTTGCCCTGCTGCAACACCATATGATCGCCAAAGACGGTCGCGAGTTTGAGGGCAGGAGCGGGTTCATTTTGGGCCCACAGCGAACTCGCGGCGAGCGTAACGGCAACAATGACGGCGAAGGAGTTTTTCATAACAGGAATGGTCTTTCCAACACGTCATGATCTCGCGCAAGTTATCGCCTTCGAAAAACTTTGGTAAATCCGATCTAAGGATTCAGCCCGAACAGCCGGAAATAGCCGTCATAGGCCCACTTCACCGCGCTGGAATGACTGTAAAGGGTTTCCAACGGCTTGAAGAAAACTTCTAATCCCGTTTCCAACCAATCCGGAACACCACTGCCCCGCTCCAAATACCAAACTAACGGCCCGGGAGAAAGCAGATAGAATACGATCAGCCCAATCGCCACGATCACGGCTCGCTCGCTTACAGTCCGGGAAGTGGATTCCTCACCCATTTCCTAGCAGGGTGTTGAAAAAGTCGGGAATGTCGCGCGCGAACACCTGAAGTTGGGGGCCAGGCGGGACGAATGAGCGAATCGAGATTCGTGAGTGAGGAGCAACAACGCCCCCGACTTCAGGTGTTTGTGCCCTTCGGGAACTCGTCTTCCCAAGGTCATGCGAAGCGAATTTCCACCCCCGAATCCAACGGGTTCGCGGCGTTTCAGACTTTTTCAACACCCTGCCAGAATAGACGCAAATCCGTGCTTTTGGAATGCGCAAACGTCAGGACCGCAGGAAACCGAGACTCTAATCGTCCGGACGTTCCATCGCATCGACCAATTCCTGAGCCCGCTCGATCCCGTCCGCATTGAGGCGGTAGCGATTGCTCTTTCCGATTTGGTCAATCCACGGATTCAACTTCAGATCGCCGGTGTGGAGGGTGTCTTTGCGCCCGAAAAGGTCCCAAGATTCCTTCAGCACGATCTTGATCTCCGTCGTCCCAAAATCTTCCCCGTCATCTCCAACCGCCGTGACATAGGCCCAAGCCCCAACGAGCGCGGCTTCCTTCGTCCCAAACTTCTCCATCCCGCCCTCCGCCGAAGCTTGAATCCGCTCCCGAATTCGTTGTCGCAGAATTCTCCAGTCCCGATGCGCCCCGACTGGACGCGGAGAAGCCGCCGGAGGCAGCTCGAATCGGATGACGCCCGGTTGGTTCATCTCCAGCTCGAACCGCGTTTCCGAAAACGACTCCTTCACCTTGAGCGAAAATTCGCGGGTGCGAGCAGGTTGTTCCGGGGCCGACAAGAGATCTTGTAGTTCGCGACATCTTTTCTGTACAAAGAAACCGAAAAAAGGGAACTATCTTTTTGGATTTGCTTCCAAAATCGCTGTTTTCGACGTCACATAGCCTGAATTTGCAGAATTCTGGAATTCTAATTTGCCTTTACCAATAAATCCTGTACGATTTTCCTGGCGAACCCATTAGCGTTTCTTGCTATTTGGTGACTGGGTCGGATGCATAGCCTGCATTCGGCCCAGTTTTTTGTACAGCTATCGGTGATTTCTTGATCGAAGATGGCGGAAAGCTTTCTCCCAAACTTCCTTTCGCGATCCCTGCCCGCTGCTGCCTCTCCGGAAGAATCCAGAAAAATGTTTTCCTAA
>CAYGQD010000315.1:0-6113 GCA_964351855.1 uncultured Verrucomicrobiales bacterium
GAACGTGGGGGAGGAGGCACGGCCGGATGCTTGCACGCCGCGGCACATCGCGGAAGCGGCGGAGCAGGGGGATGACATCGCGCGCCAGATTTGGGGGGAGGTCGGCGGATGGCTGGGCTGCGCGCTCACCAGCATCACCTGGATTTTGAATCCGGATGCGATCGTGGTGGGCGGGGGAATCGCGAATGCTGGTAACCTCCTGTTCGAACCACTGAAGCGTCAGATGCAATGTCAGTTGAACCCGGTCTTTTGGGAGCACCTGCAGATTTTGAAAGCGGAGTTCGGCAACGAAGCGGGAATGATCGGGGCAGCAGCGCTTGCGGCGGAAGAGGTCTCGAGCGCGAGTTGAGCGATGTTGTGGTTCGCGACAAGGAGGTCAGGAGTGAGTTGTCTATGAAACAAATCGTCCATTGAACACCGAAGACTCCCATCCCTCCGTTTACGAGAAGTTCGAATTCGTTCCTCGAGAAGGGGACTATTTTGCGGAGGCAAAAGCAGGCGATATTTTTGAGCGGGCGGCTCCGATGGAACTGGATCTTGGGTGCGGCGATGGCTCGTTTTTGAACGAGATGGCACTCCAGTTTCCGGAGCGGAACTTTCTGGGGGTGGAGCGGCTGTTGGGGCGGGTGCGAAAAGTGTCTCGCAAGGCAGATCGCCAGCGGCTGGAGAACGTGAGAGTGTTGCGGCTGGATAGCGCCTATGCGGTGGGTTGGCTCTTGCCGAAGGCGAGCTTTGCCCGGGTTCACCTGTTGTTTCCGGATCCCTGGCCGAAAAAACGGCATCACAAACGGCGGTTAGTGACGCCGGAGTTCGTGGCCGCAGTTCACGCTCTGTTGGAACCCGGTGGCGAGTTCCTCTTCAAGACCGATCACGAAGGCTATTTTGAAGAAGCTGGCGAGACGATTCTGGCTTCGAACGATCTGGGGAAATTAGATTGGCCCGAAGACGCCTTCTATTATGCCGAGACGGATTTCGAGCGGCAGTGGAAGGCGGAGGGGAAGCGGATTCAGGGGATCCGAATGCAACGTCAATCGGTCTCGTGAAGCGTGAAGCTTTTCCGCGTTGTGCGAGCGCGAAGCGTTAGCTCAGGCGTGGCGGCCCCGGCCGAGGCCAGGTAGCGGAGCTCGAAAGGATAACTGCCAGCCTCAAGGCGCTGGCGAACGCGGAGGGAGTCGCTGGACTCCACTACTCCCAGGGTCTCGCCGCCTAGGGTGAGGGCTGAACCGGGACTGGCTTCGAGCCGGAATTCGTAGTCATCGGCCTCAGTCAAATGGAGCAATCCCGTGAAGACGACGACGCAAGGATGATTGAGATCGGCGACCGATTTGGTTGAGAGCTGATTTGAGGGAAGCCCACCGGAGCGGAGCGCCTGCGATGGGCCTGCAGCCGTCTCGGACGCTGAGTAAACCGAGAAATGGAGATCCGTGAGAACATCGGGGACGAGTTTCGCCGCCAGTTCAGAGCGATGCCAGGGTAAGGAATGGTCCTGGTATTTCTCGCGCCACGTGGCCACATCGGTCGCCGTCACGTCTCGGCGCTGACCGCCAAAGGCTTCTGTGGTGTAGGCGACGATCTCCGCGATCTGTTCATCGGAAAGAGCTGACTCCAGCGGGACCATCGGCTGGGTATATCGAGTATCGTCTTTGGCAATGCCTTTGAGAATGAGCGCAGTAAGGAGCTCGGCCTGATCGCCGGTGACGAATTTGGAAGTATGGAGCGAGGGAGCAAGCCACTGGCCATCGATCTTCACCCCGAGTCCGTCTTGGCCGTGACAAGAGGCACAAACCATGTAACTGGCGGACTCGCCGACGAGGTGAAGTGGAAGGGCGAATAGCAGAGCGGCGAAGGAAGAAATGGATTTCACGATTCGAAGTGCGGTTGGGAGGGCGATAGGAGACTTCCGGATGCGCTTACGTTCAATGGGAAAAACCGGTTGAAGGAAAAAATCGTCCCGGAGAAAACGGTTGATTCCTGGCCGTGTCCCAAGTTACTGGAAAGGCATGAAACCCCTGCTTTGCTTGTTCTTGTTTTCCATCGCGCTCGCCTTGTCCTTGACCGCTGCGGAGAAGCCGAATCTGATCTACATTCTCCTGGATGATGCAGGATACGGGGATTTTAGCTGCTACGGACAGACGAAGTTCCAAACCCCGAATATTGATCGGCTGGCTCACGAAGGGATGCTCTTCACAGATCACTACGCCGGGAGCACCGTCTGTGCGCCGACCCGGTGCGTTTTGATGACCGGGCTCCACACGGGGCACGCCTTTGTTCGGGGAAATCGGGAAGTGCAGCCGGAAGGCCAGGCTCCCATGCCCGCAGACATCGTGACCATTCCGCGGCTTCTGAAGGCAGCGGGATACGCGACGGGTGCCTTCGGCAAATGGGGATTGGGAGCCCCGGGTTCAGCCAGCGACCCGATGGAGCACTTCGATCGGTTTTACGGCTACAACTGCCAACGCCAGGCTCACAATTTCTATCCGACTCACCTTTGGAAGAATCGCGAGAAGGTCGAATTCCCGGATCGCGACGTTTACTCGCACGATCCCATCATGGAGGAAACTCTCCAGTTTGTGAAGGATCACGCAAAGAAGCCGTTTTTCATCTATTTGCCGATCACGATTCCTCACGCCGCGATGCAGGTGCCAGAGGAGTATGCCAAGCCGTGGCGGGAGAAGTTTCCTCAGTTCAACGACAAGACCGGCAAGTACGGAGGCTCCGTGGTGAGTAATCCGGTGGCGAATTTTGCCGGAATGATGACGAAACTGGATGACGGAATTGGTGAACTGCTCGACTTGCTCGATGAATTGGGGATCGATGAAAACACCCTGATTCTGTTCAGTTCTGATAATGGCCCGCATAAAGAGGGCGGACACGATCCGGTCTTTTTCGATAGCAACGGACCGTTCAAAGGGTTCAAGCGGGATCTCTATGAGGGTGGCATTCGGGTGCCGATGTTGGCCCGCTGGCCTGGAACGATCGAGCCCGGGAGCACCAGCGATTTGATCTCCGCTCATTGGGATATTCTGCCGACCTTGTGTGAGATCGCGGGAGCGAAGATTCCGCAGGGGATCGATGGCATCTCCATGGCTCCGACCTTGCTCGGAAGCGGCGAACAAGCGGTGCATCCCTATCTCTACTGGGAATTTTATGAACAAGGTGGCCGGAAAGCGGCTCGATTCGGAAAGTGGAAAGCCGTGCAATACCAAGTTGGCCGCAATCCGGACGGTCCGGTCGAACTCTACGATGTGAGCAGTGATCCCGGCGAAACCGTGAACTTGGCAGAGTTGCACCCCGAAAAGCTGGAGCGAGCCAAAGCGATTTTCGCGGAAGCGCACCAGCCGTCTCCGGATTGGAAGTTTAAGGGTAAGTAGTTCTCCTTCGTTCGATGTGATTATGGACGCGAATGATCCGCGAATGGGAATGAATTTCACGAATTGAGAGATCGCGATTCGCGCCCATTCCTAAAATTCGTGGAAGCGCAGCGTATTCGTGTTCCCATGTTTCGAGCGCCGGGCCCTCACCAAGCATTTTAACAAAGGCAGTTGAGGAAAGGCTCCCTTGGGGAAGAGGGCTTCTTCGTGTTCTGAAATCGAGGACGGAAAGTTAGCGGGGCCATTCTCAAGCCGGAGAAGTTTTCGCAAATTTGCGAGTCGAAATAGTTAAAGTTTCGCAAAAACGACAATTCAAGGGTTGCGGGCTATTTGGAACTACGTTATTTTAAAAAAAATTAAGGAACTGGCGAATGTCACAAAAAATGACCTCCGCTTCCCTAATTTTTCCAGAAACGCCGTCCAACCTTGAAAATGAGCTCCGTTCTCGCGCCACTATGAGAAACTTCTTTGTCCTCCTGCTGCTTGCTTCTCCTTTTACCCTTCAGGCCCAGTCCTGGAAAGATGAGCTGAACGAATTTTCCTCGGCAAAGACGCTGCGAGCGGATGATGGCCACACCATTCACGATGCTCCGGGAGGATCGGTGCTGAAGCGGGTCTCTCACGCGGAGAAGGTCTCGGTCATGGCGTCGGTCGCTTGGGAGGGAAAGACCTACTACATGTCGGACTGGAGCTACGAGCGCTACCAAAAGGGAAAGAGTGCGAACTGGATCTATATCATCGGCTCAGAGCCAGTTCCGCTGCCGACTCCCGAACCGGTCGAAGTCGCTCAAGTTACGGAAACGGAAGCGGAGCCTGCTCCGGAATCCCTCAGCTTGATCGAACGCCTGGAGCAACGCTTCGGCGGACGGATTCGCGTGTTTCCCTCGCAGGTGGATCTTCCCGCTCCCAAAGGTCACCGCATTTTCTCTGCGCCCCGCGATGGACGGCTTCTGAAATCGATCACTGGACGGAGCACATTTGGAGCGAAGGCGGAGATCACCCTCGATTCTGGAGAGGTTTATTACGCGTCCACCTGGAGTTGGAATCGCGCCATCAATGGCTCGGACGCGAACTGGGCCACGTTGAACGGGAATGTCTCCCGGATCATCCCGCCGCTCCCGAAAGACGAATCGAAAGCGCCGACTCCGACGCCTCAGACTTCGGAACCGGTTACGCTGGAGCCCTCTGACGCTTCGGGCCCTCCCCGTGTCGTGGCGCTGTTGGTCGCGAATGGGCGCTATTCGTCGGCCAATCCCGGTCACCGCAGTTTGAATTTGGAGACGACCCACGATGACGCCGCGCTGCTGGCTTACACCTTGCGGGAGTCTGGTGCCGAAGTGGAGGTCGTGAAGGACGGGACTCACGATGAAATCCTTGGCGCGATCGACTCCTCGGTCAGAACTTTGGGAGAGCGCGATGTTTTCTTCTTCTATTATGCGGGTCACGCCTTGCAGCTCGGCGGAAAGAATTACCTGGCCCCGCTCGGAATCAGTTTCCTCGATAAGAAAGCGGTTTTGGAATCCGCCATCGCCGTTGATGAAATTCTGGAGATGGTGAAGAAGCAGAACTTGCGTCTCGCCACGTTGTTTCTCGATGGAAGTCGTCCGAATCCGTTTAATCACGCGGATCCCTCCACTCATTTGTTGCTGAGAATCCCCGGACTGAATCTGGGCGGCAAGACGGTGTTGACCCAACCGGGACTGGCTCATGAAGATACCCCGGACAACGTCATGGTCGTGCTTCCGACGAAGCCCGGTGAATTTGTGGGGGAAGGAACTCGCTCCGGCAAGTATTCCTACTTTCCGGCCGCGCTGGCCTTGGCCTTCGACAAAAAGATGGAGATCCGCAACGCCTTGGCGAATGCCAGTGAGCTAGTTTCCAAATGGAGCGAAGGAACTCAAGTGCCCTGGATTTCGTCGAGTGAGACCGCACCCTTTTACCTCCACACCCCGGGTTTGCGCAGCTCTCCTCCGGATCCGGACACGCTTCGCGCCGCCCAGTGGCTGGCAAATGAGGGCGAAGCTGGCGTGCCCATGGCGATGGCGCATCTTGCCAAGTCGATCCGAACCAATCCCAAAGAGAATCCCGCCACGGCGGCGTTACTCTTCCTCCTCGGCCATCAGTCGTTGGCCGTCCCGCTCAATCGCTGGGGTCCGTTTTCCGTCTCAGCCAAGAGTTTTTCCCCCGACATTCAAATTTCCCTCGATGGCCAACAGATCGCCCTCTTCTCCGACAAGGATTCTGAAAACCCGGAGCTGATTCTGGATCGGGAGACTGGCAAGAGTCTCGATGAAATCTCCGGGATCTTTTCGCCGGCCTATACCACGTCGGAAGTGAAAATCGCGGAGCCGCACTGGAAGTCACAGGAAATCGCCAGCGTCACCACGGTTCGGCGCGTTCCGGAAGACCTCAGCCCCTATCAACACGCTATCACGCCGATTTTGACGGGTGATACCGTGGTCGGATACTGCTATGACGAGGGGTTGGAGCGGCTTTACCTCGCCAAGCGCCAGACCGATGGCAAGGTCGTCTTTTTCGAATACGCCACCACGCCAACGGTTCAGCCGAATCCGGAGTTCGCGAAGACGCCCGCTGTGATTGATTTCCAAAGTGGTGAAGATCAGATTCTCGCCACCGGAAGTATCGGTAGCGGAAGCCATGCCAAGAAGTGGCAACTGGCCTTCCAGGCGAGTTCGAAGGATCTCCAGTTGCTTCTCGATGGAAAAGCCCTCTACACCCGTC
>CAYGQD010000316.1:0-6062 GCA_964351855.1 uncultured Verrucomicrobiales bacterium
CCGCACGCCGGGATCTGCGAGGGGGGCGCCGGGCAACCGGTGTCCCTACCTTGATGTGGTGATCCGGCCGGAGCCGCATGTAGTTGACCACATCCAGGGCAACGTCGAGCCCGGCGCGGAAGCTATCGAAGATAGGACGCATGAAGCCGCCAATGGGAGTATTGGCCAATAAAAGGAGCACGGCGATCGCGACGTAGGCGGCTTTGGCGAGGCCGTCGATCACCCGGGAGGCGTCCTCTGCTCTCTGATAAGCCAAGTCTCCATTGCCAACGGTGATGGTGTTGGAAAGGTCCTGGAGGGGAAGCTTGTGGAGTTGGCGCTGGAACCAGGGAGAGCGCTCCAGGATGGTCTCGCCATCGGCAGCTACCCATTGGATTCTTCGCGGGAGGACAGCGTTTCGTTCGATGCCGAGAATGAGGCGATCCGCCCAACTGACAGAGGGTTTTTCGGCGGGATTGGTGAGCTCATCGACGGCCAAGCGTGCGGCGGTGACTTGGCGGGTCGCGGCGCAGATTAGGAGGAAAACGATGCAGCCGACGAGCACGGTCTGAGCAAAACTCAGGGAACGGAAGGCGGCGTGAAGCTTTTTCCCCAGATCTTGGGAAAGCCGGGCGTGGTTAGCAGCTTCTTTCAAAGGATCCAGTTCTTCGCGGCGGCGGCGTTTGGCCCGGGTAAGGGGGGTGCCTTCTGAGAGGATGGCAGGCAGAAAGATCCAGCAGGAATACACCAGCATAAGCAGCACCAGGACAAAGGAGATATTCACATAGGGGAAGACAGTGTTGTTAAGCGCCTCATCGACCAAGTCACTAAAGCGAAAGTCTGCCCGCCCGAAGATCCGGGCGACGATTGGCGCGACCTCGGAGCGCAGTTCCGGGGTAAGGGCACCATCCTGCCAATGGCCTTTCAAAATTTCCTTCAGCTCGGTGGTCTCCTGGCTCTTGGGCCACAAGTCCAGCCCCTTCTTTTCCAACGTCTCGCCTCTGCTCCCGAAGACGCGTAAGCGGATGTTCCCTCGATCGGTGGCAATGATGGTCTGCTCCCTTCCGGACGTAGGGATATCGACCGGATTGGTAACCAGTAGGAATTCGTGATGATTGAAATCCACCCCGTTCCGCTCCAGTGCCGCGAGAAAGCCGGTGGTCTGACTGATGGGGATCACTTCCTTTTCCAGATTGAGCGCCCAGTCAGTGGGCGAGACGAGGTGGGCCGGAAACGGGCGCTTCTGAAAATCCTTCAAGGCGTCTTTCAGCTCCGTCTGCTCGGCGGTGGTTCCCAAGCCGGCGGTCGCGGTCTTCTTGGCGGCCGCCACCCCGTCTCGATCGTCTTCTGCGGCCAGGAATTGCTCCCGCAGGTCGGCCTCGCGTTCTTCCGTCCAATCCTTCTGCTGCTGCCGTTCGATGGCAATAACGGCGTCAATCAACTCGGTGCGGCTTTCTTCCCGCTCGCGGCGCTCGATCGCCTCGCGGACCAGCTCATCAAAGGAGTCAAAGCTTTTCAAGGGCAAAATCGCAGCCCACCACAGGCCCACATTCAGCAGCATCGTCAGCATGGTTGGCAAGGTTACCGAGAGGATGGCGGTGTCCATGGTCTGGGCGCGCATCCGCAGGGTTTGCACGGTTTCGCCCTTGCCATCCGCCGCCGGATTCTTTTGCAGCTTCTTCATCCAGCGCCGCAGGTAGCTGACGCGGATGCGCGCCAGGGCGACAAAGGTGGCGGCCATCGTCAGCACGACGAGCCAGACCACTCCAAGGATGGCAACACCCATGACCAGGGCATAGGCTCCGCCGCTGACCATCCGGGGAAGCGGCGTTTCTACCCGGACGCCGATCCACAGCATGACGGAGAGAAAAACAAAGATGATGCCGCTGACCCTATAGGTCCGGCCGGCGCCCTGACGCTGCTTAATGAGCTCTACCACCGTCATCATGAGCAGCCCAAAGATGGAGAGCCAGAGAAGCCCGCTTAAAAGCTGCTCCGTAAAGATGGCTGGCCGGGCGAATGGTAGGCCGAACAGGTCCATGGTTAGCCCGTAGTAAACCAGCACGCTGATCGTCACGGCCAACCCCAGAGCCACGACCAGCTTCACACTCCACCCGCCCAGTTGCCAGCGGCGGACCGCGACCTTCTCACCCTCATTCTCCAGAGACTTGACCATGACCCAGCAGCGCAGCCACCAGGCATAAATTCCCACGGCTAAAAGCGAAGTGATTCCGGCAACAAGCAGCCGATACGGCTGGCCGGGGTTGTCCCCTTCCGCCCAGGCGAGGCCGGCGGAGCCGATGATGAAGAGCAAGCCGATCAAGAAAACATTTAACAGTGGGATCACGCAACTGATCGAGACCGTGTAGTAGTAGTGCAGCCCTCCCAGAAACTTCATGTAGCGGGAAGGGGCTTTCTCCGTGCCGACTGGCCGATCGTGCTGTAAGGCGCGATTCCCCACCCAGGCCAGTTCAAACAACAAACGGTAGAGCGCGATCAGAATGCTGAAAACGCCCTTGCCCAGCCTGCTTAAATCCGCCCAAAACATCTCGTAGACATGAACTTGTTGCGTCCCGGATCCTTCCAGACGCGTGCCTTCCAGCCTCAATGTATCGTAGTTTTCCTTGCTACTCTCCAGGCGAAATTTCTTGAGCTGGGTAATGATTTCCCGAAGCCAGGGCGGCGTTGCCGGGTCGGTGTCCGCATCCTGTTTGCTGCCCAGTTTGATACTGGTCGTCGCGATGCGCATCGACTCTTCCTCGAAGCCCGGGTAGTGTCCCCCGCCGGAGCGGCCCTCCAATTCCTCCAAGTGCATCAGCAGATCGGCGGCCTGCAGGGCGGTTTCGTGCGGTTTTTGGTCCGCCACCCCGTGAACTGCAATCACTGCTACATTTCCATCGTCCCGAGACGGAATGACACGGGACGACCCTGCATCGTCAGTTTCTCCTACCATTCTCAAGAAATAACGAGATACCGAACTCTTGCCAAGAAAAAAAGTTCACTCGTGTTGAAGCGTAACCCCAAAGTGGTTCTGATACAGGCAGGGTGTCGAGTCGATGAACCTAACGTTGAGGGCAACATGGGGCGTAGTCGGAACCATGATCCGCAGAGTAGAGCGCATTCTTCCCCGGGGAAAGGCTGGTTTGGATTTTGGTCAGGCCTTTTGTGACGATTTCTTAACCGACCGGTTCTTCTGTCCAAAAAGGAGCTCGGACCTGGAAGGGCGCGCGCATGAAACCTCTAACTTGGATCTCGTTTTCGTGCCTGGTTGTCTCCGGGCTCAACCTCCTTTCCGCCCAAACGGATGCTCCGCCGTCCGAAGAAGACGCGGTCATTCTTTCCGACGAGCTGGAGACGACCGTGATCGAGGGCAAGGCCAAAAACCTGTTGGGCGAAGCCCTGACCGCGTCCCAAGGCCAGTCCAGCGCGGAGGAGTTAGAGGAGCGACCCTTTGTCCGGCGAGGCGAACTCCTCGAAGTGGTTCCCGGATTGACGGTGACGCAGCACAGTGGGGGAGGGAAGGCGAACCAGTATTTCTTGCGGGGGTTCAATCTCGATCACGGAACGGACTTCGGCGTCTTTGTCGATGGCATGCCGGTCAATCAGCGCACCCACGGTCACGGCCAAGGCTATGCGGACATCAATTTCCTGATCCCCGAACTCGTCGAATCGCTCGATTATTACAAGGGCCCGTTCTACTCGGAGTTGGGCGATTTCACCACGGCCGGTGCGGCGCGATTCAATCTCTACAACGCCCTTCCGGAAGGCATCGCCCGGTTCACGATCGGAGAGGACAACTATTACCGTTCCCTCATCGCCGATACCCTGGAGGCGGGGCCGGGTCTCCTCACCGTCGCCCTGGAATACAACTACTACGACGGTCCCTGGGTCCAGCCGGATCAATTGCAACGCTGGTCCGGTCTGGTTCGCTATTCTCAGGGTGATGACTTCAATTTCACCAACGTCACCTTCATGGGATACGACTCCACCTGGGACGCGACCGATCAGGTTCCGCTCCGGGCCATCCAGAGCGGCTCGATCGATCGGCTTGGCTTCATCGATCCCACGGTCGGAGGCGATACGCATCGCTACAGTCTTTCGCTCGATCACCAGCGGGAAGGCTCCGCCGGAGGCATCACCCGCGCTGGTCTCTACACCGGAACTTACGGCTTGGACCTCTTCTCGAACTTCACCCTCTTTCTGGATGATCCCGTCAACGGGGACCAGTTCCAACAATTCGACGATCGATGGTTTGCCGGGGCGAATCTGAGCCATCAGTTCGCGGAAACGACCTTCTTCGGGCGCGAGTCCGATCTGACGGTCGGGGCCCAAACTCATCATGACTGGATCGACGGGGTGGCCCTGCGGAAAACCGTGGGGCGGGAAGTGCTCTCTACCGTCCGGGAAGACGATGTCTACGAAATGAGCTTGAGCGGTTACGGACAGATGGAAGTCTCTTGGAACGACTGGTTGCGGACTCAAACTGGTGTCCGAGGCGATCTCTACCACTTCGACGTGGAGAGCAATCTGCCGGTCAACTCCGGTTCCGATTGGGACGGCATTGTCAGTCCCAAAGTGGGGCTGGTCCTGGGACCTTGGCACGATACCGAGCTTTACCTCAACGGCGGGTTGGGATTCCACAGCAACGATGCCCGCGGCGTCACCATCCAGGTTGATCCTTCTACCGGCGAAGCGGCGGACCCGGTCGATCCGTTAGTGCGGACCTACGGCGCGGAAACCGGCATCCGCACCCAATGGGTCCCCGGCCTCACCAGCACCCTGGCGCTCTGGTATTTGGAAAGCGACTCGGAGCTGGTCTACGTCGGCGATGCCGGCAACATCGAAGCGGGCGATGCCAGCGAGCGTTACGGGGTGGAGTGGGCCAACTACTGGCGACCGAATGACTGGCTCAACCTGGACACAGAGTTCACCTTTACGGAGTCGCGCTTCGTTCCTTCCGGCGATGAGATCGAAAACTCGATTCCCACCACCTTTTCCGGTGGCATCACCCTGGGGCACGATACCGGACCGTTTGGCGGTTTGAGAACCCGTTATTTCTCGCCCCGACCCCTGAACGGTGACGGGAGCATTGAATCGAAAGACGCCTTTCAAGTGAACGCCGTGGTGGGTTATCGTCGCGATCAATGGGAAGTCGCTCTCGAAGCGCTCAATCTCTTCGACGCGGATGATAACGACATCGAATACTTCTACGGGTCGCGCCTTCCCGGTGAACCCTTGGGCGGCGTTGAAGACACCCATCTTCACCCCTTTGAGCCCCGACAATTCCGCCTGACGTTCACGTATCGATGGTAGGAGGGAGCCGGGAAACGTAAGGTTTCCCTAGAAAGCCGTGTCCCAAGGTCACCCAAAGCCGTTTTGCGATTGCCTATCAAATCCGCAATTCTGGTTTACAGCCCCCTACCTATCACGCATTCTAGCGCCCGATGAAAACTTTGCTCCCCACGCTCGCCCTTGCCGGCTTGGCTTTGGCCCTTTCCAGTTGTTCCAGCGTCGTTCAAACCGAGTTCGACTCGAAGGCGTATCAGCCGACGAATTTGGATAACGTCACCATCAAAGTCAGTCTTGAGAACATGATGGCTTACGTGATGGAAGGGGATAAGGCCTTGCTGGTGACTCCGGTCACGATTGGAACGCCGAGCGATCCGACCCCGAAAGGCACCTTTAAGGTCTTCAAGAAGATCGAGAAAAAGCGCAGTTACACCTACGGGTTTCACGTGGGGGATTCCACGATTCGGCCCGGGAAAAGTGCCGATACGCCGAGCGGACAGCGTTACGTTGGATTTCCGATGCCCTATTGGGTCGAGTTTCATCCGGCCTACGGATTCCACAGTGGCGGCGTTTGGCCAGAGCCGCGTTCGCACGGCTGTCTGCGGGTTCACAAGAATGTTGCGCCGAAACTCTTTCACCTGACCAAAATCGGCACGCCGGTCTACATCGCCGATCGTCAGCCGGAAGATCAGACGATCGGGCGTGGGATCAAACGCCCGACCGATTTCGCGGATCCGGATCCGCCAGCCAGTTTCCTGATTACTCCCCAGGTTTTCACCGCACCCTCCCAGCCC
>CAYGQD010000317.1:0-3676 GCA_964351855.1 uncultured Verrucomicrobiales bacterium
GAAGTGGGGGACGTCGGTGATGCCGAGGAGGGTGGGGAGGACGTAGTTTTCGGTGTGTTTTCCGCCGCAGATGAGCTGGCCGCCGTGGGCGACGAGGCGTTCGATGCCATCGAGGAGGGCTTCGGCGCGGTCGCGGCTGGGAAGGGGGCCGATTTCGGTGTGGTTTTCCAGGGGGGCGCCGGATTTGAGCTCTAAAATCCGTTGAGCGAGGAGTTTGCGCAGCTTGGTATGGACGGCGGGGCTGGCGAGGATGAGTTTGGGGGCGAAGGCGTGGAGGCCGTTGTTGGCGAGGGCTTGGGCGATGAGTTCATCGGCAAATTTTTTGAGGTTACGGCTTTCGCCAATGACGATGATGCCGGGGCCGCCGAAGTGGAGGGAGGTGGGTTTGAACCGGGCGACGCGCTGGATGGCGAGGGCGGTTTTTCGGCTGGTGTAGGCGATGAGGGCTTCGACCCGGGGTTCGGCACAGAGGGCGGGGCCGATTTCGCTGCCGGCCTCACTGAGGATGGCGAGCTGGTGGCGATTTCCACCGGCTTTGTCCCACATTTTGGCGAGGTCCAGGGCGACGGTGTAGCCGACCTGGGCCGGTTTCAGGATGACGCCGCAGCCGGAGATGAGGGCAGGGAGGGCGGCGAGGACGGGCGTGAGGAGGGGGAAGGTGGCCCCGGTGATGGCCCCGACGACGCGGTAGGGTTCCCGCCGGAGGTAGCCGAGCCAGCCGAGGCGGTAGGGATCATAGAGGAGTTCTGCGTGGCCGGCGGCTTTTTCGCAGTGGAGGGCGAGCTGATCGATGGTCCAGAGGGCTTCTTCGACTTCGGCGCGGGCATCGACGAAGGGTTTGCCGCTTTCCATAGCGATGGTTTTCGAGAGGGGCTGGAGGCCGCGCTCAACGAGTTCCGCGAGGCGAGTCAGGATTTCGCCGGGGTTTGGCGGTTCTGGTTCGGCCCGGGCGGCTTGGTTCAACGACTCAAAGGCTCGGTCGAGTTGGTCGCGGGTTGACATCGGCAAGGTTGGACGCAAGACAAAGCCGAGCTTTCGGGCAATATCAACACTGTGCTAGGATTTTGCGGACTTGCCGAGGCTCAATTTCCTTGATATTTCATTCGCGAAGGGGTGTGATACGCGCTAATCGAACAACCTCTCAGCCCTACACTAACTCCTCCAGATTTTAAGCATGAAAGTATTGGTTCTCGGCGGCGACGGCTTTTGCGGTTGGCCGACTTCACTTCATCTCTCGAACCTCGGCCACGAAGTGGTGGTGGTGGACAATTTGTCCCGCCGGAATATCGATAACGAACTGGAGGTGGGGTCTTTAACCCCGATTTCCCCGATGGGGACGCGGATGAAGGCGTGGAAAGAGGTGTCCGGGAAGGAGATTCGGTTCGAGAATCTGAATGTGGCGAAGGATTATGACCGGTATTTGAGCCTGATTCTGGCGGAGAAGCCGGATGCGATCGTCCATTTCGCGGAGCAGCGGGCGGCGCCGTATTCGATGAAATCATCGGCGCACAAGCGTTACACGGTCGATAACAACCTGAATGCGACCCACAATACGCTGTGTGCGATTGTGGAAAGTGGGCTGGACATTCACCTGGCGCACCTGGGAACGATGGGGGTTTACGGCTATGGCACGGCGGGGATGAAGATTCCGGAAGGCTATCTGGATGTGGAGGTTACGACGGAGGAGGGCGAGAAAATCGCCCAGCAGGTTCTTTACCCGACCAATCCGGGGAGCATTTACCACATGACGAAGAGCCAGGATCAGCTGCTCTTTGCCTATTACGTGAAAAATGACCAGTTGAGGATCACGGATCTGCACCAGGGCATCGTCTGGGGGACGAATACGCCGGAGACGGCGAAGGATGAGCGACTGATCAATCGGTTCGATTACGATGGCGATTACGGGACGGTATTGAATCGCTTTTTGATGCAGGCGGCGGTGGGCTATCCGCTGACGGTGCATGGAACGGGGGGCCAGACGCGGGCCTTCATCCACATCCGGGACACGGTGCGCTGTGTGGAGTTGGCCCTGGAGAACGCCCCGGCGAAGGGAGATCGGGTCAAGATTTTGAATCAGATGACGCAAACGCACCGGGTTCGCGATTTGGCGGAGCTGGTCGCGAAAATCAGCGGGGCAAGCATCGAAATGGTGAGTAATCCGCGGAATGAAGCGCCGGAAAACGAGCTACACGTCCACAACGACTTGTTCCTGGATCTGGGCCTGAAGCCGACGACGCTGAACGAGGGTCTGCTGGAAGAAATCACGGAGATCGCGAAAAAATATGCGGATCGGTGTGACAAGTCGAAGATTCCCTGTTATTCCACGTGGACGAAGGCTCAAGAGGCCGGCGTTCCAGAAACCAATTAGTCAATCACACTGAACTCAGGCGAGGGGGGCCCTTATGAGAATCGCATTTTTCACCGAGACCTTCCTCCCCAAGATTGATGGGGTCGTCACCCGCATGATTCGGACTCTGGATCAGTTGCATGATCTGGGGCACCACGCGGTCATCTTCGCCCCGGAGTATCGGCACGCGGACAATATCGATGAGTATCAGGGGTTTCCGGTGATTCGGCTGAAGTCGATTCCCTTTAAGCCGTGGTATCCGGAGCTGCGGCTGGGGATGCCGAGCACGAAGATTTATTCTGAGCTGAAGGACTTCAATGCGGATCTGGTCCACACCGTGAATCCGTTCGTGATTGGGGCATGGGGCACGGTGGTGGCGGCGAACCTGGACATTCCGATGGTGGCAAGCTATCACACGGATCTGGGGCAATACGCGGAGCGGCTGAAGATCCATTTTTTGATTCCGCCGGGGCGGCTGCACGTGCGCACGGTTCACAACGCGGCCCAGCTCAACCTCACCACCAGCGTGCCGATGGTGGAAGTGGCTGAGGAGATGGGGATTAAGCGGATTCGCGTCTGGCCGAAGGCGGTCGATACGGAGACTTTTCATCCGGACAATCGGAATGAGGAGATTCGCCACTTTCTCAGTCAGGGCGAGCCAGAGAAGCCGCTCATCATCTGTGTGGGGCGACTTTCTCACGAGAAGCGGGTGAGTTGGCTCCTGGAAGCGGCCAAGCGCATTCCCGGCGTTCGTATCGCGATCATTGGGGGTGGGCCGGCGGAGGACGAGCTGAAGGAAGCGTTCCGGGGGACGCCGACGTTTTTTGCGGGCTATATGAAGGGCGAACAGTTGGCCCAGGCCTACGCCAGCGCGGATGTGTTCGCCTTTCCTTCGGATACGGAGACGCTCGGATTTGTGGCGATGGAATCGATGGCGAGCGGGGTTCCCGTGGTGGGAGCGCGAGCCGGCGGGATTCCGGATGTGATCGAGCACGGCGTCAACAGCTTGATGTTCGATCCGAATGATCGGGATGATTTCGTGAACCAGCTGCGGCAGTTGATCGAAAACGCGCCGTTGCGGACTCACCTGGCCAAGCGGGCCCGGATTGACATGGAAGCTTGCAGCTGGCGTTCTGCGACGGAGGCACTGGTCGACTACTACCATACCTCGGTGCGGGCGCATCGGCGGTGGAAGCAGTTAGAAGCGGTGGCTTGACCGGGGACAGGGCCGATGGGGACAGATTGCAAATCTGTCTTACGGCGGTGGCTTGATTGGGACAGGGCCGATGGGGACAGATTGCAAATCTGTCTTACGGCGGTGGCTTGATT
>CAYGQD010000317.1:3776-6001 GCA_964351855.1 uncultured Verrucomicrobiales bacterium
GGGACAGGACCGATGGGGACAGATTGCAAATCTGTCTTACGGCGGAGCGACGAGGGTGCGATTCCACGTAAGTAGGACAGATTTGCAATCTGTCTCGAAGCCCGTGCCAGCATTCCTGAGAGGTTGACGGAAGGTTCAGGATCCGAGAGGATAAGGCACATTGATGAACGAGACGATCTGGAGGCGATTGATTGGCTTTGGAGTGGCGATTTTGGGGATCGCTTACATCGTTCTGGTGATCGTGTGGACCGTCGAGGAATTCCAAACTCAACCGGAGTCGTTTCGAAATACGCCCTGGTGGGTGCAGGTTGCCTTCTTCCTTTCTCCTGGTGTCTTCTTGCTCTACCACGGCGTCGGCTTCTACCAGCGCGCGAATTCTGGTTCGCTGAAGTGGATCGTTGGGATTCTGATGGCGTCCTGCGCGTTTGGAATTGGTGGCTTCCTCTACGGTTTGCTCTCCGCAGAGGATTCCGACTTCGCGTTCAGTATGATTCTGCTGGTGGTTTCGGTATCGGCGTTTTGTGGCTACCTATTTTCGATTCGGCTCGTGATGCCGAGATGTGGGGGCGGCGAAGTGCGAATTCGTGATTTGATCGGGCGTGGCCAACTGCTCCTGTTGGCATTGGTCGTCGGGATAGCTTTGATGTCGATTTTTGAACTGCTCCTGACGGCGCTCTTTTCAAACGATGAAGGTTTTCCGTGGGATTTGATCGCCAACTTGACGTCATTGGTCATCGTTATTGTCGGCTATCGCTGGGCCAAGGCTCGCTGGCTTTCAGTTCCTGGTGAGGCTCCCGGACGGTGAGATCCCCCCTGATCGGGTGAGCGCAGTTCGGTTGCTTCCGTCGTCGTTCCGGGACATGCTCGGTCCATGCCCCTTTCCTCCCGAGCAGGAACGCGATTCCATGCACTCACGGCGCTTGCGTCGGCTGGGCTGGGTTTGGGGCTGGCTGAGGAGCCGCTGACGACGGCGCTGGAGGTGCGTTCTCTGGGGTTTGAGGCGGCGGAGGCGGCGCTGCCGGTTGAAATCACCGGGACCGTCATTTTTTCCGAGCCACCGAACACGGTCTTCCTTCAGGACGAGACGGCGGGGACGTTTTTTCGGCTGGGAGGCGCGGAGGCCCCGGCGGTGGGCGATGAGGTGCGGGTGCGCGGGCAGACGTTTCCCGGGCTCTATCTTCCGGGGATCGAGGAGGCCCGGTTCGAGGTGCTGCGAAATCGAGGCTTACCGGAAGCGCACCCGGCTCGCTACGATGATCTGCGCTCCGGTCGCTTTCACTATGAGCGAGTCGCGATCGAAGGCGTGGTCCGTTCCATCGTTCCGGAAGGGGAGGGCAGCAGTCTGGTCCAGTTGGCGATGGGTTCCCAACGGGTCGAAGTCCGGATCGAGCAACCTCCGACGGGGGAGCCGAGCTGGATCGATAGCCGGGTGCGGGTGACGGGGCTCGCCGCTGGTCACATCAACGATCGTCGCCAGCTGGTCGCGCCGTTTCTGCGTTGCCTGGAGTGGAGCGCGATCGAGGTGCTGGATGCGTCGCGGCCGCCAAGCGAGGTGCCGGTGGTTTCGCTCGCGGAGTTGCTGAATTTCGACGTCGCGGGGCAGGGAGGGCGGCGGGTGCGAGTTCAAGGAACGGTCCTGGCCAGCTTCGACGGCGAAGCGCTCTTCCTGCGCGATGAGTCGGCCATCGGGGTAGAACTGCAATCGTCTGACGCCCTGCCTGAGGTTGGTGAGAGCGTCGAGATCATCGGCTTTCCGGAGATGGGTCGATTCAGCGCCACGCTGGTGGATGCCGCCGTCCTGGATTCGCAATCGGGAACGGGAATCCCGCAGCCCATCCCTACCACGTTCTCCGAACTGATGGACGGTGGCCACGATGCCGATCTGGTCTCGATCGTCGGGACGCTGAGCGACTGGTATCGCACGGAAACCGGTGGTATTTTGGTGCTGCAAAGTGAGGGGCGTAAAGTCCAGGCGGAAACGCCCTTCCCGCCGGAATCGCTCACCGCCGGGGCGCTGCTTCGCGTCACCGGGATTTGTCAGGTCCAGTCGAGCCTAGGCACGGTCTATCGTTCGCGACCGGGTGCGGTCTCCTTTCTGGTCCGTTCGGCGGAAGACATTGTCGTATTGCGGGCACCGGGATGGTGGACGTCCCGTCGTCTGGCCACGGGGCTCTTTCTCCTTCTTGCGGTGGTCTTGGTGGCCGGCTTGTGGATCGCCTTACTGC
>CAYGQD010000318.1:0-5999 GCA_964351855.1 uncultured Verrucomicrobiales bacterium
CTTCCCTCTCGACTTCGAGAAGTTGTCACCGGGGGAGTATTCCGTCAGGGTGGACCACATCGCCGCCGACGGGACCGCGACCGAAACCTGGCGTCAGGCCTATCAGGTCCCCGGACCGGATTCGCCGATGCTGACGGAATACGTCGACGAAGAGGACGGCATCGTTCCCGCGCCATGGACACCTGTGGAAACCGGTGGTGGAAAAGTCGCAACGTGGGGCAAGCAATACGATTTCAACGATGGGTTTCTGTTCACCTCGTTGAAGAGTCAGGGAGAAGAAGTCCTCGCCGGTCCGGCACGGCTTCGCCTCAATGGAGAACCGCTTGACCCGAGGCATCCCGCCGCGCCAAAACTCATTTCCAGCGACTCGATGGCGGCAGTCTTCACGAGAGATTCCGACCTCGGGCAGCTTCAAGTGAGCAGTGAGATCACGACTCATTTCGACGGCTACTGCGATGTCAGCCTGACCCTTTCGCCCACTTCTGACAATATGGCCGTCAAATCGCTCTCGCTCGATATCCCGCTCCGAGCAGAAGTCGCGTCGCTAATCTGCGACAACAAGATCAGCGACGTGGACGGAAGCAAAAGCGGTGCGGTCGGCGATTATTGGCATCAGGATCTGGCCGACAATCCATTCTTCTGGGTGGGCAATGACAGGGTCGGTTTCAACTGGCTGGCGCCGAGCCTCGAAACGTGGCACTTCAAGGACGCCAGGAAAAACGTTGAGATTTTCAAAGAGGGTGAAGTCGCCACGGTCCGCCTCAACCTCATCGACCACCCCGTTGAGCTGAGCGAACCCATCACAATCCAATTCGGTTTCACCCTGACTCCGACCCGGCCGCTGGACAACGGGATTCTTCGGCAGCGGGTTGGCAAAGACTGGGAGAAATGGGTTCAGCCCTGGAAGTATTTTGGAGTCCCCGACTACGATACCGCGGACCGGGAATTGATCCGGAGGCGCTCTGCTGATGTCGACGAGATCTTTGTCTACATGGGCGAATACGCCGCACCGTTCTCACCGGAATATCCTCATTGGGAAGAGGAGTGGCGAATGCGACTTCCGAAGGAAAATTTCAACTACGGTGAATGGTATAACCGGGGCGTTCACTCGACCGAAAAACTGCGCGACAAGTTCAGCTACGTCGTCAGTTGCATCAACTCTCCCACTCTCCGCAACTATATCCTTCACAAGCGGCATGACTTTTTCGATCAGGCGCGAGTCCCGCTCACACCCAAAGCGATTAACTATTATTTCGATACGGGGATCGGTGCCACCCTCTGTCGCAACCACCATCACGGATGCCAGCCGTGGACCGACGCCGCCGGAAAACCGCATGGCCGACTGCGCATCGACGAATACCGCAAGATCGTCCTCGATACCTATCGCATGATCCGCCGAACCGGACCTGATGCGAAGATCATGTCACACTACGGCTGGCTGCGCGTGATGCCGATGTCGCACTTCACCGACATCATCCTCGGCGGCGAAGGAGTCGAGAATCAGGTCGCCATAAGTGGCAACTACTATGATTTGCTGACGCCGGAGAAATTTCGAGCCACCTTTTCTCCGAATATCTATGGCTGCAAAACCGTGTTTCTCAACATGCTCGCCCGTGCCGCGAAACGTTCGCCGGAGAAGATCGTCCGCTTTCCCGACGATCCCGAAGCGCAGCGAGCCACCCGGCACTGCTATGGGTATTGCGTAACCCACGACGTCGACATGTGGGACGGCCACAAAGAAACCGCCGCCGTCCGCGAAGCCATCTGGAAAGCGCAGGACCAACTCGGCTGGGATGGCGATGTCCGCTTTCATCCCTACTGGGACAATGAGTCTCCGGTCCGGCTCGTCGGCACGAATTCGGATCGCATCCTCGCATCCGCCTACACCAAAGAAGGCAGCCTGATGCTCGCCGTCCTGAACGATACCGACGAGGAGCAACGAGTCAGGCTCGAACTGAATCTGCAGGCATTCGGTGTCGAGGCGGGACTGTCGGGGCCGGATACTTTTGAACGAGGCAAAGAGTTCGTTCTGGGTGAAACCTGGGAGGACGACATCCCTCCAAGGGAGTTCCGCCTCATCGTTTGGGCGAGCCGATGAATTGCGGTCGGCGTAAACTTATTCGTTCAATTGGCAGGCAGAAGTAAATACACACTAAAATATACAGACCATGCCTGGATATGGCTCAGAGAAGAGCAGGCAAAGGCCCTGTCACTCCCCAATACCGGAATGGTTACCGCCATTGACCTGGGATCGCAAAAACATGTTCACCCTGCCTTCAAAAAAGACGTCGGAGTGCGGCTGGCAAAATTAGCACTTAATCGGACCTACGGGAAAGACATCATTGCTGAAGGACCCCTTTACCTATCCAGTAAAGTCATTGGAAATACAATGGAGCTTTCCTTTTGAAACCCAGGGATTAAAGTTAGTCGCGCCTGCCCTCTCCCTGGGGGATTACGGAGAAATAGAAACAGAAAAGGGAATTTTATCGGGATTTTTTATCTGTGGTCAAGAGAGGGTCTTTTATCCTGCAATAGCAAAAATCAGCGGGACCAAAGGCCTCGTCGAATCGGAGGAGGTGTCTAAACCCTTCGCCGTTCGGTATGCGTGGGCAGGATTTCCCCGTGCAAACCTCTATAATGAAGCCGATTATCCAACCCCGCCCTTCCATACTGATAATTTTCCTCCTGAAGGGTAGATGACGCTGATCAGTGATCTGTGTTACGGCACCCTTTGGAGGTCTGGTTCATTGCGTTTTTTAGATTACTGGTGTGAACTTGGATGGCTAGATCATGTCATTGAGCTTTCGGCCTTTCGTTGCGACGATTGAAAAGATGATCCCCTTCCGATTCCACATTGAGAAAATTCTCTGCCTCTACCACAAAGCGGTTCACGGCCCTTTCACCCCCGAGCCAAAATACGCGGGCTCCCTCGCTGACGAACCGTTCACGCTGCCGGACTCGAGCGAATTTCACTCTAACAATCTACAAAACTGGCCCCGCTGGCTCCTCGATCAGCGCAACAGCTGGCACGGGATGGATTTCCCGGTTCATACCGGCAACTCGGCGGAAAATTTCTACAAGAGCTATTGCGAAGCCCTCTCCTCCGTCGATGACAGCATCGGCACGGTCATGGAGCAGCTCAAGAAAATGGGCATCGAAGACAAGACGCTCGTAGCCCCCGCACATGGACGGGCAAAGCTTTCTTCCCCTCGCCCGCGGCGAAGAAATCCCCTGGCGTGACTACTTTCTCTACGCCTACTACTGGGAGCAAAACTACCCGCAGACCCCGACCCACTTTTCGCTCCGCAGTGACCAATACAGATACACGACCTACTACGGCGTCTGGGACACCGACGAGCTCTTCGACATTCAAGCTGACTCCGAAGAGCAGAACAACCTGATCCACGACCCCGCTTTCGAGAGCGTGAAAAACGACATGCAGGACCGACTCTACGAAATGATGGCCGACCTCGGCGGCATGGAAATCCCCATGAATCCCCCGCGCGGTCGACAACAGAACAAAAGGCTGCGGGACAAAAGCGGAGTGAAAGCCGCCGATTTTCCGCAATGGTTCATCGTCGATGAACCATTGCGGAAGGAGCTGAAATAATCCAACCGGGCATTTCAAAAACACTCGACCGCCTTCCGCCTTGAAAGTAAAAATCGTTGCTATGTTTCTTCGTTCCCTGATTTTTTGCCAGATCGTTTCTTTGATGTTTCCCTCCATGGGTAAGGCCGAGGAGCCGGAGAAGTCTTTTGCTAAAAAAGGCGACCTAATTCTGACTGACGATTTTTCCAAGCCGCCTGTCGTCAAACATATCGATGAGTGGAAAGGGGATTGGCAACGAAAGTGTAGTTTTGGCTGGTGGACCTCTCTTGGCGATGGTGCAGTTCGCGCGAAGAATATCCCCAGTCAGGGACACGGGCCGGTAGTCTCCTATCAGAGTCCGGTAGAGAACGTCATCGTAGAGTGCGAATTTCGACTTCCTGAAGCGGAAGGCCCGGACCGTCATTTTCGGATCTTCCTCGATTTTCCGAAATACCTTGGACATGCCATTGCGGCGTGGGCAAATCTTTCGACCGGCTTTCAGCCTGCGGGCCTGACTCTGCTGCACAATCCGAAGGGAGCGGATCATAAGGTTCTCAACGAAACACGCTTTGGTCCTGCCAAAGTTGATCTCACCCCGGGTAAATGGCATCTCATGCGGCTCGAGATCCTCGACGAGCGGGTTCGTGTCACCGTCGGGGATACGATGGTGGAGGGTACGCTGCCTACCCTAAATGCCAACAAGAGAAACATTGCGCTCAATCCCGGCAAAGCGGGAGGCGAGTTGAGAAATTTTCGCGTTTGGGAGGCTTTGGCAGCTAAATATTAGGAGGGTGACAAAGGGGGCACCGAAGAAACCCGCGAATTCAAATTTGAGACAAAACGAATCGCCACCCTTTAACGCTCCCTTCAGGGTATCAAGGCGCAATCGGCATTTCTTGCGCTCCGAGCGGTGACAGCTCACGCATCGCGTTTCGAGAATCGGTTGGATGTATTGCTTAGACGCCTCTTCTGACGACCAAGCCGTTTCAGGTAGCAAACTGAGGAGGAGAAAGAATCGAGAGATCATGTTTAAAAGATGGTATTCGAAGGATTTACTCAAAATCCGCTGAGATGGTAATTAGAGGATCGATCACAAACTGCATCGACACGGCATCCAGATAGCGATCTCGGTCACTTGGATCGTTCCGCCCAAGTGAGGCCATAATCCCGACGATGACCGTTCGAGCGCCCTCGGGTAGGCTCATGTCGGTCGTCAGTTCCTGCCAGCCGACTTGTTCACTTGTTCTTCATTCACGAGGCTTTGCCGAGAAACCTGCACGTGCCTCAATCAGGCGTTGATAAACGGGGCGCAGATGCTCGTTGTGACGTTGCGGCAACCACCGCCGCCTGGAACAACGCCTTGCGCGCTTTGTCGCGGCCTCCTCAAGTGTGGCGCTGGCTGCGGATCTTGCCGCTGTCACAATTGAGTGGTGCCAATCCAACCAGCGCGGAGACCTGGTTGCGAGTTAGCTGTCCGAGTTCAGGCACGTAGGGGAGTAGGGCGGTGGAGACTTTTTCCCCGACGCCTTTTGTTTCGGTTAGAGTATTCTTCTTCTGGGCGAAGTCAGGATCATCCTCAAACAACATGGAGATCTCATCCTCCACTTGCTCGATCGCCGAACGAAGAAACGCGACGTGGGTGTCGATGTGTTCGCGGATAAAACCAGCCCGACATGCCTCACGGCGATTAGTTTCCCGGACGCGATCGACCGTCAGAGAATCTCTGCGCGCGAACCGTGTTCTTGCTGAGTTCAAAGCCTTGGTCGTTCAATTTGGCGACGATCTCCGAAGGTTGGAGGTCGGTCCATTTGATATCTGCATTCGTTGGATCTACTGCAGTGTGCGATTCGATGGTGGCCTCGAACGTCACTTCCAATCCCGGTTGTTTGCTCAGAACTCCTTTGCGTCCTGCTCCAAGTTTTCTTTGACGGCCATCGGGTGGTAAACGCGAGGGGTGCCCGAAATTCCCCGAAATTATCATCACCGCGCGTCGCCTTGGGTTGGAGGGGATTCAGCGACGGTGCTGGAAGTGGCCTTCGATCTTGATGGAGCAAGAGACGATGTCGTTGTTGAGAGGGGCTTTGGGGTGAGGAAATTTATAACTCCAGAGATGACCCCAGCAACAATCGCCTCTAGAATCGAATTGCGCTTTTGGTCAGGCGCGAAAGTTTTACGACCTCAGATCCCAAAAGAAATGCGGGTAGCCGTGGAAAAAAGCGTTAGAATCAAACAACAAAAATCATATGAGCGAAGAAAAAGGACTAAAAAAGCCGGTGAAACTGAAAAGCGAACTGGCAGAACTCGTGGGTGCATCAGAGCTCCCTAGAACTGACATCACCAAAAAGCTTTGGGACTACATCAAAGCAAACAACCTTCAGACGAAAACCGAAAACGGAAAAGCAGAGGGCGG
>CAYGQD010000319.1:0-5981 GCA_964351855.1 uncultured Verrucomicrobiales bacterium
ATCACATCCAGTACGGCTACAACCGCGCTTCCAACCGCACTTGGCGCAAAAATCTCGTCGCGGCGGCAAGCGGTGGCGGCCAGGACGAGGCCTACCGGTACGACGGGCTCTATCAGTTGAGCGATTTCTCACGCGGCAACCTCAACATCAACCACACCCTGGTCGGAGCGATCCCCGAGAACGAAGAACAATTCAGCTACGATCCTACCGGCAACTGGCTCGGGTATGTGCGCAAAAGCGACGGCGCGGTCGATCTCGACCAAACCCGGGTCAACAACAAGGACAACCAGATCACCCAGCTCGACGCCTCCAGCGACGGCATCGCTCACGATCTGGCCGGGAACACCACCCAGATGCCGCCGGACGCAAGCGGGGACTGGAGCAAGAGCCTCACCCTGACCTGGGACGGATGGAATCGGATCGTCAAAGTTGTCGATGGCGCGACAGGAGTCGCCGCCTACCAGTACGATGGGCTCTATCGAAGAACCACGCGAACCGTCAGCAACGTGGTTCATCATTGCTACTACTCGAATCGGTGGAAACCGCTCGAAGAACGGCTCGATGCCTCAACCAGTGCCGAACGGCAATATCTGTGGGGAGCCCGTCCCGCGCACCGTGACGAGCTAATCCTGCGCGATCGCGATACCAACAGTTCTGGGACACTCGATGAGCGTCTTTACGTTGCGATGGATTACTTTAGTCCGACGGCGGTGTTTGATACCAGCGGAGCGGTTCAAGAGCGGTATGGGTTTAGTGGGTTCGGGATTCGGAGGATCATGGCTCCGGACTTCTCGGATCGGGCAGTGAGTAGTTTCGAAGTGGACTTTGGGTTTCATGGGCAGTTCCTCGATACCGAAACTGGATGGTATGACTATGGGTATCGGTATTATTCTCCGGAGATTGGGAGGTGGCTTTCACGAGATCCGATTGAGGAGGTCGGAGGAAGGCACCTGTATGCATTTGTTCAAAATAGGTCTATAAATTCCTTAGATTTTTTGGGTCTAATGGGAAAACCCTCTACCCCAAAGATATCTGTGAGCGAGTGCGAAATCATAATCGCTTGGGGACATGGTACAAAAGGTCAACCAATACCGTTTGACTTCCCGAAATCCGCGTGTTCCCGCGGAGCATTCATCGGATGCTGGCCAGGGGAAACCAATGATCGTATTCCTGAACAGAACCTGCTCCCAGGATCGCCAATGCATCGTGGCGGGATGAACGCTTTTAAGGGAGGTGACGCGTGGGACCTTGGAAAAAACCTAAGAAAGAAACAGAATTTGACCGGTGATTTGTGGGATATTGCTGACGAAACGCCAGGAGCCAATGAGACCGATTTTTATGAGGGAGTGCAAAGTGCCATTTCGTCAGCACGAGCTGAAGCGAAAAAGATCTGCCAAAAATGTGATTGTGCATCCGTGACGATTAGCAGTATAAACATTGGCAAAGAAGATGGCTTTACGCCACCACCATTCAGCGAAACAGTTCCGTGCAAAAATGGCAAGAAATAGAGTGCCAAATTTTATATATGTGCCACCACAACCAGATCTATCCAAATAAAAAGTTTTTTTGGGCAGTTGGGGCTATGCTATTTGGGATTACAATGGGTTTGATTGGTTGCGTCAACAGCAACTCTCCCCAATCACTTGAAAAAGTAATTACTGAACAGTGGGTTTTGGAGAATGTTGAGCCGCTGTCAAAGCGAATCGCTAGCGCAGTGATTTTAGAATCACCACTAGACTCGCTGACGCTGAAGACCTTGGGAGTAACCAGGATTGAGACGCGATTGCAGAACGAGTCGAAAAGAAACGTTTTGTTTATTATTGAAGGGCCTATCTACGAACGTTTTCTCACAATTCTACCAAACGCACCTACCGTGGGCCTCCATATCCCCCTTAATCCCGATGTTCCAGAGATTGAACTACGGGTAAACTATTGGTTCGAAGGTAAAGGGCACGTAGCAGTGCACTTACTAGTCGAGAATCCCTTACTTCACCAAATTGCACCCTAGTTTCTTAGCCGGTAAGAAAATGGATTGACCGTTGAAAAACGTGGAAGAATCCAAAAATCACCTATCCTGAGCCTGCTGTGGAACTCACCACCATGAAGGATACCGGTCAACCGGTCGGGGATGCCGGAGACGATTACATCGGCTTCGACCGCTTTGGACGCACCGCCGACATGAACTGGCGCAAGACAAGCGACAGCAGCGAACTCGATCACATTCAGTACGGCTACAACCGCGCTTCCAATCGCACCTGGCGCAAGAATCTCGTCGCGGCGGCAAGCGGTGGCGGCCAGGACGAAGCCTACCAGTATGACGGGCTCTATCAGTTGAGCGATTTCTCACGCGGCAACCTCAACATCAACCACACTCTGGTCGGAGCCATCCCCGAGAACGAAGAGCAATTCAGCTACGATCCGACCGGTAACTGGCTCGGGTATGTCCGCAAATCCGATGGCGCAGTCGATCTCGACCAAACCCGAGTCAACAACCAGGACAACCAGATCACCCAGCTCGACGCCTCCAGCGACGGCATCGCCCACGATCTGGCCGGGAACACCACCCTGATGCCGCCGGACGCAGGCGGGGACTGGAGCAAGAGCCTCACTCTGACCTGGGACGGATGGAACCGGATCGTCAAGGTCGTCGATGACACCACCGAAGTCGCCGCTTACCAATACGACGGGCTCTATCGAAGAACCACGCGAACCGTCAGCAGCGTGGAGGTCAGTTAGGATGCTTTGTAACAACAACCGAAACCAGATGCTTCAGCACCGGAACAGATAATCCAATTTGGGATTCAATGGGCGATATGCTAGATGATGCAATCGAGGACTTGGAAAAGTTGGACGAATTTATTGATGAGCAGAAAGACAACCTGGATAAGGTCTCAGACGCCCTGGATAAAATCCCACGTCGCCCCATGACACCAAATCCAGTAACCGTCCCTATGAAACGCGATTAGCACAGGAAGCCCAAACCCTACTTACGATGAAGACAAACCAATATCTGCAACCTCCTGTATTGTCCTTGTTACACCTTTTGCCGCTATTAATACCTATTCTGTGGCATGGCTTGGGTAGTTGTTCCAATGGGGAGCCTGACCAAGATGATTCAGTGCGAACGTCGAGGATAAATTTAGTCTACGGCAATCCGCTTGTGGTAAAAGCCACAGTAACAGACAAAGCAAACGTTACACAAATACGGCTCGATAAACCGCTAGCCGAAAAAGAAACCGAGTTCCTGACTTTGGAACTAGAAATTGAGGAAGTGTTTTTCTCCACTCTTTCAACTCGAATGCTTGATGGTCGTTTTGGGAAAAACTTTTCGCCGTTTACGACGATTGTTCTTTTCGATGGTGATGACGTAGACCTAGCTCAAGTTCGCGATGGACTCATGATTTTGCACCATGACACCTTTCTTGGAGCCTTGTTTTTCGATCCAGTTGATCAATTTGATAGTGCTGAAGATGTTCGGGATTCCTTGAATCATAGGTTCAAGATCATGGCGAAGTGGAATCTTGAACTCGAATCTCGAAAAAAAGAGTGATTTTAGTTTCGACAATCACGCTGACGACACATTAATCGAATGCGGCCGGTCCACTGCAACAAAGACCCAAATCGATTCGATGGTGCAGCAGAATCGAGATCAAATTGATTCTGCTCAAAATGGATCCTGTAGTCAGCTAGCGCGTTTGCTTCTCATTCCCAGGGTTGAAACCCCGGGAAGATGAGACTGAGAAAGCAAAGAAACCCGTTCATCCGAATGGCCCTCCGGACAAAGAAGCTGGGAAAAAGAGGTGGCAACTCGAGGTATTCCTCTCTTTACCATGGGATTGCGGTTTTTGTTCGAGCGTCTGCGGGATTTGCAATATTTGGATGACGGCCTTGAACCATCTAAACGGTCGCATCGTCGATTACGGTTACGGCACAACCGATGGAGCCAACGACCTCCTGAGCCGGGTCGAAACCCTCAAAATCCAGGGCGAAAGTCAGGATACCTGCCACTACACCTACGCCGGGCTGGACGGGTTCCCCAAAATCACCTATCCTGAGCCTGCCGTGGAACTCACTACCATGAAAGATGCCGGTCAACCGGTCGGGGATGCCGGAGATGATTACATCGGCTTCGATCGCTTTGGGCGCACCGCTGACATGAACTGGCGTAAAACGAGCGAAAGCAGCGAACTCGATCACATCCAATACGGCTACAACCGCGCTTCCAACCGCACCCGGCGCAAGAACCTTATCGCCGCTTCCGGTCAGGACGGGGCAATTGTTTGTCCAAAAATTACAGTTTGGAAAAAGGTTTGTCGGTAAGTGATGAAATTCCATATCATAGCTCCACCTCAAAAAATTAACTGGTTTAAGGTTATTTGCTTCACAGTATATTTATGCTTGGGCATTAGGTCCCGACCCAAGAAAAGCTGATCATCAGTACGGAGAATACGACTATAGCGGAAATGAAAATGACTGCGGCATTTACTGTGCAAAAACAAACACTAATTAGTCTCACGCTTTTATCATGCTTGGTGTTATCGAACATTAAAGCAGAAGGAAACGAATTGATATTGTCCGGAGGGCTTGAGGAGCTTCCATTCACAGTTGAGAACGCCGAGTTTTGGTGGAGTGGTGAAGTGTTGAACGGTGGTAAACCTACTTATCTTGTCCTGGTTCGCACGGATGGCTTGGGGCTCACGAAGTCCAAAGTTGGAATATGTCGTTTGGGAGAGACAGGCTGGTCACTCCGATTCTATCAGATTATACTAAATTTTGTTCCAGACTGCCGGCTAGAACATTCTTCAGACGGTAGATCGTTTTTGAAGTTTAGTAATGGACCATTAGAATTGACAAGGTACTGGCTACCAGATGGGGAAGATTGGTCTCTCAACTTTACTACCGAGAGGACCATAAAACATCTCGCCCCCAAGAAAGTAGAGCCGAAAAGTAGACGCTAACCAGAAAATCGTTCTTCAGAATGGGTGAGGACACTAGTTGATACACCGATATCTATCTCCCCAAGATGCTTGATCTTTGCCGTAACCGAACTCTTGACGCCGACCAGGAAACCGCGCTAATTTGCACCTCTTCTCCTACGGCCACTAAAGTTTAAGTGCTTGATTGAATGGAGGATTAAAGCTCGATTTTGCGATTTACACGGAAATGGATTGAGGATTTTGCTGTCAATGTGAGCCAAATGAATAGACCACGAAAAAATCTTCCAATCCTTTTTCTAATTGCGCATATTTTTGCATTTGGATACGCAAAGCTCCCTGCCGAAGAGCCCCTAGCACTTAAATCTAGTGCAGTTATTGCCCTTGAGAAGGATCGCATAATCGAATCATCCGATCTGCGTATTTGTCTTACGATAACTAACCTCACCCAACGCAGACTTCAAATTCGGACTTTAAGATTTCAGGGGGAAGAGAGGTATTTCCAGCATGGATACGACCCACCAAGCGATACCGTTTTAGGCACCTATTGTGATGAACTTGTCCTGAACATTTTGAAGGATAACGATTTAGTTCAGACCCAACGGATACCATTCGGTATTCGATGTGATTTGGCACCAGGAATGAGCATTTCTTCTATTGTCTCGTTTCAAGCCCCTAAGAAAGGTGATTTTGACTTTCAGCTCTTGGTGAAAAGCGACCGAAAGCTAGGCCTATTTGTAGGTAAGTTTCAGATCCTGGAGTCGAAACCCTACGAGAAGGTAATGACTCCCACATTTCCCTCTAATGATGTAATTTTTGGTGACATGATTCCACCAGTCACGATTAAAGGGATAACCGTGAGTGGCGCTACTCAATAGCTAAACCTAGCCTGCTGTGGAACTCACGTATGTCAAAGATGCCGGTCAACCGGTCGGGGATGCCGGAGACGATTACATCGGCTTCGATCGCTTTGGACGCACCGCCGACATGAACTGTAAGCGCCTAACATGGACCATCTGAGCGCGCCTCGCGCGCTTCCTTCCAAGC
>CAYGQD010000320.1:0-5973 GCA_964351855.1 uncultured Verrucomicrobiales bacterium
GAACGAGCGGCGACATCGCGGGCTGACCACCCGGCTCGGCCAAGGCGTTGGCGTCACCGGAGCGCACCCGCAGCCCTAACAACTGACGCGGATCGACCCGGGCATCACGCGGCAACCGGAGGCGAAGGATGACCGGCTCTTTTTCGCGAGGGAGATGGGCCAGATCGACATCGATGCCGTCCACCGCCATGCGCAGGGTTTGGGAAATGGTTTCGGCGGTGATTCCGTTCAGCGCGGCCTTTTCCTTGTCGATCCGGAAGCGGAAGCGTTTCTGGTCTTCCTCGCCATACCAGTCCACATCCACCACGCCGGCGGTATCGCGAAAGACGCGCATGACCTCGCGGGCGAGCGCTTCCCGGCTGGTGCGATCATTGCCGTAAACTTCGGCGACGAGCGTCTGGAGCACCGGCGGACCGGGCGGAACTTCGGCGACAGCCAGCGCGGCCCCGTAGCGTCGTGCGATCGGCTCGATCGTATTGCGAACGCGCTTGGCGATGTCGTGACTGGATGCAGAGCGGTCGTGTTTCGGCAGCAGGTTGACCTGGATGTCGGCCACGTTAGCCCCGGCGCGCAGGAAATAGTGGCGGACCAGCCCGTTGAAGTTGTAGGGCGAGGCCGTGCCGACGTAAACCTGGTAGTTGGTTACCTCGGGCTCGCGGCTGATCTCGGCGGCCATCTCGCGGGCGACGCGGGCGGTTTGCTCCAGCGTGGTGCCTTCCGGCATATCGAGGATGACCTGGAATTCGCTCTTGTTGTCGAAGGGGAGCATCTTTACCTTCACGAAGCCGATCCCAACCAGGGCCATGCTAAGGAGCAACAGGCCGATGACGATGCCGAGAAACGCAAACTGGTGGGAGGGTTTCGAGAGCAGTCCGCCCATGAAGCGGCGATAGCTCCGCGTGGCCCAGCTTTCCTCATTTCCCTCACCGTGACCGGATTCGCCCGCCGCGTCCGTTTTCTTCCGCCGCAGAATGCGGACCGCAGCCCACGGCGTCACGATGAAGGCGACGAGCAGGGAGAAGACCATCGCCGCGCTTGCGCCGATCGGGATGGGGCGCATGTAGGGCCCCATCAAGCCGCCGACGAAGGCCATGGGGACGATCGCGGCAATGACGGCCAAGGTGGCGAGTACGGTCGGGTTGCCCACTTCGCTAACCGCCTCGACTGCGACCTTGGCGACCGACCGGGTGCGATTTCGCGGCATCCGGTAGTGACGGACGATGTTCTCCACCACGACGATGGCATCGTCCACGAGGATCCCGATGGAAAAGATCAGCGCAAAGAGGGTGATCCGGTTCAAGGTGAAGCCGTGGAGGAAGAAGACCAGCAGGGTCAGCGCCAGAGTCGAGGGAATGGCGATGGCGACGACGAGCGACTCTCGCCAGCCGAGCATGAAGAGAATGAGCAGGGAAACCCCAACCACGGCGATGCCCATGTGGAGGAGGAGTTCGTTCGATTTCTCGGCCGCGGTCTCGCCGTAATGGCGGGTCACGTCCACGGAGACTTCGTCCGGGATCATCCTCCCCTGGAGCGCCTCGACTTTCTTCAGAACCTGTTCCGCGACATGAATCGCATTGGTCCCGGGCCGTTTGGCCACGGTGAGGGTTACGGCGGGCTGTTCCGGGCCGCCGGATTCTGACGCGGCGCCGTAGCCAAACAAAACGTAGTTGTCAGGATCATCCGTGCCGTCGCGAATTTCAGCCACGTCCCGCAGGTAAACCGGTTTCCCTTCGAACGCGCCGAGCACGACATTCCCGGCCTCTTCAACGGAATGGAGAAACGCGCCGCTCTCGATCAAGACCTGCTCGTTGTTCGCCGCCATTTCGCCAGAGCGCACCTGCCGGTTGGCCTGTTGCAGGACGGGGACGATTCCGGCGAGGCTGAGGTTTCGCGCCGCCAGTTTCGCCGAGTCGAGCGAAGCCAGGAACACGCGGCGCTGACCGCCGATGAGCCGGGTTTCCGACACGTCAGGGACCGATTTGATCGCGTCTTCCAGCTCCTTGGCAAGGCGGCGCAGCGTCACCGAATCATACCGCGCCGAGTGCAGGGTCAGGGCCAGGATGGGCACGTCATCGATCGACTTCGCCTTGATAAGTGGTGGCGAAACCCCGGGCGGGATTCGGTCGAAATTGGATTGCAGCTTCTGGTTGAGCCGGACCAGGGACGTCTCCACATCGTAGCCGACCTTGAATCGGACGATGACAAGGCTCTCTCCCGGCCGCGAAGTGCTGTAGACGTATTCCACGCCGGAGATCTCCCAGAGCAACTGCTCCATCGGGGTGGTGACGCGTTCCTCCACTTCCTTGGCGGTCGCGCCCGGCATCGCCACCATGACGTCGATCATCGGCACCTTGATCTGGGGCTCCTCTTCGCGCGGCAGCATCGTGATGGCGAAGACGCCGAGCAAGATCGAGCCGACGATGAGCAGGGGCGTCAGCTTGGAGTCGATAAAGCCGGAGACGAGCGCTCCCACCATGCCCTTGGACTCGTTTTCGTTGGCGTCGCCGTCGTTCATCACTTGCGGCTCAGGGGCTGACCGTCATGCAGCTCTGCCGGTGGAACGGCAATGACTTCTTCCCCGTCTTCCAGGCCAGCCAGGATTTCCACCTGGTCCCCGTCTTCCTGGCCCGTCCGGACGATCCGCAACCGCGCCAGGTTGTCTTCACCGGCGACGAAGACGTAATCCATCTGGCCGCGCTGGATCAGGCTGGAAACCGGGATCTGTAGGGTGCGGCGGGTTCCCCGGGGTAGAAAGGCGCGTCCGAACTGCCCGGCCCGCAGCGATTCCAGTTTCGGCAGGTCCAGCTTCACGAGAAAGGTCCGACTGCCCACGTCCGCGGACGGCGCGATCTCGGCCACGGTCCCCTCGCAGTCGGCGTCCGCGCCCTCGACGTGAACGTGAAAGGTCTGACCCAACTCGATCTGCCCGGCGAGCGACTCCGCCACGTTGATCTCCAGCCGCAGCAGCGAGGGATCTTCCATCCTGAACAGCGGACGGCCCGGAATCGCCAGATCACCCGATTCCGCGAGTTTCCGGGTGACGACTCCGTCGAACGGTGCCTTCACTGCGGCGTTCTCGATCATGATCTGCAACTCTTTCACCTGCGCCGTGCTGACTTGTTCCCGGGCCCGGGTTTGCTCCAGATTAGACTTGGAGGCGGCCTTGCTCGCGTAAAGGTTTTCGGTTCGGACCAGGTCACGCTTCGCCTGGTCCAGCGTCGCCTGCGCCCCTTCGAGCGACGCACGCAACTCGTTCACCTCCACGGTGGAAAGGACCTCGCCCTCGGCAACGCGTCGGCCGGGCGTCGCTTCCATCGTCAAAATCCGGCCTGTGACCTTCGCCGAAACATCTGCCTCCAGCCGGGGCCGGACCGTGCCGACGACTTCGTCGAAAATGGGCGCTTCCTCGGATTTCGCAGTCAGCGTCTGCACGGAAACCGTTGGCAGTTCCTCAGCTTCGGGCTCCGTTGGGTGGCTGCAACCAACCAAAAGCAGGGCCAACAGCGCGGTTGGGAGGAAAAGCTGGGTGAGTGAAATCATTCGCGAACCCTTTACCTGACGGCGGGCAGGCTCACCCGGCAAACATTCTCTTGGTCAAAGCTGCGCGGTTTTTGCCCCACGGCTTCCTACCGCAAAAAAACGGAAGATGCGGTGCCCCCGCCTCTGGTCTAAGCTGAACCATGGGTGATCGCAATGCCTGGAACCGTTTCATCTACGCGCGCTGGGCTCCGTTTTACGACGGGTTCATCAACCTGCCGTTCTTCGTCCGCGCCCGCGCCCAGACCCTGGCATTGCTCGATCTGCAGGCGGGTGAACGCGTCCTCTTGGTCGGAATCG
This sequence comes from uncultured Verrucomicrobiales bacterium, assembly GCA_964351855.1. Lineage (GTDB taxonomy): Bacteria > Verrucomicrobiota > Verrucomicrobiia > Verrucomicrobiales > DEV007 > JBCDHN01. The sequence continues at coordinate 3,838 of CAYGQD010000320.1, forward strand.
GTACTGGGGCCGATCTGCCCCTACTGCCCGAAGGGATCGAAGCGACCGGGATCGACCTGAGCGAAGCGATGCTGGAAAAGGCGCGCGCCAGGCTGCCGATTCCCGGACGGGAAATCGTCCTCCAACCGGCCAATGCCGAAGATCTCCCGTTTCTGGATAACCGCTTTGACGCTGCCATCCTGACCCTGATCCTCAGCGTGACGGGAGACGGCACTCAAGCTCTGCGCGAAACCATCCGCATCCTGAAGCCGGGCGGGCGGCTGGTGATCTTCGACAAGTTTCTCGCTTCCGGCACGCGGCCTTCGTTCGGCCGGAGACTGCTGAACGTTCTCCTTACCAAACCGTTCGGCACGGACATCAACCGAAGCCTCGAACCCATGCTCGAAGGGCTGCCCTGCCGCGTTGTCAGCAATCGTCCCAGTTCGTTTTCCAACAGCTACCGGATCATTCTCCTGAAGAAAGAGGTTTGAAATCTAGTTTATAGCTGTCGACTATTTTAACGTTGGCGTCCTTGGATCGGCCGGTGATTTTACTCCTGACTTCTGCGAGCTTGTTGGGCGTAGAAACGCTCACGGAGCTGCCAACCTGAATTCAACCCATGTATCTCGACTGCCTCCAATCGCATCTTTCTGTCTGCGCTCAGCCGGATTTACCGGTCCGGGCCAAACAGGATCCTGATTTCTGGAACGTGGTCTCGATCCGAGAACCGGAACGCCCTGACATTGATCGTCGCGGCTATCAGAAAGTCTGTCCGGTGTTCTTTCATGATGTGGTGGGTCTGGAAGGCCTGGGGAAGAACCATGGGTTCATCCTGCCGCGCCCGGAGCATCTCCAGCAAATTTTTCGCTTCGCCGACTCTGTCGCGGGAGAGCCGCTCCTGGTGCATTGCTGGGCTGGGGTTTCGCGGAGTACAGCGGTCGCTTTGGCGCTGATTGTTCGCGCCTTGCATTGGGAGGGTTGTGAGGCAGACGAAATCACGAGTCACGCGCCGGATTTATTGATCGGCATTCGCCCCAAAGCGGTTCCGAATCCGCTGGTATTGGGGATTGCGCTGGAACTCTTTTTGGAGGCTTCGGTGGCTCAGAAGCTGACTGCGGATTTGCTGAATCATCCCACCTTCTTTTCCAATCGTTATCCCGGCGCTACTCCGGCACCGTAGAGAAAGCGGCGATTCTATTCCCCGTCGAGAAACTGATGCCCGCCGAAGGTGAACTCCGGGTTTTGCGTTCGATCATCCAGATAGGCTGGGTCGTAGGCTTGAAGAAGGTATTCCACGGCGCTGAAGAAATGAGGTCCGCTTTGATCGATGGATCGGCGGAGCCAGAATCCGACCGCCGTATTGGCCTCATACCAATCGAGGTCAAGTTGGGCTTCGGCAAAATCGCCAAACTGTCGATCGATGCCAAACTCGAAGAAACTGGCAGCTTGCCGATCGACCCGCTCCAGATATTCAGCCCTCGCCACCTTCAACCATTGCGGATTTGCCTGGCACACCAAGGCGGCTTCGTAATAGGTCCGAACAAGGCGCTGAAGGTGCGAATCGTAGGCTTCCTGAGTGGTGGCGATGAAAACCGTGTCACTGGACAGCTGCTTGCAGACGGCGACCAACTGCTCCACCGCAACGGGATTGTAAATTCCGAACTGGGCCTGACTTTCGCAATCGATCTTCCCTTTCAGATGGGGTCCCTTCAGAAACAGCGGCTCTTGGACGAGCTTCTGAATGGCGACGAGCGAGAGGTTGCCACCGAAGGCGTTGAAAAGGGAGCGGACGCCGCGGTCCCGGAGATAGGTCGGAAGGAGATCATCATTCGCGGGCGGCTCCGGGTGGTTCACCGTCGTCGTCAGTTGTTCCCGGGCGATGAGGCCAATCGCCGGTTTCTCGGATCCTGAGCGGTTCGAATCCGTGGCGGCCAAGAGACAAACCAGGATGAAGGAGGTGAGGAAAGAGGCAAGGGTCATGGCAGATGGGCGGGAAAGCCCCGGGTTGGACGAAGGTGGGGGCAGAGCATTCGGGGTGCTGGTGAACCGAACCTTGCGATGAAGTGCGGTGTCGTTTGGGAACTACGAATCTGGGGGTGTGAATGAACGTGGTGGGCACAAGTCGGGCCGAAGGCTCGAAAGCACAAAGCTAAGGGC
>CAYGQD010000321.1:0-5865 GCA_964351855.1 uncultured Verrucomicrobiales bacterium
TGCCCCAGGGATAGAGCGCTTGTGCGAGAGCACCCCGGGCCGCAAATTCCCAGTCCGCCTCCGTCGGAAGGCGTTTCCCCACCCAAGCGGCGTAGTTCTGGGCATCATGCCACGAAACATGCGCCACCGGATGCTGGCCCAGCTTGCGGACATTCGTTCCCGGTCCTCCCGGCTTTCGCCAATCGGCTTTCTCCACTTTCAACCACCAGGGCATCTCCGGGAGGTGTTCGAACTGGGTCCGCTTGCGATGAACCGGCGGGATTTGATGGTAGAAGACGATCGACCAACCAAACTGTTCCGCCTCCGTCACATAGCTGGTCGCTTCGCAGAACTCCCCGAACTCGGCATTGCTCACCGCACACCGATCGATCGCAAACGGGCTCAGGGTCACTTCGCGGACCGGACCTTCTCCGTCGCTCTCCCAACTCTCCGGCCCCTCCCCGCCCATCAGAAACGCTCCGCCCTCCAGGCTGACCATCCCGCGCTTCGACCCCGCATGAGGACCCAGCTGAACCTCAACGCCTTCTTTCACAGATTCAGTCGGGAGCGAAGGGGAACAGCAGCCTTGATCTTGCATCGCTGAAGGTGACGCGCCTTCGCGGAAACATCAAATGCTCCTCGTCCCGGTGGATCGATTCCGGTTGGACAAACGGACCGCCCAGCATTAATCCTCAAAAAACCCTTTTTACCCATGAAAAAAGCCGCTGCCCTTGCTTTCGCCCTCACGCTCACGCTCCTCTTCGCCGTCGCCCAAGATTCGGACAAGAAAAAGCCGGAAACCTGGGAGGAAAAGAAGGCTTCCCACTTCAAGCCGTTGACTGAGGAAGAGATGGGAAAAATCGTCGCGGCGATCCCGGAGAAACCCACCGCGACGCCTCAAAAAGAACGCAAGATCCTGGTCTTCTGGCTCTGCGAAGGCTTCATCCACAAGTCGATTCCCTACGGCAACTACATGCTGCAGGCTCTCGGCGAAAAAACCGGTGCCTTCCAGGTGGATCTCGCGGACGACTACAGCGTTTTCACCGCCGAGAACCTCGCCCAATACGACGTGCTCCTCTTCAACAACACCACACGCCTCAAATTTCCCGACGAAGGCCAGCGTAAGGCGATCATGGATTTTGTGAAGAGCGGCAAAGGAATCGCCGGAATCCACGCGGCGAGCGACAACTTCGCCACTTGGCCCGAAGCCCTCGACATGATCGGCGGAATTTTCAACGGCCATCCTTGGAACGCGGGAGGAAACTGGGCCTTCAAACTCGATGACGCCGAAAACTCCATCAATGCGGCCTTTGAAGGAAAAGGGTTCTGGCACATGGATGAGATCTATCAGTACAAGCCCGATTCCTATGCCGGTGACGATACCCTTCGAGTCCTTGTCAGCCTGGATATGTCCAAATCCAAGAACATCGACGTCTTGGTGAAGTCCAAGAAATCGCCGGTTAGCGAAGAAGAAGCGAAAGCCCGGCAAGTGCCAGTTTCCTGGATTCGGGAATACGAAGGCGGGCGCGTCTTCTACAGCAACTTCGGCCATCGTAACGAGACCAACTGGCATCCAAAGATCGTGCAACACTTCCTGGACGGCATTCAGTATGCGCTCGGTGACTTGGAAGCCGATGCCACACCGACGACGGAAGCGAGCGACCTTAAAATCAGCCTCGCGCCGGATCCGGAGTCCTAAGCTCAGGATTCTATCTTACCGTAGAGCTGTCGTCGACAGCGTCTCTCTTTGGCTAGTTCTACTTCGTTAGATATGATTTTGGACGCGAATGGTAAGCGAATGGGAATGAATTTCACGAATTGAGATCTCGATTCGTGGCTATTTCTGAAATTCGTGGAAGCGAAGCGCATTCGTGTTCCCATTTGTCCGTTAGTTTGAAACCTGATTGGTCGTCCGTTCCAGTTTTCGAACGCACCCTAACGCATCGTACTGTCTAGAGAGACAAAGGCTGTTGTGACGCAATTGCTACGTTTCTCGGCTTCCAAAGGGCCCGTCACAGGCCCTTGGTTCTCGCTCGTATCACGAAATTTGGTGGCTGTTTTCGAGGACGTTACAATGTGACGGAATGGGAACACAACTAATGTTGTGATATTTTGACAATTAACCATTGTTAACACTTAGACCCTAACAGACGCCGAATTCCCTCATGAAACTGACCATCGTGACCGATACCTATGCGCCCCAGATTAACGGGGTCGCCCGCACGTTGGAAAGGCTGGTTCGCGGCCTTCGTGAAAACGGAAATCAGGTTGATGTGATTCGCCCCACCAAAATCAACGCCGAGGAAGAAGGGTTGGGCGTCCGTTCGTTCCAGCTTCCCGGATACGATGGGATTCACGTCGGCTATTCCACGATCGCGAAACTTCAGGCGCGTTGGAAGAAAGATCGGCCAGATATTATCTACGTCGCCACCCAATGGGCCTTGGGTTCAAGCGCTATCAGCGCGGCGAGGGCCTTGCAGATTCCGATCGTCTCAGGATTCCATACCAATTTCGAGCAATACCTCTCTTACTATCATCTTTCCGGCCTGGAGCCGTTCGCACGAGCGTATCTCCGCTATATCAACAGCCGAGTGCAAAAGACCTATGCACGAAGCATTGATTCTCGGGATGCTTTGCTCGCGGAGGGTTTCGAATCCGTCGATCTCTTACCCCACGCAGTCGATACCCGCCTCTTTTCCCCGGAAAAGCGTTCCCTGGAACTACGCAAGGAATGGGGAGTCGATGAAAACGCTATCGTCGGCATTTATGTCGGCCGGATCGCGGCGGAGAAGAATCTATCGCTCCTCGTGAAAGCTTATCAGCGAATCAAAGAGCTCCATCCTAACTTCCAGGCAGTCTGGGTAGGAGATGGTCCCAAACGCGCTGAATTGGAAAACGAGCACAAGGATTTCATTTTCGCCGGTCCTCGCTTCGACGAGGATTTGGCGCAGCACTATGCTTCTGCGGATGTCTTTCTCTTTCCCAGCACCACGGAGACGCTGGGGAACGTCGTTCCTGAAGCCATGGCCAGTGGTCTTATGACCGTGGCCTACGATTATGCGGCCGCTCGCCAGCATATCCATCATGGCGTGAATGGCTTCAAGGCAGCCTTCAATCAAGAAGACGAGTTTCTGGCCTGCTGCGTGCATGCCGTCGATCAACGCCATTGGCCGGAAGTTCGGAAAAATGCGCGGGAGGCGATGTTGGGAGTGAGTTGGGAACGGGTCGTGAATGATTTTGAAACCAGCCTGCTTCAGGTGGTGGAATACGAATCTGCAAAATCTCGCAATACCATACCCTTCCAATACTCCTAACCTCCGGACGAATGCCAAAGCCACAGCCGTATCAATATAAAACCGTCATCATGTCGGACGTTCACTTGGGAACGCCTGACTCAAAAGCGCTCGAAGCGATTGAGTTCTTAAAACGCGTTCGCTGCGAAAAGTTAATCCTAAATGGTGATATTATCGATGGCTGGCAATTGAAACGCGGTGGCCAATGGACCGACTCACACACCAAATTTGTCCGGACCATTTTGAAGAAAATGGAGAAGGAACACATGGAAGTGATCTATCTCCGGGGAAATCACGATGATATCCTGGAGCGCTTTCTCCCGGTGGGGTTCGGTCGCCTCCAAATCGTCCACGAATACATCCACGAAACACCACAAGGGAAGTATCTCGTCGTTCACGGCGACGGTTTTGACTCCGTGACCACCGATCACAAGTTCATCGCCGTTGCCGGATCCGTGGCCTATGAAATGCTCCTCCGCATCAATCGCGTCTACAACCGATGGCGGGAATGGCGTGGGAAAGGCTACTTTTCTCTGAGCAAAGAAATCAAGGCGAAGGTCAAAATGGCTGTGAGCCATTTGAGCCGATTCGAAGAACAGCTCTGCAGTCTGGCCAATCTCCGCGACTGCGTCGGTGTGATTTGTGGCCACGTCCACACACCGGAAGATCGCGATGTGGAAGGAATCCACTATCTCAACTCCGGAGACTGGGTCGAATCCCTCACCGCCATCGTCGAGTCCAAAGCCGGAGCGTTCGAGGTCATTCAATACGAGGAGTTCATCAGTGAGATGGACGAATGGTCGGAAGATATCTACGAGCTGGAAGATACAGAAAGCCTTTCGATTTCTCCGGTCGGCGTAGAATCCGAGAGACTGGCTGAAGCGGCTCTCTCTTGATGGGAGGAAGACCCACATGATGAAATTGGGTCAAAGTCCGAAATTTCGGGTTAAGCCACCGCCGAGCTTGTCTCGGTGGAGCCCTGTTCGATCAACAGATCGAAGTCCGTGGCAAACGGCCACCACTGCGCTCGCCGCAGTGGAGCCATGTCCCCGCCTTTGACGGCATGAAACGCCCAAAAGGGGACATCGCTCAACCTCGGCAAGCGGGGCCGGGGCGTTCTTGGTTCTTGGAGCTATTCATTCTGGAAATGGAACGCGCTACCCCCCGGAGCGAGGCCGACAGAAGAGCGCAAAACTCTCCTTGATCTCTTCGAACACAGCGGCCTGCCAGCGACCCAATTCGCCGAACGCCACGAGATCAACTATCAGACGTTCGTTGTTCGCTACCAGGCTTGGTGGTAAAGACGAACTGCAGCGTAGAGCCCGTTAATGCTCTTGCGCATATCGCACGGTTCCAGGGCGATGTAGATTTTGAGGCTGCCGGGGAAGCTTAGTATGACCAGGCGTTAAGCATCCGGATGCGGCCAGCTCGAGTTGTGAAGAAGCTCATCGTGCCTATTTGGACAATGACCTAAATAGATACCATACTAGCGAAGCTAATAAAACAAGAGCAGGATGAACCAGTACGATGACGTAATGTGTCCAGATTTGCGCTTCAATGGTGATTATTTCGAGTACCTGGGTATGCACTTAGCTCCAGTGATTACAATTCTCTTTCTAATCTTCCCACGTATGATACTCACCGTTTTCCAAGTCATTATTCATAACCGGGCTAACCGTCATTGCCTGAGCGATCAAGCGCTCGAAGAGTAAGCCTCGCGATTTTGACGTTCTTCGGTTAAAGCGAAAGGTAAATTCGTCCAAATAGTATCCCAGGTGAGAGTGACCAATGGCTCCCTGATGCGTGCCAAGCAGCCATCGCTTTAGCAATGAGGTAATGAGATGAGCCATTGGCAGCAGATCCTCTCCAACTAAGCAACTTCCCCCATCGACAACGTCGTGTTCGTAACCAGATCGTTGAAGCCTCGAATAGCCTTTCCACCCATCGGTCCTGATACGACTTCCTGGCTCCACCATTTCCTGGAGCGCTCTGAGCAAACACTTGCCGGAGGCATCTTCGATATGGCGCAGGCGTATTCGTCCCGGCTTTCCGTTCTTATCTTCGGAGGCAATGAGCACGAGAGCCTTTCCATCGGCGCCACGACCTCGTTTGCCTTTCTTAATGCCACCATAATAGGCTTCATCAACCTCAACGATTCCGGAAAGCCGATCTCGCCCCGGCCTAACCATAGCACAACGTAACTTGTGCATCCATGCCCAAGCGGTGTGATAACTACCCAAATCCAAGGCACGTTGAAGGCCCAAAGCACTGACTCCGTGCTTCTGTTGGGTCACATACCAAATGGCTCGAAACCAAAACAAAAGTGGCTTGCGCGTTTTGTGAAAAATGGTTCCAGCAGTCAACGAGCACTGATGCTGGCATTGCTTGCAAATGGCTAGGCCATTTTTGGATTGCCAAGCTTCGTAGTGAGCGCATTTAGGACATTTGTAGCCATCGGACCACTTCAATTTTTGGAGATATTCGACGCAGTCAGACTCATGACGAAATTGATGCTCAAAATCCAGCATCTTGGAGGTTAGATCGTGCATTTGGGGTTGGAAAATCCCAAATTACTCGAGCTAACTGCATAGGT
>CAYGQD010000322.1:0-2623 GCA_964351855.1 uncultured Verrucomicrobiales bacterium
AAACAGGGGACTTGAACCCCTTTTGGTTTCAGCCCATGCTGGGCGTACACAAGGCGTCGCTCTCAACACCTGCCCCGCCGCGAGTTCAATCCGCCATGATCGTTCAACCTTTAATCCGCAGTCGAAGCCTCGCCCTCGGGCAGGTGTGAGAGGACTTTGACGTTCGGCTAAGAGCAGCCATGAATCACAGTGCTTCCCATTTCCACCTCCCTACTGAAGGCGCCCGATTTTTCCTGGCACTAGCGCTCGGCTTAGCAGGTGCTTTGTTCACCTCGCGCATGGGATTCGGGGCCCCGGTCGCCTTTCTCTTTTCACTGATACTGGGAACATTAGGATTCATAATTTTCGGAGGAAAGTATCGTGTATTTCATACGGGAGCTTTTGGATCTGCACTTGTTCTTCCCATTTTATTTTTCCCTTGGTCTGGCGGGATTCCCCTATATACAGGCAACGTGATTTGCATGCATCTAATCATAGCTATCGTGGTGCCGATGATCTTGGCATTTGTAGTATCCGTAATTATTCAAAAATCTAAGGTGGGAGCATAGTGCGCGTTACAAAAGATGCCGAACCCCAAAGATAGCATCCGGGCATAGCCCCGGTGCTATCGGTTGTTGAGCAGGCCCCTGTGCAACCTTTGCGCTTTCGATTTCAGGCGGAGGGTGAGCGAGTTACGGGCGAGGAGGCTTTGTGGTGAGCCTTCGACGTGAGGCGCGGTGGCCCGGGAGACGAATCGCTCCGCCGATTCGTTCCCGGCAGCGTGGGCGGCTGAGGGTTCGTCGGTTCAACAAGACGACGCTGACCATCCCGCTACCGCTCCAGAGTCGAAACCCTCAGATAATGTAACCCCTAACCCAGAGTCGAAGGCTCGCCCCCAGTAGCGGGTTGAGCGGTCGCTGACGCGACGCAGATGATACGTTCATCTCAACGTGGGTTGAAACCCACGCCTACCATGAGCGGTCGCTACGCGACGCCAAACGGAAACAGCGCTGAAAGCCCTCAAGCACAAAGGTCAGGGCTTCAGCCCTGTTTGGACACGAATTTTCAGGAATGAAATGAATTTCCACGAACCGGACAAAGCCCTGTTGTCACGTCGCAGGCACGACCTGGGCTTGAAGCCGCAGTCGGGTCTTCAACTCGGATTTGGATTGGTGGCGTAGTGGAGAAATTGTTCGTCAAGATTTCATTCTCCGATCGAAGATCGTTGCTCTAGACTTGGGGTTCCCAACCGGGGCGGTAGGAGCGTTTCACGAGTTTCGACGCCTCTTCGTTGTCGGTCGACTTCATGTTTGGGCCGTCCCAGTTGATGGGGCGCCCTTCGCCAATATTCTGCGCGATGCAGCCGAGAAGGATCACTTCGGTGAGGTAGGCGGCGACTTCGAAATTCGAGTAGGCCGGGGTTCCGTCCTTCATCATGTCGAACCACTCTTTGACGTGGCCGGGCGAACGGGGAATGGACTGGGGAATCGCCTTGCAGGCTTCGTGTTGGTCACCGGGGATGTAGGTCGCCTCATCATTCCGTTTGAGGAAGAACGAACGACCGTAGTCGTCACCAGAATAGAGTTCGCCTTGGTCGCCGACGATGAGGAGACCACTTGCCGGGAGTTTCCCCTGAGAGGCGACCACGTGTTTGGTGAGATCCGGATACGGGCGGATCGGCCAGAATTCCTTCTTCGGGGGGCCTTCATACCAATAGAACTTGAGTGGGGGCCAGCCTTCGCGCTCCGGGAAGTCGAAGCGAATGCGCGAACTGAGGGGAAACGTCTCCGGGAATTCGCGAGAAGAGAATTCACACTCGATTCGGGTAGGATAACCGAGCTTGAGCGCGCGGAACGGCATGTTGACGGTGTGGCAGGCCATGTCCCCAAGAGCCCCGGTGCCGAAGTCTTTCCAACCACGCCATTTGAAGGTATGATAGACGCCTTTCTTGAAGGGCCGCTCTTGAGCGGCACCGAGCCAGAGATCCCAGTCGAGGTTGTCGGGAACCGGGTCTGAGCCTTCGGGCTGCGGGATGCCTTGGGGCCAGACGGGGCGATTCGTCCAGACGTGGAGCTCGAGCGGTTTGCCGATGACGCCGCCGTGAATCACCTCGACCGAGCGGCGCAGCCCGTTCTCCGCGCTGCCCTGGTTGCCCATCTGGGTGGCGAGCTGCTTTTCGCGGGCGAGCTCACGCATGATGCGGGCTTCCCAAACGGTCTGGGTGAGCGGCTTTTGAACGTAGGCGTGTTTACCGAGCTGCATCGCCATGATTCCGGCGCAACCGTGCATGTGATCCGGCGTGGAAACCGTGACCGCATCGATTTCACCTTCCATTTTCTCGAACATCTTGCGGAAATCCTGGAACTTCGCGGCTTTGGGGAAGTTCTGCGCCATCCGTTCGAGGGTGTTGGTATCGACATCGCAGAGGGCAACGATTTCACCACCTTCGTTGGCGGCGTTTTTCGTATCGCTGTCTCCCTTACCGCCAACACCGATGCAGGCGACGCGGATTTTGGAGTTCAGGTTTTGGCCACGGACGATGGCGGGGAAACCGAGGGTTGCTCCAGCGGCGAGACCGGAGTTGCGGAGGAATTTCCGACGATTGGAATTGGTCATGATTGGGGTTTTTGGAGAATTGAAGGGG
>CAYGQD010000322.1:2633-5840 GCA_964351855.1 uncultured Verrucomicrobiales bacterium
TCGTTGATTTCCTTGAACACTGATGGGCTATGGTCGACGATCCAGATGTTGCGATACTGAAGCGGGTTTCCGTGTCCCTGAAGCTTGATCACGCCGGGCGTTCCCTCCGGGTCTTTACGGGAACCGCCGGTCTTACCCGTGATCTCCAGCTGGTCGTGAATCACGACGCCATTGTGCCGAACCGTCATGACCGCGTTTTTGATTTTCTTCCCTTCGGCGTCGGCCACGGCGTTGGTGAAGTCCACATCGTAGGTTTGCCAGGTCAATGGTGGGAGGCACATATTGACGAGCGGTTCCGCCTTGGTGTAGACGCCGCCACATTCGTTGTTCTTTCCTTCGAGTCCGAACGAATCGAGAATCTGGACCTCGTAGTGATCGACTTGATAGAATCCGCTGTTCCCACGGCCCTGACCGCGTGCGGCGGGTTTGAACGGAAGCATGAATTCGATGTGCATCGTGTAGTTGTTGAACTTGTCTTTGGTCCGAATGTCTTTTCCATCGGTGTTCAGCAGCTTGGTTGCTTCGTCGAGACGCCCGCCATTGAAGGCATCACTGTTAGTTCCATCAAAAAGAACCTTGGCACCTTCCGGCGGCTTCGCCCCTATCGTCTCGCTTTTGCGCGTGGTTTTGGTGAGACTGAATGCGGTGCCTTCCGCGTCTTTTCCGGCGAAGGTATCGCCGGTGATCGTGCCGGTGTAAGGCTGATGACCTTCCGGCGGGAAATTGGCGGAAGCGGAAAATTTATCTGGCGAAGCCGCGATGTATTTTCGATTTCCCTCGGCAGGTTTGAAGATCGCGACATCGCCTTCCAGCGTTCCGTCGAGCAAGCTGCGATTCGTTTGATCCCAACCTGCGCCCGGCAGCCCACCGGGATAGAGAACCGCTTGGAATCGACCACTGCCCAACGCGATGACCTGCGCGCCGAGCTTTTCGCCCGCGTATTCTCCTTGGATGGTGAAATCCGGAGGAAGGGTTTCGTCGGCCGAATTCGTCCAGAGTCCGGGCTCGGCGTTTCCAAGGGTTGCAATCGCGAAACCGGCAAAACCGATGAGCATGATGAAGGGGTTTTTCATAGTCATGAGGATTCATAGCCGAGTCTGTTGAGATCGCCAACCCCGAGGATGGGCTTTCCGGGAATAAAGTGAGCCAAGCGCTTCCTTCTTTGACCCATTGACGGACCGGCGACGGACCGGTGGAACTCCATCTTTGCCATCGACAAACCGCCAGGGACGTGGCTCGATCAAAAACCTCATGAAATGCCCCCCACTGTTATCGATGGCCAGAATTCCGGTGATAGCCGTTTTTGCTCTCGGACTTCTCTCCCTTCTATCCGCCAGTTCGGACGCTGCCGAGAAGACGTCCAAAAGGCCAAAGCCTATCGTTTCGCCGACGATTCACCCCGACGGCAAGGTGACCTTTCGGGTCAAAGCGCCCGGCGCGAAAGACGTCTCTGTTTCCGGCGAAATGATGCAAGGAAAGGTCGCCATGACCAAGGATGATGACGGGATCTGGTCGGTTACCCTGGATGCGATCGATCCGGGACTTTACGGTTACAGTTTCTCGATTGACGGCGTGAAGCAGATCGATCCCGGCAATCCGGCGCTCAAGCCGATGCGTTCGCTGCGGACCAGCGTGCTGCACCTTCCCGGCGGACACGATTACGATTTTCAGGCGGACATCCCCCATGGCACGGTTCATCATCATGCGTATCACTCGGAGCCGATCGGGCGTTTCCGAGAGCTGCAGGTTTACACGCCTCCTGGCTATGAGATCGGTGATGCCGCCTATCCGCTGCTGGTCTTGCAACATGGGCATAGCGATAGCTTTGCGACGTGGGTCGCCTATGGAAAGGCGCATTGGATTCTCGACAATCTGATCGCGGCCGGGAAGGCCGAGCCCATGATCGTGCTGATGCTGGATGGCCACCCGATTCCGGATTCCTACGGCAATGGCCGTTCGCCCGAAAATACCGAGGAACTGCGCCGCGATCTGATGGAAGTCGCGCTTCCGATGGTGGAGGAAGCGTATCGCGTGAAGCCCGGCCGGGAAAATCGCGCGATCACCGGCCTATCGATGGGCGGACTGCATTCGCTGACGATTGGGTTGAACGAGCTGGGGACCTTCGCTTGGATCGGAGCCTTCAGTGCGGCGGTCCCGGAACGGGAGGCAGTTCAAGCAGCGCTCGGGGACGGGAAGAAGACCAATTCCCAGCTCGAGCTGTTCTGGATCGCCTGTGGCAAAGATGACTTTCTGTTGGGTGAAAACCAGAAGTTCATCGCCGCGCTCGATGAAGCCGGAATTGAGCATCAGTGGAACCTGACCGAAGGAAATCACAGTTGGCCGATCTGGCGTGGCTACCTTGCGGACTTTGCACCCTTGTTGTTTCGGTAAGGTGGCTGACATGCAATCGCGCGTCGTCAAACCTGAGATTCTGGATGATCTCGCTGCCGATGATCCGGATGCCATTCGGAGTCGGCGCGATTTGCGGCTCATCAACACGATTTCGGGGAATTTTCGCTGGGCGGAACGCACTCTGACAAGGCTTGGCGCGCGGCAAACCGTCGAGCTGGGAGCGGGCGATGCGACGTTTGCGAGCCGCTACGTTCGGCGTTACCCGGAGTCGGTTTATACCGCGCTGGATCTCGCCCCGCGTCCGAAATCGGCTCCGGAATCGCTCCGTTGGCTTCAGGGCGATCTCTTCGAACAACTGCCGGGGCTTCGCGGCGATGCGGTCTACGCGAACCTGTTCCTCCATCACTTCGAAGGTCCGCAACTCCGGAAGCTGGGGACGCTGCTGGGTGGGTTTCGTTACCTCATCTGTAGCGAACCGGCAAGATTCCAGATCTTTCACGCCGGGGGGCTGCTTTTTCGACTCGCGGGCATCAACCACGTGACGCGGCACGACTTGCACGTAAGCATCGACGCCGGATTTCGTGGCTCTGAGTTGCCGGAGCTTCTGGGCCTGGATTCCGAACGTTGGAACATCACCATCGGACCGACGATGTTGGGCATGATTCGCATGGTTGCGGAAAATCTGGACCCGGAACCAATCGGTTGAGCCGCGTTGCGATCGTCGGAAAGCTCAATCGCCCTTTAACCAGGGCGGAATTTCGATGTCGGAGCTTTTGAGCGGGGCCTCTTCGCCGCGCCAGGTGAAGCCGGTTTCCACAAAGGCTTCGGGGTGGGCCAGGAAATGGTCTTGGAGGC
>CAYGQD010000323.1:0-5815 GCA_964351855.1 uncultured Verrucomicrobiales bacterium
GAACTACTCACGGAAGGTGGTGGCCCTCGTGGCCATCTTCGCCCTGAAGGGGGTCGCCAATGCCTTTCGGCAGGAACTACTCACGGAAGGTATCAAAAACATTCAAGGATTGTCAAAAATAATCGTCGCCAATGCCTTTCGGCAGGAACTACTCACGGAAGAGCGGCCTCTCTAAACTACTGATTTCCAGGGTATTGCAAGGCCGAATTCGTTAAGGAATCTTAAATGGGACAAGATGGCGCAAAATCAGAAACCCATCCCGAAGCCATTTCTGGCTCAAGCCTCTGACAATCAGCATGATCCAGAAATCATTAAGAACCCCAAATTACCGCCGTGCCTCCGGCTCTTCCGTGGGCGTCTTGCTGAATGCCCATCATGAGGCCAGGGCATGCCGCTGATTGCGGCCCGGGGCGCGAACCCCGTTGTGGTAGGATCCGGATTTCCCATCGGCATTTCGGAGGATCCACTGTTTGATATCGCCGTATTCGAACACGAACCATCTCGGGTTTTGACCGGCGTCCTCCTCCCACTGAAACCAGTCGCCCACCTTCTGCCAGAGGGCGGTTTCCTTCCGCTCCCGGGCGGCGTTCCCATTGCGATCCGAAAGCGCATAGAGGTAGAGACAGAGGATGGCAAGCCGACACTGCATCGCGCGGCGCTTCGGGTCGGGAACCGTTTCATCAAAGATGAGCCGGAATTGATTGGCAATCAGATCGGTGATTTCGCGCAGCACCTCGTTCGCTTCCAGTTCGACGGTGAACTCTTGCCAGTCGAGGGGGCGGAGCAGGCCGCGATTCGATTTCCGGATCATGATGTTATTGGCCATCTCCAGTTGTTCGCGGTAGAGGAAGACCTCGCCCGGGTAAAGGCCTGAGCAGATGACCGGCTCTAACCGGCGGCCCCAGTTTTCGAGAAAGGTATGTTGGGTATCGGTCAGGGCACGCACCCAGCGGGCGTCCAGCGCAATCCGGAAAGCGGCAGACAGCTGGAGGACGAGGAAGGCGATCCGGACGGCAAGGTTCTTTTCCGGATGAGCCGGATCGATGACCTGTGCCGCCATGAAATGGGCCTGGTTACGGTAACGGGCCAGCTCGTCCAGGTTCCGGTTCCGGCTGCCCAGATACCGCAGGCTGGTAATCTTCAGGAGCCTGGGCAGAAGCAGATCGACGTAATCCTGAACCATGAGGCGTTCGGCCCGTTCCACTTCCTCTCTCTGCCGCTTGCGATCGGCCGCGCCGTCGTCCCGCTGCATCTCTGCCTGCAGCTCCAGTATCCGTTCTTCGCGTTCGGCGGAGTGATGGATGCTGAGGAGGATCTTCCGGGTGCTGGAGAGATAGTTGATGAAAAAGAAAACGGCGAACAAGCCGAGGGTCAGCAGCAGGCCGTGTTCTTCCGTAAAAGAGAGGAGGTCAAAGTCGAAGAGATTCATGGTCGAGTGGATAGTGGTGTCAGGTTTCTGGAGGCAGGGACTGGAACCCTTTGGCCCACTCTACCTTCGAACCGGTGGACCGCGCTCTGGTTTGGATATCCCGGGATGTCCGCAGTAGTCCGCGCCAGAGACCGCAAGCTCGCGCCACGGGTTTTAGAGACGGAAGTTGTGACACCAACTCGATGTGCGTTCACCGATGCCTTTCGGCAGATCCCAGGTTCGGGACACCACGTTCTTAATACAACTGGTCACGAGGTCGCTCAGTCACCAATGCCTTTCGGCAGATCCCAGGCTCGGGACTGTTACCTATAACCTGAAAGTGCCAACCACCGTGAAAACCAGTCACCAATGCCTTTCGGCAGATCCCAGGCTCGGGACGCGCTTGCCAGGAGTGCAAAACCGCAATCACTCAGACGAAGTCACCAATGCCTTTCGGCAGATCCCAGGCTCGGGACGCCCTCTACCTCGGCAGCCGTCCACCGGAGCAGCCCGTGTCACCAATGCCTTTCGGCAGATCCCAGGCTCGGGACAGCTCTTTTCTAACCCGTTGAGCCTCAGGAGTCAAATTTCCTTCCAGGTCGGGAGTCGGTTTTGCCCAGTCAATTCGGTTAGCAGATCCGTCCGCCGTGAGGGCAGGTTTTTGCTCTAATTTACTCATTTTCAGTGATTTGAAGCGCCAGGTCGGGACGCCCCCTTTTCTGGCCGTTTGCGGCTCCCGACCTACGGGGGAAATGGGGACGTTTCGGCTCATATCAGGTAACAGATGACTTCGCTGGAACAGACCATTGTCCCGGCGGTGCGGGTCCGGGCGGCGGCTTTGGCATCGAGTCGGTAGGCCACGAGCCGGTCTTCGTCTTCGTCGATCTCCTCTAACAGATCCGTCCACAGATTTTCGAAGACATCCGGTTCCAGCCGACACTCAAAGATGCTGTATTGGACGCGGACGCCGTAGCCTTCGCAGACTTTGGCGACGCGACTGAGGCGTTTCGGGTTACTGACATCGTAAGCGAGAAGGACGAGCATTTCTGGTTTTCCTGGTGGTTTCCATTCCGCGGGCAGAGGAGGGAAGGCTTCTTCCCACCATCCGGGGAACGGTGAGCGCGGACCGCATTCCGTTTCTTCAGTCGAGGTCATGGGATGGTTCAGTTCATCCGAAACGGGGTCATTTCCCGGTCGTCATTCAAGGTGCGCCGAAAGGCTTCCGCCTGCCAATGCAGCTGGCGACGGATGCTGGTGCGCTGGCCGGTGTGCTCGCTGATGAATTCCCGCCCGAGCCGTTTTTCGTAGTGCAGAATCAGGCGCTTGCGTCCCTGGCTGGAAAGATAGATCCCACCTTCGGCGGGTTCGAAGTCGTCCATTTTCAGGATGGCGCGATTCAGCAAATCCAGGGTAAGGGACTCGACGATGACGGGACGGAAGGGCTCCATCAGATCGAGGGCCAGGGCCCAGCGGCCGTTTTCCGTGGCATGAAACAGGCCAAGTGCGGGATCCAGGCCCACGGCGTGGACTGCGGCAACGGCTTCGGCATAGAGCAGAGTGGATAGATAGGAGAGGCAGGCATTAACCGGATTCTGAGGTGGACGCCGGGAGCGCCGCTCAAAGGGAAACGCTTCCGGCAGCCACCGTGCCCACGCCTGGTAGAACCCGGCGGAGGCAGAGCCTTCCACACCGAGGAGGCTCTCCGGGCTGGGGGTGTTTTGGACGCGGCTGATGAATCCGGTCAGGCGGTCCACGACCGGGTCGCGTTCTCCCCGCGAGGCGGCGAGCCGCTGGAGGACCCGGCGCTGGTTGTAGATCTTGGCACTGACGATTTCCCGGGCGAGCCGGAGGCAAAAATCCGGTTCGCAGGATCGCTCATATTGACGCCTGCGTTCCATCCCTTTGGGTAAGGCCTGGGGCAGGCTGCAGCCCAGGTAGCGGCCTTTGCTGGAAAACAAGTGGACAGCAATCCCGCGCCGGAGCATTTCGGCAAGGGCGCGTGTCGTCACCGTGACGTCCTCCCGGCAGGCAACGTGATCGATATCGCGCAGCGGAATGTCCCGCAGCTTCACGCGGGTGGAGGAAAACGCGCCATCCTCAAGCGGGCGCGGGCCTTCCACGATGAGGCGAGTGCCAGCGAGGGAGACTTTGGAATGTGGGGTTTCGATCCAGACGGTGGGCATGAGAGGTTTCGAGGGTAGGTTTCGTTCGTTGCGCGGGCTGGTTGGCGGGGGCTCAGTCGCGAATGGCGGTGATGACTTTGCAGGCTCCCCAAACGGCAGCTCCGCTGACGGCGACGCCTCCAGCGATGGGGAGGGCGATCGAGGATGTGGCAACGGTGGTCAAGCCGATCCAGCCGAGCGGGCCCCGGGCGGGTGACGTCGTGGTGATGGTGGCTACGGTGACCGTGCCCAGGCTGGCCGAGGCGGCAGTGGCCGAGCTGATGGCAGTGAGGGCGGCGCGGTCGGTATGGGTGATGGCTTTGGCAGGGCTCATGGCAGGGAAGAAGAAGGAGTCGTGATGGGAATGCCGGATTTCGCGGGGTGATGGGCGGGATCAGGAAAAGAGAGACTGGATTTGGTCCGTGGCGCGGCGTTGGTGATTCGGTTTGATGTGGGCTGCGGTGGTGCAGAGGGCTGCGGCAAGGACGACGGCGTCATCGGTGTAGCCAGCGGCGGGAATTACGTCCGGGATGGCATCAACCGGGAGAATCAGATATGCCAGGGCGGCGGTAATGGCGGCTCTGGCCCAGGCCGGGGTGTCGGAATCCTGCAGGCAGTAATATAAGGTGAAGGCCGTTTTCAGGCCACGGTAACTAATGGCCTTGCCGGAAGCTCTAGCTTGATCCCATAATGTCGCGACGCTGAACGATGGTCGATTGTCTGGTTGTGGCTGGATCGGCTGTTGGTGGGTGGATTTCATGACGGGTGAGCAGAGGCTGCGGATTACAGGAACACTTAATCGCACCCCGGCCCGGAACTGTCCCTGAATCGGACATCCAGGGATGTCCCGGACCGGCATCAGCGCGACTCAATCCCCAGCCCGCAAGTCTCCCCTGCTCCGCCTCGCAAGAGGGAGACGCTAATGGCGTTCGGCGGGAACGACTCCTGAACGACACCGGATCCTGAAGCAGCGTCTCCAACTTTTCGGTAGGGATCACTCCAACGACGAAGAAGGGGGCTACGTTCTTGTGCGCGGCGAAAGGTCGCCAATGCCTTTCGGCAGAAATCGCTCCAGAGAGATAACTGTCTACAAGGTGGACGGTACAGACAAGAAGTCGCCAATGCCTTTCGGCAGTCATCCCCTTCGGGACATGCCCGGCCCGTTGGCAAGAACACATGGCAACGGGCGTCGCCAATGCCTTTCGGCAGTCATCCCCTTCGGGACGAGTTGGCTGCAATCCAAAGCGCGCGCAAGGCTGAAGCTTGTCGCCAATGCCTTTCGGCAGTCATCCCCTTCGGGACTCTACCGCAGGATCAGGGAAATCGGAGACTTGCCTAGACAGTCGCCAATGCCTTTCGGCAGTCATCCCCTTCGGGACTATTTGCACAACTAAAGAACTTATAAGAAGCTGTTGGCATGGTCGCCAATGCCTTTCGGCAGTCATCCCCTTCGGGACGGCTCAGGAAGCACACAGGTTACTCCAATCCGCTCAGCGTCGCCAATGCCTTTCGGCAGTCATCCCCTTCGGGACGACCAAGACCCAGTGCGAAAGATTACGGCAGCTAGCCGAGTCGCCAATGCCTTTCGGCAGTCATCCCCTTCGGGACCTGCGGAAAAACGCTAATCGAAGACAGCGAATTTAAAGGCGTGTCGCCAATGCCTTTCGGCAGTCATCCCCTTCGGGACGTGGTCCCTTGTATTCGGGTGAAGCTTTCCCCGATGCAGTCGCCAATGCCTTTCGGCAGTCATCCCCTTCGGGACACGCAGTTAATTAGCCAACTCCTTGATCGGGTTTGCGAAGTCGCCAATGCCTTTCGGCAGTCATCCCCTTCGGGACCGCCCCAATGATTCGGAGGCCGTGACAGCAACCGAAAGTCGCCAATGCCTTTCGGCAGTCATCCCCTTCGGGACCTCTATGATGTAACCAGTAGCGCTGTCTGCACTGAGGAGTCGCCAATGCCTTTCGGCAGTCATCCCCTTCGGGACCCCAAACTCCAACTCGAAAATTGGCGCTGCCGCCCCAGAGTCGCCAATGCCTTTCGGCAGTCATCCCCTTCGGGACCCTAACAGGATTGACTGGGAGTTACCTCTTTACCCGTCGCCAATGCCTTTCGGCAGTCATCCCCTTCGGGACGGAACAGGGCAAACGCACATTCACCATTTGTGACGACGTCGCCAATGCCTTTCGGCAGTCATCCCCTTCGGGACCATACAAGGACAACGATGGAATCTTGAGATTTTATC
>CAYGQD010000324.1:0-5750 GCA_964351855.1 uncultured Verrucomicrobiales bacterium
GTCTGGTTGTCCTTCACGAATTGATCGCGCTGGTCCTCGCTGAGGAGTGAAGTGACGACGGGAACTGAGCGGGAGGCATCGAGCACGTGGATGATCGGGTGATCATAATGGGGAGCGATTTTGATCGCGGTGTGGGCCGGACTGGTGGTCGCGCCGCCAATGAGGAGCGGGAGATCCATCCCCTCACGCTGCATTTCTCTGGCCACGTGCATCATTTCATCGAGCGACGGCGTGATGAGCCCGGACAAGCCAATGATGTCCGCGTTTTCTTTCCGCGCCCGCTCCAAAATGTGTTCGCAGGGAACCATCACGCCCATATCGATGACATCGAATCCGTTACAGGCCATGACCACGCCAACGATGTTTTTGCCAATATCATGGACGTCGCCTTTGACCGTCGCCATGATGATTTTTCCAGCGGTTTGGCTTGGGTTCTCCGCTTTCTCCAGCTCCATCATCGGGGTGAGGTAAGCGACCGATTTCTTCATGACCCGAGCGGATTTCACCACTTGGGGGAGGAACATTTTTCCGGCACCAAAGAGATCGCCCACGATCCCCATCCCATCCATGAGCGGTCCTTCGATCACCTTGAGAGGACGACCGTATTTCTGGAGCGCTTCCTCGGTGTCTTCATTGATAAAGTCGGTGATGCCGCGAAGGAGGGCGTGTTCGAGCCGCTTTTCGACCGGATCCTCGCGCCAGCTGAGATCGACTTCGATCTTCTTTCCGCCCTTACCCTTGAACTGCTCGGCGTATTCCAGCAAGACGTCAGTCGCTTCAGGATTGCGATTGAGGAGGACGTCTTCGACCTTCTGGAGCAGCTCTTTCGGGATTTCGTCGTACACTTCGAGCATCCCGGCATTGACAATGCCCATGTCCATTCCGGCTTTGGTCGCATGGTAAAGGAAGGCGGAGTGCATCGCCTCGCGCACCGGGTTGTTGCCGCGAAAGCTGAAAGAGATGTTGCTGACGCCGCCGCTGATCTTCGCGCCGGGAAGGTTTTCTTTGATCCACCGGGTCGCGTTGATGAAGTCGACCGCGTAGTTGTTGTGCTCCTCCATTCCGGTGGCGACAGTGAGGATATTCGGATCGAAGATGATATCTTCAGGGTTGAATCCCACTTCATCGACCAGAATGCGATAAGCGCGTCCGCAGATACGGATTTTATCTTCGTAGGTGGCGGCTTGGCCTTTTTCGTCGAACGCCATCACCACGACGGCGGCCCCGTATTTCATGATGGTGCGGGCCCGCTCCCGGAAGGCGTCCTCCCCTTCCTTCATCGAGATGGAGTTGACGATCCCCTTCCCTTGCAAGGTCTTGAGTCCGGCTTCGATCACCTCCCACTTGGAGGAATCGACCATGATCGGCACTTTGGTCACGTCCGGCTCGGACTGGAGCAGGATGAGATAATTCGTCATCATCTCGGCCCCATCGATCATGCCTTCGTCCATGCAGACATCGATCACATTGGCCCCGTTCTCGACCTGTTGACGGGCCACGGAAACGGCGTCTTCCAACTTTCCCTCTTTGATCAGCTTGGCGAACCGGGGCGAACCCGCGACGTTGGTCCGCTCACCAATCATGAGGAAGTTCTTGTCGGCGGTGTGGTTGTAAACGTCGGAACCACTCAAACGCATGATCGGCTCCGGCGTGGGGATTTGCCGGGGCGGACGACCTTCGAGAGCCTTGGCTATCGCAGCGACGTGCTCGGGCGTGTTTCCACAGCAACCGCCGGCGAGGTTGAGGAATCCCGCCTCGGCGAAATCGGTCATGAAATCGCCCATGTCCGGGGGCAAGAGATCGAATCCGGTCGGAGCGAGCGGATTCGGCATTCCGGCATTCGGGTAACAGGAAACGTAGGTGCTCGCCTTTTGAGCCAGTTCCTCGACGAACGCGCGCATTTTGTCAGGACCAAGCGAGCAGTTCAGCCCCACCGCGAGCGGCTTGACATTGGCGACTGCATTCCAGAGCGCTTCTACCCGTTGGGCAGAGATCATCGTCTCTCCACCCAGGCCGACAGCCGCAGAAATGATGATGGGAAGCTCGATATCGTCTTGCTCGAACACGTCTTGGATCGCGACGAGCGCAGCTTTCGAGTTCAGCGCATCAAAAATGGTCTCTACCATGAGGATGTCCGCGCCGCCTTCAATCAGGGCCCGGATCTGATGTTCGTAAGCTGATCGAACCTGATCGAAGGTGACCATCCGGAAACCGGGATCCTCGGGATCGCTCATCTGCGTCAGGGAAACCGTCATCGGCCCGATCGCGCCAGCCACGAAACGCCTTCGCCCGGTGTCGGAACCGATTTGGTCCGCCCATTTTCGCGCCAGGCGCACGCCTTCGACGTTCATTTCCCAGGCCAGATCGTTCAGAAATGGGTCCTCGATGATCTCTTGGAAAAAATCCGGATCTTTCCGCCCCCCATGATCGCGCGGATCCTGCTTAAAGAACTCGCTCTGGGCGATGCTCGTGGCGGAGAAGGTGTTCGTCTCCACGATATCGGATCCCGCTTCGTAGAAGCGTTTGTGGATGTCGGCAATCGTGTCGGGTTGAGTCAGAGAAAGGATGTCGCCGTTATTGAGCAGATCCTTGGGGGCATCTTTGAAGCGCTCTCCTCGCGCATCTGCCTCGGAATGTCCGTATCCCCGAATAGTCGTTCCCATGGCACCGTCTAGAATGGCGATGCGGTTCTGAAGGAGACCCTTCAGTTCATTTGTGATGTCAGGCTCGGTTTTGGGCATGGCGGTGATTTTCCAGCGACTTACTCCACCGAAAACCCCTTTCACTCAAGATCAAATATCGACATATCAAGATATCTAGATATGAAAATCTCAACAAATCACCGATCCAGTTAATAAATCTTCCCCGAAAAAATTAAGCGATTGACAGGCGTGACCATCCTTGCGCTATACTTTTCCTCAAATCCGTAAAACTTTTTATAAACCGCACGAATGAGCGACTCCGCAAATCAGCCTCCCCGGCCCACCAACAAAACTTCAACCGTTCCTCTGAAGAAGGAAACCGTGCGGATTACCCTGAAGGCAAAGCCAGGGGAAGGAAGTGGGGGTCCCGCCGCAGTTCCACCTCCGCGCCCGGGAGGTGCCATTCCTCCACCGGCAGCTCCTAAACCTAGTGTCCCTCGGCCTGCAGTTCCTGCCCCGTCGGCACCCATGCCATCGGCCCCTCCACCAGCAGGCGGACCTCCACGCCCAGCCGCCCCCGTTCCGACGGCGCCAAAGCCAGTCGCTCCAGCAGGTGCCAAAACCATTCCGCTGGCCAAACCACCCAGCCCTTCCGGTGTAGGGGTTCCCGCGCCAGCGCCCAGGACTCAACAATTGACGCCTGCGCCGAAAGCTCCGACGGGTGCCAGAACCATTCCTCTGGCCCGTGCTCCCGGACAAGGTCCCGCGACGCCGTCTCCCGGAGGCGCAACTCCCCTTCCGAAAGCGACCGTGAAGCTGCAAAAGACGCAGCCGATGACGAAAGGAGCTCCCACCACGGCGTTAAAGCCGCCTTCAGCAGGTTCCGCGACCGCCGCCTTCGATGATGAGTACGAATACGAAGAGTACGAAGAAGAAGCGGGCTTGATGCCTTTTGCTGTCATCGTTTTGGTTCTTTCCGTGGTCGTCCTTCTGATCGAGCTATTCACCAAATTCAGCGCCTAAAAGCTTTCTCCATCTCTCACTCCCAGACTACAATGCCATTCGTTCTCATCATCCTCGTCATTTCTCTCGCGGTCCTCGGCATCGAAGTAATGACGATGTTCAACTCCTGATTCGTTTCGCCTTTGCGAGATTCTTGATTCGGAACCTGGCTAAGGGACGGCGCAGGAACAAGTTCCGATGAAGCTGCGCCGAAATTTTTTCCGTCACCAAGACGAAATCGAGCGGAGCTTGGTGAACCAAGTGAGCTGGATTCCAACGCAGGTGCCGAGAAAAAGAGCAAGCAAACGCATCGTAACTTATTTCTGCGGCGTACCCAAGCTCTTCTGAAGCTTGACATTGGTTGATATGAACGGTTCTTGAACGCCGCCGACCGTAGTAAGGAGGCGTCAATTCCAACCGACTCAAGATCATGGCTAAGTTAACCGAACTCAATCCCGACAACTTCGCTGAAGTTGTAGAACAAAGCGACGTCCCTGTTTTGGTGGATTACTGGGCCACTTGGTGCGGGCCCTGCCGGATGATTGCTCCAGTTCTGGAGGAATTGGCTGAAGAAGTTGGTGATCGGTTCAAGATTGCAAAAGTCAACGTCGATGAGCACCAGGAACTGGCCGCGAAGCACGGCGTTCGCAGTCTCCCCACGCTCCTCTTTTTCAAGGGTGGAGAAGTGAAAGACACCGTCGTGGGCGCGGGCACTCCGAAAGCGGGTTTGCTCCAGAAGTTGGAAGCCTTGGCGTAACTGCCGAGTCGCTCCAAGCTCCGCCGATCGATCGAACTCCGTTTGTTTGAGCCGAGCTGGCTGTGGGATGGAATCAGTTCTTCCGGACTTCTTCTTTCGCCTCTTCCATGCTCACATTGAGCTGGCTAATCTCTGCTGCCAGTTGCTGTTTGAGCTGGAGAGATTGTTGCAAATCTCCCTGAGCTTCGGCTTGAGCGATCAGTCCCTGAAGAAAGACCTCTTTCTCGGCAATCTTCGCTTTGAATCGCGTTTCGATATCCCCGATTTCCTTGCGCTGGTCGTTCGTTAAGCTGGTGACTGGAGCGACTTTGTCCAGACGCTCCATAGCAAGTTCATAAGCAGATTTCATGACTGCACCATGAACGGCACCTGACATTTAGCAACGTGAATCCGATTTCCTGAATGGAGAAGCAAGCCCCCACCTGGATCCTGAGCCTGGATTTTGATGGAACTACCGTTGATCCGGTCGGGAATCCTCCGGTTCACGGTTTTCTCGTCGATGAACTGCGGCGATTGCGGACTGAGGGCGCTGTCTGGGTCGTGAACACCGGTCGGAGCATGGAATTCGCGCTCGAAGGATTACGCTGGTGTGGAGTTCCGTTCCGGCCAGACTATCTCATCACCGAAGAAACCTGCCTTTGGCATTGGGAAGAGGATACCTGGAAAGAACTTGGCGATTGGAATATCAAACGAACACTCGCTTGCCGAACCATGATGCTGAGCGCCCCGGGCTTCTTTGAAAACGTGAAGACCTACATCAAATCCAATACCCGCGCCCAGTATCTGGAACAGCATCACGCGCCTCATGAAATCATCTCCTCATCGGAAGCGGAAATGGACCGCATTTGCGAAGTGATCGACGAGTATCGGGAATCGCACCCGGATGCAATGATTCACTATGAGCGAGCTACGATTTACCTGCGCTTTGCCCATAGTGACTTCAATAAGGGAACGACCCTGAGCGAATTAGGACGGGTTTTGGGGCTGGAGCCGGATCGAATCTTCGCGGCAGGAGACAACTACAACGACCTTCCCAAGCTGCAAAAGGCGGTCGCTCATCGCTTGGCCTGTCCGGCAAACGCGGTGGAAGCCGTCAAACAAACGATCACCGACGAGGGAGGTTTCGTCGCACAATCCAGCTACGGAAAAGGCATCGCCGAAGCTCTTCGCCACTTTTTCCCTTAATCCGGGAGTTCGGATCCTCGATCAGGCGTCATCCAGAGCGGCGATCCCGGGCAACTCCTTGCCTTCGAGGAGTTCGAGGCTAGCCCCGCCACCGGTGGACATCTGATCCATCTTGTCGCCGAAGCCAAACTCATTCGCGGCGGTCACCGAATCTCCACCTCCGA
>CAYGQD010000325.1:0-5715 GCA_964351855.1 uncultured Verrucomicrobiales bacterium
CATCAGATTCGACCAGATCCCAACCGCCGCGAGGAGCGCAATGCCGCCGCCAACGCGCAGCGCCAGTTTTTGCTTCAGCGGGTCCAGTTCAGGCGCGATTCCCGCGATCACCGCGTTCCATTCTTCCGGCTGGGGGGAACCGATTTCAACCATTCCCAGACCCGGAAGTTCCCCTTCATAGTGTAAACCCATCGCGAGGACGCCGAAGGTGGCGAAGGAAACCGTCAGAGCGAGGCGGGCCAAAAAGCGACTGAAAGTTCGCCACTCCAGAACAACGCCGAAACACAGAATCAGCGGAGTCGCCAGCAATGCCACGTTTCCTAACACGGTCCTATACGGAGTTTCGCTCGTGAAAAACAAGGCGATTCCAAGCAGACTCAGCGGAATCATGCTGAGCAGAACGAACAGGGTGAAGAGCCACGATGGTCGCCCCACGATGACCGAAAGCGCGGCAGCCAGAAACCAACCCCCGAACCCCCACGTCAACATCTGGGGTTCAATTGCCGGTACCAGTTGCCCGTATTGCTCGATCGCTTTCGCATACGGAGTCGCTTCAGCCCAATACATGTGGATCCAGGCCAGTCCGAGAAACAGACAGACCGTGGCGAACCGAAGAAACAACGAAGCCGGGCGAGACATCACTGATGAGAAGTTACGCGCGATGTCTCTTGCGGCCAAGTGAGGATTTTATCCTGACGGAGCACCCTCAGTTGTTCTTCTTCTTTGCTGGCTTCTTCGACTCTGGCTCCGCGACACCAAGGTCCGCCAGGGTTTTGCTCTTCAATGCCACCGAGTATTTGTCAGCCCGATTCGGCGGATTGTCAGGCTTCGGGGAAGTCGCCAGAAGCTGATCGACGGCGGGGCGGGCTCGTTCGTCGAGATAATCAATCGCGTTCCAGGCCGCGATCGCCAGATACGGGTCGCCTTCGGGTTGAGCGTGCTGAATCAAGACCTCCAGGGCTTTGCCGGCTTCCGCATCGGTTCCGTAGCGTCCGAGGGCCTCCGCTGCCGTCACCTGGACAATCAGCGACTCGTCCTGCAACGCGGCATGGAGTTTCTCGCGCGCCGTTTCGATCCCCAGACTTCCCTGCGTGAGGAGCCCAATGGCACCCCAGTAGCGCACCCCGGGATCGTCGTCCTCCAACAACTTCGCGATCTCCGGCAAGTCCTCTTGTTTCAGGGAAGTGGCCAAATTGGCCGCCGCGAAAATCGCCGCATGATCGAACAATTCGTGATCGTGGCCCATTTCGTAAGGCGTGACGTTCGCCTCGCGCGCCCGTCGGTGAAACTCGTATTCCGGCAGCAGCGCGACGTCCTTGATCCGGGCAGACCAATCCGCATGAGCCTGGCGCATTTCCGCGAGAGCCTCGGCATGGTCGGGCGAATCCGCGAGGTTGTTAATCTCATAAGGATCATTTTCCAGGTCATAGAGCTCTTCGCTGGGCTTGGTCTGCCAAAACAAGGCCTGCACAGGATTGAGCGCTCCCTCTTCATACATTTTGTGCCAAACCTGAGTCGTTGGAGTGGCGAACATGTATTGGATGTATTGGCCCCAGGGTTTGTGAGGCAGATAGTTTTTCAGGTAGCTGTAGCGCTGGGAGCGGGTTTGGCGAACGCAGTCGATCCGCTCGTCCATCCGGTCCCGGAATCCGAAGGCGTATTTCGGGGCTACCGTTTCGAATTTCCCGGCAAACGCGTTCCCCTGCATCCAGGCCGGAGGTGCTTGGCCGACAATGGACAGGAGCGTGGGGGCAAGATCGATGAACCCGACCAGGCGATCGCTCTCGCCGCCGGGGCTGTAGTCTTTCGGGGCCAGATGCTTCCATTTCTCCGGGAAATGAACGATCATGGGAACTCGCAATCCGCTCTGATAGGTCCAGCGCTTGTGACGTGGCATGCCGGAGCCATGGTCGCCGTAGTAGAAAATGATGGTGTCCTCCGCCAATCCGGCTTCCTCCAATTCCCGGAGATTTTGCCCTACCAATTCGTCCATCATCGTGAGCCGATCATAGTATTGGGCCCAGTCTTTTCGCACCTCCGGGGTGTCCGGATGATAGGGAGGGATCGAAGCTTTTGCGGGATCGTGGATTTTCGCCTCTTCCGGAATCGTGTTCCGGATCTGGCTTTCGTGGCTGATGGTGTGATTAAAAATCGCGAAGAACGGCTTTCCCTCGGGGCGATTTTTCCAATGCCCGCCGCGTTCCCAGATTTCGCCGGGTTTCTTGAGGTTGTAATCCTCTTTTGATTTGTTCGTGCAGTAATAGCCCAGTTCCGCCAGAAACTGTGGATACATCTTCATTTCCGGAGGCATCGCGACCTCGGAACGCATGTGGGGGCTTCCCATCGCCGGGGGATAGACTCCCGAAATGATCGTGGTTCTGGCCGGGGCGCAAACCGGAGCCGTGGAACTGGCATTCAGATAGCGCAGCCCCTTTGCCGCGATGCTGTCGATATGGGGCGTCACCGCGTAGGGATCGCCATAACAGCCGAGTTCCGTACCATTGTCTTCGCTCGTGATCCAGAGGATGTTCGGCAGCTCAGCCGCCTGAGCGAAGGGAAGCAGCAACAGGGTGAAGAGAGCGATGGGGTTTCTCATGGGAGAAGACCTAGCAGAATCTTCCGGCGAATCACGCGAAATGGAGTCGGAATTGCCATTTGATCACTCAAGGTGGGAAATGTAGGGCTTCGATGCAAGAGATTGGCCCATTGATCCGTCCAAAAGTCGTCTCCAGCCCTGATGAGGCCCCCAGCATCATGAGCGTTCTTTCGAAAAATATTGTGTTGGTTCTGAATCGGAACTGGCAAGCGATCAACATCACCACCCCGGCCGCAGCCTTTTGTCAGATGGCGACGGATGCCGCGACGGGGCTCGATATTGCCGCGGAAGACGTCATGGTCCCGACCCGCTGGGAAGACTGGCTCAAACTCCCGATTCGTGAGGGAGATACGATGATCGGGACGGCTCACGGTCCCATTCGCGTTCCCACCGTGGTGGTTTGTGCGAATTTCGCCCGAGTGCCCCTCAAGCGGCCCAAGTTTTCCAATCGCGCGATCTGGGCGCGCGGTCGGGGGCGCTGCCAATACACCGGACAATCCCTCAAACCTGGCGAAGGAAACATCGATCACGTGGTTCCCCGCTCCCGTGGCGGCGAAACCAACTGGGAAAACTGCGTCCTTGCCGCGAAACGGGTCAACAGTCGAAAGGCGAACAAGACGCCGGAAGAAGCTGGACTGAAACTGTTGAGACCCCCTCAGGCACCTCGGCAAGTTCCGGTGACGGCGTTGCTTCGCAACACTCACGGGATCCCTGATTGGGAGCCGTTTTTGATGAATTAGGACTCAGGGCCGTGAACTCCGCGTGAGGCCCACTAAGGAGATAACCCAACGTGGTTGTTGGCCATCTTGGAGAAATTCGGTTGGAAAACTTTAGCTCTCAAGATTGGGCTTGGGGTTTTGTTTCCCAGGTTCTGGAATTTCTGAACCAAAAGTATAGTCGGGAATTTCAGTTGTTGAGGAGCCGTTTACTTTGTCAGAAGTTTCGTTTTGCCCATCCCCATTCTCTGTCGAACCCGCAGGATCGACAACATCTGAGCCGTTGAGCTCGTTAACGTCATTACTATCGCCGACGCTTGTTGCCTCTTCTGGGTCTTCTGATTTCTCGATGATTCCTGCCTCCAAATGCTGTAGCGATGGGCTGGTTTGGGCGATCTTCAATGGCTCCTTCTCCTCTCTTTTAAGCCGATTAACGATGTTCCCGGACTGTATGGTTTCTACGACCGCTTCCCATTCATCATCTTTCTTCCCGTTTTTGGTGCCATAAGTCTTGTGAAGACGCTTTAGTTTCTTCTGCGCTCGAAGTTGACGTTTAGCTGTTTCGACAGCCAAATCTTCTCTGTATTTTTCGAGCGCGTGCTCCACGCGGAGGGCGGTTATTTCATCTGCGGGGACATCGGCCAGTTCATCTTCCTCCCACACCAATCTGTCGTAAACGCTGGCTTTGGTGAAGAATTTGATGACCAGAGGAATGGTGTCCAGAAGCATAAAAAGCGCAGCGATCATGATGTAGACGATCATGGCGAATTGACCGCCTTCATCACCCTTTCCGAAGAGATGGTGAAGCACCAGGGTTTGGGTTAGTAAATCCTGTCGGGTTCCTTTTGAGATTTGCTCAATCCGCTCGGATTGCAGATCGGCGAGTTGGGCGTCTTCCTGGAGGAGGCGATCGCGCTCTTCCTTCGCTGAATCCATCTGCGCCTTGTATTGAGCGGCAAGCTCCTCCTGCTGGTTCTGGAAAATGCTGAGGCGCTGCGATTGCAGCTTCCGCTGCAGCGAGGCGATTTCCATCTCGTCCTCCCGAATCGCGTCAGCCTCAGCCGCAGCCGTTGCCGCGTAGCGAGTCCGAATGTCTTGCTCCGCAGCGAGAATTTCGTCGCTCAGTTGGGTCCGTTGCTTGGTTAAGTTGGTAACAAGTTCGGTGAGGCGGGCGGTTTCGGTTCGTCTCCAGCCCAGTTGGTCAGCCTCGATGCTTCGAGCTCGCGGCCCGATTCCAGCGGGGCCGCCCCGTTTTCCACTGATCTCGTTGTCGTATTCTTCCTGCCACTTGGAATACTCTTCACGGATCTTCGACAACTCCGCATTGTGCTTTTCAAGCTGAGTATCCAGGTTCGTCAGTTGGGCGCGTTTGGCCTTGGTCGCCTGCTCGACCTGCTCTTCCATCGCCTGCTTGGCGAGAGAGACATTTTCGCTCGGATCAGGCCCACGATCCGCCGTTGCTTCCTCGAACGGGGCGCTGAGTGCCTGTTGACGCTGCTGGTCGAAATTCTGATAGGTTTCGTTGGCCGTGGCGATCCGGGTCTGGAGATTGGCTTTGTTTTCTGCAAACGAGGCTCGAACCTCTTCGATTTCCGCGTCGCGCTGCTTGTCGATCTCTGCGGTGATCGTGTCTTTGAAGAGAAGAAGGGTGAGCGGATGTGCGATGCAAAACCCCATGAGAACGGCGACCGAAAAACGCAGCACGAACTGGAGGATCTTGGTGGTGGTGTCCGCCAAGGCTCGGTAGCTGGAAAGCAAGGCTCGGTCGATCGTCAGAATGATCCAGCCCCAGACAATGGCGAACGCGAAGGCGATCCATCCGTAACCCGGAGGCGTCACCGTAGAAACAGCGTAAGATGCGGCGATCGCGCCGAAAATTGATGGCACCAGGACTGTCGCCCCAAAAGCCTCATACTTCCGGATTTCCCATTTTGGGCATTTACCCAACCTGTTCTTGTCCGCCCCGGACAACCAAATCATAAACCTCGTGTAGGGATTCAGCGATTCTTCTCCCGATTGCTTCGGTTTTTGGTTTTCAATATGACCAGAGTTGCTATCCGGCACGGGGTGCTCCGACGTCGCCGGTGAAGCGGGCTCTCCGGCAAAACCAGTCATGGGAGGCTCCGATGACTTCGAAACTGACGTGGAAGAAAGATTCGGAACGGATACCTCGCGGTTAGCACCGCTCATCTGCTCCTCAATTCGCTTTGCAATTGGATTTGGTGCGGGTCCTTCTGATTCCTGGCCTACGGGGCTTACAGGAGGCTCATCGGACGCTGAGTTGCTCGGAGGAATCGCTTGATTTTCGGGTGCAGTTTGATCCCAGACTGTTGGTTGAGCCTTCTCAGAGCGAATATTTTCTGCTTCCGACTTTTCGGCGTCCATTAGATAATGCCGCATTCG
>CAYGQD010000326.1:0-4197 GCA_964351855.1 uncultured Verrucomicrobiales bacterium
ACAAACGACGAAAACGAAGGGGAGTTTTGGCCGAATCCCCGATTTTCGGAGCCGGGCGGGCGAAGTCCGCCAGGCTCCTAGCGCGAGTCATTCCCAAAAAACTCGACCACTCCGGTTTCGAGGGAGTATTCCGCGCTGACGACCAGGAGCTCATGGTGCAGAATCATCGCTTCCAGGATGGGAGAGCCGTGACGGAGATCGAAGGCTGAGGTCCGAATATTGGCGCGAACCGCTTCATCCAGGAGTTGTTCCGAAGTTTGGCGGGTTCTTAATTTCAAGAGGGCTTCGACTGCTGGCTGAATCCGGCTGACGATGGAACTCAAGTTGGCGGAGCGGTTTTCCTTCGGCCGTTCCAGTTCGTCGAGCGTCACTTTCACCGCGCCGCACTTGGAATGGCCCAGAACGACGACGAGGCGGGTGCCAAAGCGTTCCGCCGCATATTCCACGCTTCCGATTTGCGAGGGTGCAACCACATTCCCCGCGACTCGAATCACAAAAAGATCGCCCAGTCCCTGATCGAAAATGAGCTCGGCCGGAACTCGGGAATCGGAGCAGCCAATGATGATGGCAAAGGGCTTTTGTCCGGCCATCAGATCCCGGCGACGTTGGTCGTTCGAGCAATGGTCTTGTCGCAAATGATCGGTGGCAAAGCGTCGGTTGCCGTCTTGCAGGCGTTTGAGAGCTTGTTGCGGTGTAATCATGAATTGCGCTACCGCGCCCATCGTTGTCGTCTGGAGACCGATCCGTCAACGTTGAACTTTTTGATTGCCCGCCCCTGTCTCACCTCCGAGTTTCCGAAAATGTCTAAGCCCAAGCCTCCCCTCAGTCGCATCCCCGCCGTAGAGAAGGTTCTCAATGCGCTCAAAAAGAGCGATTTCCAGTCCCGATTGCCCCAACCGCTCGTGACCGAGTTGGTTCGTCAGGAAATCAGCGAACTTCGAGAACAGGTTCGGGCCGGGACCGTCGAGCCGGGCGAGTTTGAGGAAATCGTCGGGGAAATCCGGCAGAAGCTGGCTGCCTTGGAGCGTTCTCGTTTGCAGCCGGTCATCAACGGAACCGGCGTGATCATTCATACGAATTTGGGGCGCTCGCCGCTTAGCTCGGCGGCTGGTGATGCGATTCGCGAAATCGGGACAGGCTACAGCAATTTGGAGTTGGACTTGGACTCGGGAGATCGGGGGAAGCGGGGCGGCTATTTGGAGCGTTGCCTGGCGCTGCTGTGTCAGGCTGAAGCTGCGACCGTCTCGAACAACTGTGCCGCTGCGTTGATTTTGATCCTCAAGCATCTCGCGAATGGCGAGCGGAACGAAGTCGTCATTTCGCGGGGAGAGTTGGTCGAAATCGGTGGCGGTTTTCGTGTCCCGGCGATCATGGAAACGAGTGGGGCGAAGTTGCGCGAAGTCGGCGCGACGAACAAAACGTCGCTGGAAGATTACGAACAAGCGATTGGTCCTCAGACCGGCATGTTGCTCAAGGTTCATCGGTCCAACTTTTACATGGAAGGGTTCGTCGATGAACCGAGCACCGAAGAGTTGGTCGAACTGGGCCGAAAGCACGGGATACCGGTGGTCGAGGACTTGGGTAGTGGGGCGATGATCCGCACCGACGAATTGGCTCCGATCCAGCGCGAACCGACGGCGGCGGAGGTCTTGGCCCGCGGCGTGGATCTGGTCTGTGTCAGTGGAGACAAGCTGTTCGGCGGCCCGCAGGCGGGAATCATTGCGGGTCGAGCCGATCTCGTCGCCGGACTGAAGAAGGAGCCGTTCTTTCGGGCGCTGCGTTGTGACAAGCTGATCTTGACCGGGCTCCAGGCGGTGGTGACGGAATACTTGAATCATCCTGGCGATTCGACCCCGGACCTTCCTCTTACCAGAATGCTCTCTGCCCAAATCGAAACCGATCTCAAACCTCGGGCTGAGCGACTGCTTGAGAAGCTGAATCACGACGCGGTCGCGATCGGCGAAGGAATTTCCCGCTGCGGCGGCGGAACCATGCCGAAAGCGCAAATCCCCTCGCTGACCCTCGATCTCCGGCCCGCCAACCTCAGTTTGACGAAGCTGGCGGAACGCCTTCGTAAAGGAAGCCCGCCGGTGATGGGATACACTGCGGAAGACGGTTACAAGATCGATCTCCGCACGGTTCATCCCGACCAAGACGAAGCGTTGGCGGCCGCGATCATCGCCGCACTGGGAAATTAAGGTGAATCGGCGGATTTCCAGTTCTCTGGCTTTGGCCGTGTTCCTGTTCGTGGTGGAGGTGCAGGCTGATGACGTCAGTTTGGCAGCGGCGATGACCAAAACGGCGCAGGGCGATCTGGAAGGGGCGGAATCGATCTATCGGCAATTGGGGGCCCGCCAGCCTGAAATTGGATTGCCGGCGTGGGCGCGATTCGTGGCATTAACCCGGTCAGAGGGCGATGTGGAGGCCTTTCTCGCGGAGCACGCTTCGAGCGAGGTGCTTCCGCTGACGTTGCGGACCCAGATTTGGCTGCAAGCGGGGCAGGTCGATTCCGCGCTCGCGTACCTGAGGGAGACGGGTGGTTCTGCGATTCGCGATCAACAGTGGGAAGCGGTGCAGTTTGCGGCGGCAATGTTTCTTCGCGAAGGAGCCCGGAAAGAAGGAATCGAGCTTCTTGCCCAGGGGATTTTGGCGGATTCGGACGGGGTGGCCGCCAGAGATTTGATGGTGGATTTGCTGGAGCTTCCCGATGCTCTCCTTCTCGCCCCGCAGCCGGTTCTGGCGGCGTTTGCGCAATCGATGACGGGCGACCGGCTTCCGGCCGAGGATTGGCTGGGCGGAATGGACGCGATGATCCGAGGAGCGGCGGATTCGGGCCGATATTGGCAACTTCGGGAGACCTGGCTGGCATCGTTGCCCGAGGAGGGCGCGTTTCGGGGCTTGTTTAGCTCGATCCTTTGTTTCCACGAAGGACGTCTGGGGAAAGCGGAAGCCGCGTTGCGCCAAGTCGAGATCGCCGAGCCCCATCTGGCGATTCACCAAATCAGGCTTCTGGCCGCGCTCGGTCGATCCGAAGAATCTGCCCAACTGGCGGCGACGTTTCTTCACCGGCAAGGGCAAGAACCCACCGGCGATCAACGCTGGTTGGCAGCCGATGCCGCGATCAAGGCAGGGAACTGGGCCCAAGCGCGAAGCTGGATTGACGCAGTCCATTTCGACGAACTTTCGGAAGACTTGCGAGTTCCGTTTCTTCGTGGCTCACTCCGCCTCGCAGCCGGGGAAGGGGACCGAGCCGCGCTGGTCTCCGCGTTGGCAGCCTTTGTCTCAGAAACCAACTTCGAAACGCTCAGGCGAACCCTAAAGACGCTGGCGCAGGAAATGGCGGTTTTCGGTTGGGTCGATGTGATGCGGGAACAAGCCGAAATGCGGGACCTGCGACCCGAAGAGTGGCTGTTGGTCGCCGAATTGGAGAAAATCCGTGGAGACCCGATTCGCGAACGCATCGCCAGAAGACAGTTCCTTGCGGCGGTCCCCGATGACTTCACGGGGCTTTCGGAATGGGTGAACCTTGCGTTTCAGGAAACAAATCTAGAGACCGAAGCAGACCTGCGATTTGCCGAGTCTCAAGCGGGAGCGATGATCCGAGCCCAGCCCTTTGCTCCGAAGCCGATGCGCCTGTTGATGAATCTCTATCGCAAAACGGGGCGTCCCGAACAGGTGCCGCTGGTTCCCGATCTCGTCGGTTTGGACGCCACCAATCCGAAGCTCCTCAGCCAATGCGGCTATGTCCTCGCGACAGAAGGATTTCCGGAGCGCGCCTTGGAATATTATGAGCGGGCCTTGGCGATTGATCCGCACGACCAACAGATTTTGATGAACCGGGCGTCTTGTTTCACCCGCCTCGGGCGCTGGGATGAGGCCACGGAATACTATCGGAGTTGTTTGGAGGGAAGGGCAGGGGAGCGTCCCTATCACATTCACGAATGTCTCCTTCGGCTTTGGGCGATCGCGGAACAGCAAGAAACGGAGGCAGAGTGCCTTGCCTACTTTGACCGATTGATCGCTCGGGCGGAGCGTCCCTGGAAAGATCGTCTTGCGGCTGAGTTGGTCGCCCTGATGGTTCGGGTTCGTCGCTTGGAAGATGCGGCTCGTTTTCAAGAATCGACTCGAAGTGAGGAAAGCGTCATGAATGGGGTTCGCTTGCTGGCACGAGGATTTGTCGAAGCCGGTGTGCCCGAT
>CAYGQD010000326.1:4207-5560 GCA_964351855.1 uncultured Verrucomicrobiales bacterium
GAGTTTGGCCTCCTTGGAAGTCGAGCAGGGAAGAACCGGAGCGGCGATGGCGCGATTGCAACGGCTCGCGTCGAATCCCGACGACCCGGGAGCTGCCGACGCCTGGTTCTACGCGGCGAGCCTCGCTGACCGCGACGGCAAAAGGGCGGAAGCCAGAGGGCTCTACCAGCAGTTTCTGGATTCGGCCTCGGTGAACTTTGAACTCCGGCAGAAAGCAGGAAGCCGGTTGGTGATGGGAAACGAATCCTGAGGGGAAACGCGCTTCGCAATCCGCTACGGCAACTTCTTCGTTCGAGTTGGAAATCTCCAGCTTCTGGATGTAGCCTCGCGGCCCTGATCTCATGAACGGAGAACTTCCTCAGACTCCTTTTGCCAAAGACCTCGTCCTCGTCGGCGGCGGCCATAGCCATGCCTTGTTGATACGGATGATGGGAATGAAGCCCCTGGAAGGCGTTCGGGTGACTCTGATCAGCGATGTGGCCCACGCGCCCTACTCCGGGATGCTGCCGGGATTGATCGCCGGACTCTATACTTACGATGAGGCGCACATTGATCTTCGTCGCCTGTGTCAATTTGCCGGGGTGCGTTTCATCTTGGCAGCGGCGAATGGTCTGGATCTCGAAAACCGCAGGGTTCACCTGGAAAGACGGAGTTCGATTGGCTTCGATGTGGTCTCGATCAACATCGGAAGCACGCCCAACCAAATCGGCGTTCCCGGAGCGGAGCAGTTTGCGATTCCGTCAAAACCCGTGCCGCAATTGTTGGAGCGCTGGAATCCGATTGTCGAAGCGGGGACGAAAACGAAAGCTGTGATTGTGGGGGGAGGGGCGGGTGGTGTGGAGATGGTGATCTCCATGAGAAAACGGATGGAGCCGAATCTAGAGGTCGCCATGGTTCACAGCGGCGCGGAAATTCTCGAGACCCACAATCCGAAAGTTCGGAAGATTTTTCGCGGGATTCTCAAGGAGCGCGGTATTCCTGTGCACCTCGGGGAGCGTGTCGTTGAGGTGACCAGCGCTGGCGTCGTCTGCGAATCCGGCATGGATATTGCCGGGGATCATGTCTTCTGGGTCACCAATGCCAGCCCGCCGAAATGGCTCGCGGAATCCGGGTTGGAGACGGATTCACGCGGGTTTGTCTTGGTTTCGCCCACGCTCCAAGCCACCAAGCATCCTTTCGTTTTCGCGGCAGGAGATGTGGCCACGATTCAAGGGCATCCTCGGCCCAAGTCCGGCGTGTTCGCCGTCCGCATGGCCAAACCGCTGTGGGCGAACCTGCAGCGTTGGTTCGAAGATCGACCCCTGCGCAACTTTCGCCCGCAAAAGGAATTTCTCAGCCTGATTGGAACTGCCA
>CAYGQD010000327.1:0-5544 GCA_964351855.1 uncultured Verrucomicrobiales bacterium
GCCCGCGCACCCGCCCGCCGCCTCTTCCCCGATCTAGTTGCTGCGGTCGAAGGTCTGCAAGTCGCCTTGGACGAGTTCCTCGGCTCGCGGCGGTGACAAGGATGTCCCCGCTACTCTTGCGCGCGTGGCCGAGCGGATCGATGGTAGTGGTGACCTCCTGGTCGCCACCAATCGGGATGCCGGTCAGGATTACCCGCTGGGGCGACTGCCTCAGCTCGTGATCGATGGACCTCGAAATCGAAGCACGCTAGCGCATCGTCAGGATCTCGTGTAAGCGTTCGAAGACCTTGCCCGCTTCCTCGTTACCATCCCTGAAGTCGCGCTATTACCTGGATCATTTCCACGAAATGATCGGGTTTGTGCGGCAGCGCATGGTCTCCACCCTCGGCGAAGAGCACCTCGACTTCATCGCGGCCTTTGAGGAGTTGTCGTCCGATGCCCGCTGTCTCTACGTGCGGTTCGCGAACCGCAAAGGCCGGGTCTTTCACCGTCATCACCTGCGCTACGAAGAGATCGTCTCCCTGTCCGCCGCCCTCACCGAGCTCAGCGAGCAGGGCTTCATCCGCAGCCCCCGGGAACACGACTGGCGCGAGCTGCTCGCCATCCACACCCGCTCCGATCTCGCTTCTCTGCTTCGGCACCACGGCGATGAACCGGTCCCGTCTTCCCTCAAAAAACGCGACGTCGTTAGCCGAATCGAACGCGATCTCAGCTTCGCCACCTGCTTTCCTCGCTCCTCGCTCGACCGCTTTGTTGTTCAGGACCGGATCGATGAAGTCGACTACCTTTTCTTCCTCTACCACGGGAAACTCCGTTCAGGTCTCACCGCGCTGGCTCTCCGCGACCTCGGTCTCATCTCTCGCAACCGTTTCCAGACCGATTACCAGAGCCGGTTCGCCTCGCACGAAGCCGCCCGGGCCGCCTTCGCCCTTCAGAAAATCAGCGCCGTGTTGGACTCCCCCACTCCTTCGGTGGTCCACCAGCTGGCTTCCGAAGTTCACGACTGGCCGCTGCTCGATGATCCGGAATCCGAAGCCCTTTATCATCGCTCCGTCTACCGTCTCGGCCGCGAACTGGAACGGCTCAAAGACCCAGAGGCCGCGCTCCGGACCTACGCTCGCTCCGATCAATTCCCCGCGACCGAGCGCCTCGTCCGACTTCTTATCCAGACCCAATCGCATGACGAAGCCAAGCTCGCGCTCGAGCGGATGATCGAGGATCCCTCCTGCGATGCGGAGCTGATCTTCGCCGAAGATTTTTACGAGCGAAAGTTCCAGCAACGCAAGGTCGGCAAACTCACCACCCTCCTGCGCGAAGCCCGCGTCTTCCCCATCGATGAAACGAATCGGGATCAACCCGAAGCCGGCGTCATCTCCTTCCTCAAGCAAGAGGGCGAAGCCGCCGTCCACACCGAGAATCTCGTCTGGAATCAACTCTTTGGCCTCCTCTTCTGGGACGAGCTCTTCGAGTCCGAAAGCGCCCCGATTCACAACGAATTCGAGCGCAAACCCTGGGGCCTCGAT
This sequence comes from uncultured Verrucomicrobiales bacterium, assembly GCA_964351855.1. Classification (GTDB taxonomy): domain Bacteria; phylum Verrucomicrobiota; class Verrucomicrobiia; order Verrucomicrobiales; family DEV007; genus JBCDHN01. The sequence continues at coordinate 1,524 of CAYGQD010000327.1, forward strand.
ACCGGTGTCTTTTACGCGAATCACCGCGCCCAGATCGAAAAACGCCTCCAATTGCTCGATCGACCTGACGAAGCCGTCGCCTATCTCCAGACTGTCTGGGCCGACCACGAAGGAACTGGAAATTCCCTCGTCCCCTGGTTCCCCGGCACCCGGGACGTCGTCTCTCGTCTCGTCGAAACCGCACCATCCGGAGCGCTCGCAGAAATCCTCCGTCTCATGGTCAGCAACCACCGCGACCATCGCACCGGCTACCCGGATCTCATGGTCCTCAACGGCGATCAACTCCGCTTCATCGAAGTCAAAACCGAAGGCGATAAGATCAGCCGCAAGCAACTGACGCGGCTGGAGCAACTCCGCCGAGCCGGGTTCTCCGTTGAAGTCGGGGCCGTGAAATGGAACGTCGACCCCAACCAGGAATACGTCGTCGTCGATCTCGAAACCACCGGTGGGAAAGCCCAGTGGAATCGCGTCACGGAGATCGGCGCGGTCCGAGTCCAAGGCGGAAAAATCCTCGAAACGTGGAGCACCCTCGTCAACCCGGAGCGCCGCATCCCCAAAGCCATCGTCCACCTCACCGGCATCACCGATGAAATGGTTTCGACCGCCCCGCGCTTCGCGGAAATCGCCGACGACTTCCGTCTCTTCGTCGGCAGCGCCGTCTTCGTCGCCCACCGCGTCACCTTCGACTACGGCTTCCTCCGCGCGGAATTCCGCCGCCTGGAACAAGACTTCCGCTGCGCCACCCTCTGCACCGTTGTCACCGCCCGCCGAGTCTTCCCCGGCCTCCCCTCCTACAGCCTCGCCAATCTCAGCCAAACTTTCGGCATCCCCCTCGATTCGCACCACCGAGCCCTCTGCGACGCCCTGGCCACCGCTCAGATCCTCCTCAGGATCAACCAAGAGCGACTGAAGGCGGCAGAGTAAAGGGGCTTGTTGGCGGAGAGTTTGCGAACGGGAACGGCTTGGGGCCTGAAGGAAATGTTTGATCACTGTTGGAGCTATCGATATCGCGCCAGTGCGATGCGCTTTTTATATGGCTGGATCGACGTCGTCAAACAGTCCGGGTTAGGCCCGATGAAGAAGGTGGCGACGATGGTCGAGAATCACGTTGCGGGGATCATTAACTATATCAGTTTTCCGATCACCAATGCTTCTAGTGAAGGGATGAACTCACGCATCCAAGCGATCAAAAGCGGTGCGCGCGGGCTCCCAAATTATCGGCGTTATCGTCAGAGAGTTCTCTCCTTCTTTGGGGGGCTTCAACTCTTCCCTGCATGATCACGGCCACCAATTATCCGCAAGAGCCCGTTTTCTTACCCGATGCAGTCATTTTCGTAAACGTCCATCGACACGCCGAAAAACCGGAAAAAGCCGACTCGAGGGCCTTCACTCCGACCAACTTGAGAGGGAACCGGACCATGGGGGACAGCTTCTCGACCAGATCGTGAAAGAGTGGAAGCAAATCAAGCCATCGGGATGCTAGTGCATCGTCTCGTAAATAAGTGTGCAGATTCGCGAGTCATTTTTCCTGATTTCAAGGCGAGAGGGAGGGAGTGGAGCGGGCTCCATGACCGACCGAGCAACGCAGGAATCGGGAAAAAGGGCCGCGATCCTGGACTTCCCGAGCACAGCGAGCAAATTTTGCGATAGCGCCGATCAATCATTCATCTGTGCAGTTATTTTCGGGACGATGCACTAGATAGTAATCACCAATGAACCAGATTCTGATCTCGATAAGAAGCTAGCACCCATTCTTCGCGTATTGGGAGAAGAGTCCGGCCAGAAACAGGCCCCATGAGTCGAATCTGCCCAGACCGCAGAAAGGCACCGCGCCAGGGGACCCATCCGGGCCTTGCAATCGGCGAAAATTTGCCCCTGGTTCAGTTCATGCAAAAATCCCTCGTCACCCTTTTCGCCATCCTCCTCGGAATTGGCCAGACTTCCGCCGCTGATCAACCCAACATCATGGTCTTTCTCGTCGATGACATGGGCGTGATGGACACCTCCGTTCCGTTTCTCACGGACGATTCCGGAAATCCCAAACGCTACCCGCTCAACGATTTCTATCGAACCCCGGCGATGGAACGACTCGCGAGTCAAGGAATTCGGTTCAATCAGTTCTATGCGATGAGCGTTTGTTCGCCGACGCGAATTTCGATCATGACCGGGCAGAACGCAGCTCGGCATCGCGCCACGAACTGGATCAACCCGTGGCAGAATAACGCGGGCACTCATGGTCCCCCAGATTGGAACTGGGAAGGGCTGAAGCCAGGTCAGGTCACGCTTCCCGGACAACTGCAGAAAGCCGGGTATCGAACCATCCACATCGGCAAGGGGCATTTTGGACCGGAGGACCTGGAAGGGGAAGATCCATCGAATCTCGGGTTCGATATCAATTTAGGCGGGCGATCCTTTGGAGCTCCCGGGAGTTATTTCGGCGAAAAGAATTACGGGTTGGGGACCAAGCGCGAGAGATCCGCCGTGCCGCATTTGGAGGCCTATCACGGAACGGACACCTTTCTGACGGAAGCACTCACGATCGAAACGAAAAAGATCGTGAGCCAAGCGGTGGAAGCGGATCAGCCGTTCTATCTCTACTTCTCGCACTATGCCGTTCACGCCCCTTTTGAGTCAGACCCCCGGTTTGCGGCGAACTATGCAGACTCTGACCAACCGGCGAATGCACAAGCCTTCGCGACCTTGGTGGAAGGGATGGATAAGTCGCTCGGTGACATGCTCGATCACTTTGTCGAGCTGGGCGTCGCCGAAAACACCCTCGTCTTCTTCGTCGGCGATAATGGCTCCGACGCGCCCCTGGGCAGTCAGCACGTGGTTGCCTGTGCGGCTCCTCTTCGCGGCAAGAAAGGCGCCCATTACGAAGGAGGAATGCGGGTTCCCTTCATTGCCGCCTGGGCGAAACCGAACCCCGAAAACGCGTTTCAGAAGCAGTTACCGATCCCCGCCGGAGTGATCCAGAGTCAGGTCGCTGCGGTTCAGGACCTGTTCCCGACGATTCTGGAAGTGACTGGCATTTCTGCCCCTGGCGATCATGTCGTCGATGGAAAACCCCTACAAACCTTGCTCTCCGGAAACCCAGACCCGTCTCGCCCGGAACAATTCCTGATGCACTATCCGCACGGCCCGCATCGCAGCAACTACTGGACCAGTTGGCGGGATGGAGACTGGAAAGTGATCTACCACACCTTACCGGAAACCAAGACTAGCGGGGGCTCGATTCAGATCGAAAACGGAAACCATGAGTTGTTCAACTTGGCGCAGGACCCCTTCGAATCGACGAATTTGGCTTCCTCCAATCCTGAAATTCTTGAGCGGATGATCAACGGGATGGTGGCGGAACTCGAAAAGCACGATGCGCTCTATCCGATCGATGATTCAGGCGAGCCGCTCCGCCCAACAACGCCTTAGGCGGATCAAAAGGTCAGCTTGCCGCCAATGATCACGCTGTCGGTCTTGACATCTGCATCGCTCGCTTGGGCGATGGCGATGAGAGGGACGAAGGCGCTATTATGCACGTATTCTACGGCGAGGGCGAGATTATCGGTCACTTGGGTTTCCAAACCGACCGCAATCTGGACCAATTTCTCGAACTCAGTATCTTCCGGTCCCTGGCGATTGAGTCCGTAGACAAAGGAGAGGCGGGAGTCTTTCCCGAAGAGGCCAAAGTCGTAGGCAACTTGGCCGGTGAGAGCCGAGATCCTCTCTCCCGTCGCTGGCCAAGCTCTTTGGGTCGCGGTGAATTCTCCCGCGACGGAGAGTCTCTTCCAGCGTAGTTCTCCGTTGATGTCCCAGGCTCCGTTCTCGATTACGTTTTGACTATTGGCCTCCGAAAAGGCGAAGGAAGGACCGGGATGATGCGGAAACTCGGTATCGTAAATCGTCGAATTCAACCACCCTCCACCGATCTTCATGGCGAAGTCTTTGGCGAGCTGGGTTCGGAAGGTCGCGTTATCAAGGTAGGGACACCGGTTGCCCGGCGCCCCCCTCGCAGATCCCGGCGTGC
>CAYGQD010000328.1:0-5521 GCA_964351855.1 uncultured Verrucomicrobiales bacterium
TTCCTAAAATTCGTGGAAGCGAAGCGCATTCGTGTTCCCATTTTCCGAACGCCGGCCCCTCACCAAGCATTTTAACGAAGTAAAACGAACACGGAAGAAGGTTGAAGGTTTTCGAAAGACGCCTTTTCTACACTGCGCATGGAACATGGAAGCAAGTAACATCATTCAAACCTGGGCGGAGAGCCGAATGCTCCCCATTGAAGGGGAGGCATCGTTTGCCGATCAGGTCGCGTTTCTGGTTTTGAACGGTGAAAGGATTCCCGGCGAGATGACCATTGTCGGCGAGGTATCGATCTTGCTAGGCCAAGGTGAGCCCCGTTCCTGTTTCATCGAAACCTGTGCCGGAAAGATGATCGTGGATGAATCCTGGACGGACTTGACCGCCTTGCCCACCACCTTGGACTACGTGCTGGAGCTGCTCCAGCGGCGAGTGAAGTCTCCTCAACCACAGTGGGCCTTGGCCTTCACCGACAACCAACAATGGGAATAAGCGCATCGGTGGCGCTTTGTCGAACGGCTCGATGAGAGGCTGCTACCCGAAGAAGCGGAGCGCTGCTTCGTAGCTGAGATCGAATGTCAAACACTGAATAATTGACTCCGCAGATTTTTACTTGGGCAGCGAAGAATTCAAGGAAGCGATGCCCCTAGAGACTCTTTCTTGGTGGAAGGAACGCATTGGAGAACAGCAGTCCGGCGGTAAGGGAGACGAAAGCCATGAGGGCCGTGCTGCCACTTTGACTGGGAAGGATCGTTTCGCCGGAGACCCATTCATTGAGGATGGAGTAGACCTTGGATCCCGGAACGAGGACGATCACCCCGAAGGTCAAGAGGACAAAGCCCGGCCCCCGGGTCAGGCGGGAGAAGAGGTTGGCGTACAGTCCGACCGCCAGGGAGCCCATGAAGACTCCGGCGAACACGCCGAACCAGCGTTCCCCCAGGGTAGCCGAGGCGAAGGCGATGAGGATCGCAAGGATGCCCCACCCCATTCGGCGTCGGGGCATATTGAGTCCGATCCCGAGTGAAAGAGAGAGTCCGATCAACGCTGGCCACACGCGCCACGAGGGCAGGTCAGCAAGGGGCGGGATGCCACTGAACATTCCAGGAACCGCGTCAAAGAAGAAGCGGGTGATCGCGATGCCGCTGACGGCACCGAAGAACAGTTTGAGCAGCATCATGACCGCATCGACCAGCCGGGAGCATCCCGAAATGAGATGGCCGGCTGAGATCTCGGTGAGCGAAACGGTCAGCGCTAATCCGGGAACGAAAATGATGATGGAGGAAAGCACAACGAGAGGCGGATTGATGGCGAGCCCGGCGGCCGCCACCGCACTGGCAAGAAGCCCGGCTGACATCGCTCCGATAATCGTGGCGACCTGTTTCCAACCTGGATAGCGTGAGGTCCGGTGGACGATGAGAAAGACGAGCACCGAGAGGATGGCTGAAACCAAGGCATTCCACGGGTTGCCGGAGAGGAGGATGGAGAAACACCCGCCAGTGAGAATCCAAGAGACGGTATTGAGGGCGAACGAGTAATTGGGCGGGGCTTCGGTCAGGCGCTTCAGTTCCTCGAGTCCCCGGGAGAAGTCGGTTTTCCCCATCTCCATGCTTTCGACCAGGCGGTCGATTTCCCAAAGGCGACCGAGGTTGTAATCGGCCGGCTCGACCCGTTCGATGTGCACGAACTGGTCGAGCTCGTCGTCTTCCCAGAAGGCGCAAGTGAACGTTGTCGGGCTGACGAGAAAGCTCCCCTTGAGTCCCAGCATAGTGGTAACGTTGGCGAGGTGCCGTTCAATGCGCTCACTCGTGACCCCGCACTCATGCAGCGCCCGCCCGAGCTTCAGGATGAAGCGGGTGCGCTGGCGGAATTCTAACGGTTCAAGGGGCATGATCTACGTGGAGCGATGTCACCGCCTCAAACGGCCTCTGAGGGTTGAGATGACTCTATCCCATTACAATGGGTGGCGTCTTTGGTCGAATCTCTTTCTTGTTACCTGACCCGGTTTCCATTCATCTCCGAGTTGACGGCAGCGCTCCCGCTGCTCCCTGCAATTCGGTCTCAGACGACGGTGGGATTGTGAGATAGGTCGCGGAGCGTTTGGCGGTGGGGTCCCCGGCGAATGTCAGCCAGTAATTCCGCAGATTGCCTGAGAGGATCAAGTCAAGAAAGCTCGCAAGCTGGCGACGGCGCTCGATAAATTGACAAGATTTTCCTCCTGATCCCTTCTCTCGGATTGGCGAGCGAATTTGTTAAAACATGTTGCCCGACCCCGTTCGCAATCTGATTTCAGTAATCCCGCCCAATGAGGCATGGAAACCGTATGACTTCGCAATTCCTCAGAGGAACCATGAAACAAGCAGTGTCGGCCTTCAGCAAGTCCGAAGAAATGCATGAACAACCCAATTAATCGAGACGATGAAACTGATTACCCTTCTGCTTTTTGCCCTTTCAATCACCATGACCCAGGTCAGCGCACGGACATGGACAGAACAGGCGACTGGCAAAACGATCGAGGCTGAGTATGACGGGACAACCGGGAACGGTGAGAGTCTGAAGGTAAATCTGAGAATTGCCGGGCGCGGGGTTGTTGCCTATCCGGTGTCCAAGTTGAGCGAGGAGGATCAGAACTGGGTGAAGGAACAGATCGCGAAAGCAGGGGAGATGGAGACTGCTGACGAAGCTGGGGTGGAAGGTGCCGCGCAGGTGCTCGGCAAGTGGAAAGGCTACATGGCGAATAGTTCCGGAGAGCCGGACAGCCCGATCCATCTAGAAATCACCGAGGAAAGTATCACGGCGAAGCGGTTCAGCGGCGAGGTGATGGGCACGGGGACTTATCGCATTCGGGGAAGTGGGAAGATGCGCATCGACGTGAAAGGGACAACGGGAGACTATGAAGAGAAGAACTACGAGGGGATCATCAGCGTGGAGGGAAACACGCTGAAATGGTGCTCGACCAATGACAACCCCTCAGCGCGACGGCCTCGAGAGTTTCAGACTGATATTCGGGAGAATCACTTCTTAATGGTGTTGGAGCGGGATTCGTGAGCAGCGGCTGGGTCCGCAGCCATGGCGGCTCACAGGTGAAGGAGGCAGGGATTTCGGGGCAGTCAAAAATTCTCGCCAAATCAACCGTCGATCTTTGATGCGCAAACTGTCACAATTTTTTGCCTAAGGGGCAGCGCCCGATCCTTATCCCAACGGCAGAGTGACCTGGCTTCTACCCCACGGCGAATACCGCGTCGATGGCGCTCAGCTTGAATCGAACATCGCCTCTGACCATTCACGGTTCTCCTTGGTGACGGCTCGCGTCGATATTCCGGCGCGCTCAGAAACGACTGTCACTGTGATGCCTAGGGAATGAATCGGCAGGCACCATCGTGATGAGCAGGTCATCAATGAGACGCAATCTACGACCCGATCGGGTATTGAGAGATTTAAAAAAATGAGTCCAAAAAACTTACCTGGTTCGACAGTCGGTTTTCTTTTGTCGGGAATACGATTTGCCAGCCAGGGCGGCTGTATTCGACTTCGATACCCAGTCCGATCCACCACACGCTCAAATTGCTCAAACCGCCCAGCGCAATCAATGCGAAGGGTTCCGATTTCTGTCGATGAATAAACTGGATTTTTTCAAACTGATTCTACTCTCGGCGATTTGGGGTGGGTCCTTTCTTTTTATGCGGGTGGCCGCTCCTGAATTTGGCCCGATTGTCCTGGTCTGGTTGCGAGTTGCCGTTGCCGCCTTGCTTTTTAGCCCCTTACTTTTCAAGCGATCCATTGTTAGAGAGCTTCGCGCCAATCTCGGGAAAATGTTTATCGTCGGCATTTTTAACGCCGCTATACCCTGGTGCCTTTTGGCTTACGCCGTCCTCAGTCTGGAGGCTGGGTTTACTTCACTCCTCAATGCGGCAACTCCCATTTTTGCCGCTGTAATCGGATTTTGCTGGCTGCGAATCCCTCTGACACAATGGCAGATTCTTGGCCTCATGGTTGGAATTTCGGGCGTCGCAATCCTTGCCGGAGACCAACTTTCTTTCAAAGAGGGCGGTTCCGGGCCCGCGATTCTAGCAGCGCTTGGGGCAACGATCAGCTATGGATGGGTCAGTCAGTTTATCAAACGTCACATGGCCGATCTATCTCCCTGGTCGATCACGATCGGGAATCTTTTCACCGCAGCGCTGCTGTTGACTCCGTTTGCGATCACACGAATTCCGGAACAGCTCCCGAGCTGGCCTGCCATGGGATGCGCGTTGGCACTTGCCGTGCTCTCCACAGCCGTGGCTTTTCTCCTTTTGTTTGATTTGCTTTCACGATCCGGTGCCACCGCCACAACAACCGTCACCTTCATCATCCCGATTTTCGGGGTGCTTTTTGGTGCGGTTTTTTTAATGGAAGAGGTCACGATCAGAATTATTGCCGGAATGGCAGTGGCGTTGACTGGAGCGGCTCTGACCACGAAATTGATTCCTCGAAAATAGGCGCCGTTGTCGATCGGTTCGCTGCCGAGAATGGAGTGGGTCAAATCGGCTGATTCAACCGCCCGATTTTCCATTCTCCATTCTCCATTCTCCATTCTCCATTCTCCATTTTCCATTTTCCATTTTCCATTTTCCATTTTCCATTTTCCATTTTCCGGGGGCAGGCAACAGCCCGATGTTGCCTCCCCCCACAGACTGATCCTTCTTCAGCTTCGGTGGCGGGGGCCTGTGAGGGGATCAAGTGTCATATTCAGTCAAGAAAGGCTGGCTACCCCCTTGAATGAAGATCATGATCGCGCTAATCGCGATTTTCATGACTTTGTTAGGACTGCCATCAAATTCTTTTCACAAAAAAGAGCGCTCGAACTAGATTAAGCAAAGTCATGAATTCCATTTCGAAAGAACAATCGATTCGAGGCACTTTTTTCGGCGCTATTGTCGCCGACGCCCTCTGCCTCGGTAGTCATTATGAATATGACGCCATCAAAATTCATGAGGCTTACGGAAGCCGTCCCATTGAGAAATTCATGTCACCCGGTGAGTTGATGGGCGGCCAAACTCATGGCATTGGCTGGGGGGAAAGAAATTATCATCCTGGAAAAAAGGCGGGCGGGACAACCGACTACGGTGACTACAACATTCTCGTTCTCGAACATTTGGCTGCCACGGCGGAGCCAGCGAGACCGTTCAGCGTCGCAGAGATGATCCCCCATTGGATGGACCGTCTCGAAAACGATTGGGGGTCGTGGATTTGCACCATGACCAAAGAAACCTACGCCCAAGTCAAACAAGGCGTGGCGACCGAACGGCTCGGAGGATTTTCCAATGCGATGGCCCTTCGCCATGCGGCCGCGCATGCCTACTACGAAACCGAAGAGGAGCTCGTCGAGGTCGCTCGGAAATCCATGTTCACGCACCTCAATGAAGAGGCCCTCGGCGGCGGCGAGTTTTTCGCCCGGGTCACCTCCCGCGTTATTAATGGTGTAGCGCCTGCGGTTGCGATTCAAGACGTCGCCGCGCAGATGGGCGGCTTTTTTGAAATGAA
>CAYGQD010000329.1:0-5501 GCA_964351855.1 uncultured Verrucomicrobiales bacterium
CAACATTCCCGAGCATCAACGGTCCCCTGAAATCGTGACGCGGAATACGCGGAATTGGTTGCTACATCTCCTCCTCTTGGCGATGGTCGGCGGCGGACAACTATGCGGATCTCCATCGTCACCGACACCTTTGCCCCGGACCTCAACGGGGTCGCCATGTCTCTCGAGCGATTCAGCAAGGGACTGTTGGAGCGAGGACACGGCGTCCTTCTCATTTCCCCGGTAAAAGCAGCCGGTCAGTCCCTGGCGGAGTTTTCGGGCTTCTATCGTTACCGGACAGACAGAGTCCCCCTCCCCGGCTATTCCGGCCTCAGGCTCGGGGTGCCAACTTCGAGGAAGCTCGACAAGATCTGGAAGGATAATCGCCCGGACATCATTTACATCGCCACGGAGGCCGCCATGGGAGTTACCGCCCTCCGTGTCGCTCGGAAGCGCGACATCCCCATCGCCTCTGGCTTTCACACCAACTTTCACTCCTATTCCAAAGACTACCATCTTCCCTTCCTTGAGGACGTAGCGACCGACTATCTGCGCCGCGTTCACAACGAGACCGACGCAACCTTCGCACCGGTCGAAGATGTGGCGGATCAACTGAGAAACACCGGATTCAAAAACGTCCACGTTCTGGGACGGGGAGTCGATACGAAGCTTTTCAATCCTGAGAAGCGATCGAACCAGCTTCGGGAATCGTGGGGAGCCTCACCGGACGATCCCGTCGCGCTCTATGTTGGCCGGATTGCCCCGGAGAAGAACCTGGATCTCTTTTTCAAATCCTGCGATGCGATGCGGGAGAAGGCACCGACTCTGAAAGTCGTGGTGGTCGGGGATGGTCCGCTGCTTGAGAATTTGAAGGACACCCACCCGGGAGTGATCTTCGCAGGAGTGAAACGCGATGAGGAACTCGCGGCCTGCTACGCCTCGGCGGATCTGTTCCCCTTTCCCAGCACCTCCGAGACCTACGGCAATGTCGTCGTTGAGGCACTTGCGAGTGGTCTTCAAGTCGTGGCCTTCGACTACGCGGCTCCGGCCAAGTTCATCGAAGACGGCAAGAATGGCCACCTCTGCCCCATGGCGGACAAGGACGCATTTGTCGCAGCCTGTCTCCGAGCGATCGAGAATCCAGCCGCCACCGAATTAAGGGCCGCAGCACTCCGCTCTGCCTCAGGCCAGTCCTGGGATCGCATCGTCGATCATTTCGAAGCCGCCCTCGAGAAAATCGTCGCCGAATACAAGCCGCGTGGCCCTATCTCCTTCGACCGCGAATTGAAAAGGCCTTGGGCATGGGCCAAAGGTGAAGAGTAGTCGCGCATTGCCGGTTCCGGTCGGTGAAGCGCCCAAATCCGCGTTGAGAAAAAGTGGAGGCGAGGGGAGTCGAACCCCTGTCCTCGTGACCGTCATCGCAAGCTTCTACATGCTTATCCGGCCTTGGTTTTAAGAAGCAAGCTGTCTGCCGGCGGACGACTCACTTCCGATTGACCTGTTTGTTTTCGCCAGAGCTCCCGGTCACCCGAACCTCTGACTAACCTGCTATCGGCGCCGTCACTCCTTAACAGGTATCGGGAGGACGACGGGCAGCGACTTTAGGCTGCCAATGCTAGATTTTGGTCTGCATTTAATTGTTTTTGATCCGATTTTTTACGAGGCCAACGAATCATCCTCGGCATGCTACCTGTGAATTAAACCACAAGTCGAAACCAGAACGCCCCCATCTATTGATGGATCTAGATTGGTTTCTAATAATCCTGACAAAGGATCGATGATTTTAGAGGAAATGCAAGCGGCTTCCCTCGGTTGCATTCCCGGGCCGATTGCGTAGTCTCCCTCCCTTCATGAAAATCGTTCTCGCATATTCCGGTGGCCTCGACACGTCCGTTCTTCTCAAGTGGCTGGGCCAAGCTTACGACGCCGAAGTCATCGCGTATTGCGCCGATGTCGGCCAGGAAGAGGAATTGGATGGTTTGGAAGAAAAGGCGCTCGGGACCGGGGCTAGCAAATGTTTCATCGGCGATTTGCGGGAAGAGTTTGCCCGCGATTTCATTTTCCCGATGTTTCAGGCGAATGCGCTTTATGAGGGGCAATATTTGCTGGGAACCAGCATTGCACGTCCTTGCATCACCAAAGGGATGTTGGATATCGTGAAGCAGGAAGGGGCGGATGCGATCGCTCATGGCGCGACGGGCAAGGGGAACGATCAGGTGCGATTTGAACTCACTGCGGCGGCTTTAGCTCCTGATATTGAGGTGATTGCGCCTTGGCGCGATGCGGCGTTCCGCGAAACATTTCCCGGTCGATCTGAAATGATCGACTACGCGAAGGCGCATGACATCGATGTTCAGACGTCGGCGAAGAAGCTCTACAGCATGGATCGCAATCTGCTTCACATCAGCTTTGAGAGCGGCAATCTCGAAGATCCTTGGTTCGATGCAACGACAGAAGAGAGCCGTGACATGTATGTGCTGAGCGTGGCCCCGGAAGACGCCCCGGATACGCCGGAATACGTGCAGCTTTTGTTTGAGAAAGGCGACTGCGTGGGACTGAAGGTGGATGGATTGGCGGATCTGCTTGGGAAGCTGGGAATGAGCGCCCGGGGAGAGATCGATGGCTACACGAAATTGACGCCTCTCGGGGTGATGAAAGTGCTCAATCATCTCGGCGGAAAGCATGGGGTTGGTCGCATCGACATGGTCGAGAATCGCTTTGTCGGGATGAAGTCTCGCGGCATCTATGAGACGCCGGGCGGGACCGTTCTGCTCGCAGCCCACCGGCAGATCGAAAGTCTGACAATGGACCGGGAAGTCGCGCTTTTGCGGGATTCGTTGATCCCGAAATATGCCCAGCTCGTCTACAACGGTTTCTGGTTCGCGCCGGAGCGGGAAGCCCTTCAGGCGATGGTGACCGAGACCCAGAAGCAAGTGACTGGCGAAGTGCGCCTGAAACTCTACAAAGGGAATGTGATGACAGCCGGCCGTCGCTCGAATTTCAGCCTCTACGATGACGACACCGCATCGATGGAGAAGAACGAGGGAGAGGAAGCCTACAACCAGGATGACGCCACCGGATTCATCCGCCTGAATGGTCTCCGCCTCAAACAAGAAGCGCGGCGCAACCAGCGCTAGCGAGTCGCTAGAACGAGCATTCAATTCGCTGACTGGCGTCAGGAAAAACCCGTGCTGACCGCTCAGGCTTTTTTCAGGAGAATCGAATCGAGCACGAATTCGCCGATGAGGACGTCGCTAAGAATGACCACTGAACTGTTTTCCTCGATCAATTCACGCTGGCGGAGGATTTGCAATGCGGCTTCGATTAGCGCCTTTGCGTCCTGATCCAGATCGAGGGCGAAGGGAAATACAGCGCGGTTCAGATGAAGTGCCTGACAAACTTTGAGATCGCCCGTGAAGGCGAAAATCGGCGCTTTGGCGGGTCGCAAATGGGCGACGTAGTTGGCCATCACACCCCGAGCGGTGAAAACGACAATCGACGAATCTTCGATCGAATCGGCCAACCCTACGGCAGCTTTGACCGCTTTGCGCTTATCCGTGTCTAAGATAGCGTTCGCGCAATAATTCGCTCCCGGCTCGCGCTCCATTCGGCGGGCGATGCGATCGAAGGTCTCAATGCATTTGACCGGGTAGGTTCCAACGCTGGTTTCGCCACTGAGCATGATAGCATCGGCTTGTTCAAAGACAGCGTTGGCGACATCGGTCACCTCCGCGCGAGTAGGAACCGGATTCTCAATCATCGATTCCAACATGTGGGTGGCGACGATTACCTTGCGGCCCAGCTCGGCACAGCGCTTGAGGATGTCTCGCTGAATGATGGGGAGTTCTTCGGCGTGGACTTCGATTCCCAAGTCCCCACGAGCGACCATGATGGCGTCCGCCGCCCGAATGATATCATCAATCTTGCGAACGGCTTCCTGGTCTTCGATTTTGGCGACGATTTTCGCGTGGAAGTCCATCTCCTGCATCGTCTTGCGGAGCAGTTCGACATTGTCGGCATCGCGAACGAAACTGAGCGCCATGAAATCGACATCCATTTCCGCCGCGAGCGCCAAATCTTTCTGATCTTTGCTTGTCAGCGCCGGTAAACTCACCCGGACCCCGGGGAGATTGACGTGACGACGGCTGGTGAGTTCGGCTTCGGTCAAGGCCTCGCAGATCAACCGATCAGCGTGGTTTTCGAGAATCTTCAGGTGAATCACTCCATTATCTACCAGGATGGTATCCCCGACTTTTACGTCCCCCATGAGGCCATCGTAATTAACGGTGGTGGATCGTTCCAACCCTGGCTCGCTTCCTTCTTGGCGGATTTCGACCCGATCCCCCGGTTCTAGAGCAATGGGCTGTTCCAGGATCCCGGTCCGAATGGAAGGGCCCTGCAAATCCATCAGAATCGCCACGCCGATCGCGTGCTGCTCCGAAGTGGACCGAATGCGGCTAACGACGTCCCGAACCCAGTCATGCTTGGCGTGACTCATGTTGAGTCGGAACACATTCGCCCCGGCCCGAATCAGCCGATCGATCATCTCAGGCGAATCCGTCGCGGGTCCCAGCGTGGCGATGATTTTGGTTTTACGCAGTTTCACGGGGCGAGACTAGTGGCAAATGGGCGCTTGGCAAGTGACGCGGACGCCAGTTTGCAGTCCGGTTCGGCATCTGCTAGGGTCAAGTCATGGCCACGGGATTGATCACCGATTCCATTTTTCAAAATCACCAGACCGGCATGGGACATCCTGAATCCCCTGCCCGGATTGAGGCTGTGGAGAAGGGATTGGAGGATTCAGGACTGAAGGAAAGGACTCAACCGCTGTCGATTCGGAAAGCGACGGATGAAGAACTAGCTCTGGCGCATGACCCAGGCTATGTGGAACTGGTGAAGCGGGAAGTGGAGGCCGGAGCGCGACAACTCAGCACCGGTGATACCGTGGTGAGTCCAGCGTCTTTCGATGTCGCCAATGCCGCAGTGGGCGGTGTGTTGAACGCGATCGATGCGGTCTTCGACGGTGAGATCGAGAATGCTTTTTGCGCGATGCGCCCCCCCGGTCATCACGCCACGCATGACCGCGGGATGGGGTTCTGTCTCTTCAATCACATTGCGATCGGGGCACGATACGCTCAGAAGAAGCATGGCATCGATCGGGTGGCGATCGTCGACTGGGACGTCCATCACGGAAATGGAACGCAGGACATTTTCTGGATCGATCCCACCGTTTTTTACTTCAGCACCCATCAATTTCCCTGGTATCCGGGAACGGGGGCCAAAAACGAGCGCGGAGATGGTTTGGGAGCGGGAAGTATTCTCAATGCGCCGCTGCCGGCTGGTTCCGGGATGAAAGAAGTTGGGAATGCCTTTCAGGAGGCCTTTCTCCCGGCGATGAAGGCATTCAAGCCGGAACTGATTCTGATTTCTGCCGGTTTCGATGCACGAATCGGAGACCCACTCGGCCGCTTTCGACTGGAGGACCCTGATTTTGCGGAATTGACCAAAGTTCTCCTCGGATT
>CAYGQD010000330.1:0-3607 GCA_964351855.1 uncultured Verrucomicrobiales bacterium
CCCCGCGCGCGCCTGACCTGATGACTCATCATCCCGGAACGCTCGATCCCACCCTCCCGCCGCGGCTCGCTTTTGCCCGGTGGGTCACCGCCCCGGAGAACTCCCTTTTCTGGCGCAACATCGTCAACCGTGTCTGGATGCATCACTTTGGCAGCGGACTCTCCACCACCCCCGACGACCTCGGCCTGATCGGTTCCTATCCCAGCCATCCCGAACTGCTTGACTGGCTCGCGGCCCGCTTCCGCGAAGACGGCTCGCTCAAGAATCTGCACCGACTCATTCTCACCAGCGCCGTGTGGCGTCAGTCCTCCGATCTCGATGACAAGGCCTTCGCCATTGACGGGCAAAACCGTTACCTCGCCCGCATGAACCGCTCCCGCCTCGACGCCGAGGCCGTGCACGACGCGCACCTTTGGCTCGCGGACATTCTCAACCTCGAGCCCGGCGGCCCCGGCTTCCGCCGCTACGAAGCCAGCGGCACCTACCAGCCGACCTATCACTACGATCAATACGACCCCGCCGATTCCGACACCCACCGGCGCTCAATTTACCGTCATGTCGTCCGCGGCACCCGGGATCCGATGATGGAAAGCCTCGACTGCGCCGACCCCAATCTCAACGTCGCGCAGCGGGTCGAAACGCTCACCGCGACCCAGGCGCTCACTCTCGTCAATCACGCCTTCATCGAAGAGATGACCCGGCGCTTCGCCGCGCGAGTCGCTCGCGACACGGAGGCACCTGAGATGCAGGCCGCGCGCATTTGGACCCTCGCCACCGGCCGCGATCCCGACCCTTCCGAAAAAGCCGTCTTGATCGAAGCGATTCGGGAAAAGAACCTCGAATTCGCCTGCCGTCTCGCCCTGAACTCCAACGCCTTTCTCTACATCGACTGAACCCTGTTGAGTGACCGATTCAATACTATTGAGTGCTCCATTCAATACTATCGAGTACCGGACCCAACCCTATTGAATTTGAAACGCCATGAACCGACGTCAATTTTTCTCCACCACCACCGGAACCCTCGGCGGAGTCGCTTTGGAATCTCTCTTCCTCCGCGATACTCTGGGAGCGGCGACAACACCTTCAAAACCCTTCCCGGCCTCTTCTCCCCAAGTAAAGAACGTCATCCAGCTCTTCATGGTCGGCGCGGCCAGTCATATCGACACCTTCGACTACAAGCCGCTGCTCGAAAAGAAACACGGCCAACCCTGGGAACCCGGCTCCGATGTCGAACTGTTCGCCTCTGTGCCCGGCTCGGTGATGCGCTCGCCGTGGGACTGGAAACGCCACGGTCAATCGGGAAAATGGCTCAATGACTGCGTCGCCCCGATCGGTGACGTGGTCGATGACATCGCCTTCATCCACAACATGACGGCGGAGTCAAACGTGCACAGCCCCGCCATCTTCCATCAGGCCACCGGCTTCACCCGTCCCGGATTCCCCGGGGCCGGCGCGTGGGTCTCTTACGCTCTCGGCAGCGAGAACGACAACCTGCCTTCCTACGTCGTCCTGCCCGACCCGCGCGGCATGCCCACCAACGGCGTGCGCAACTGGGCCTCCGGTTTCCTCCCCGCCCAACACCAGGGCACCATGATCCGCCCGCACGCCGACGAGCCGATCCGCAACCTCTTCCCCGCCGGGCAGAGCGATGATCACAGCAACGTCGGCGACCTTCTGCCCTACCTCGACAAGCTCAACCGCGCCCACGCTGTTACCCGTCCCGGCGACGACCGCCTTGCCGCCCGTCTCGAGTCCTACGAACTCGCGGCGGGACTCCAGCTCGCCTCCGCCGATCTCTTTGACCTCTCCAACGAGCCAACCCACATCCGCAATCTCTACGGGCTCGACGAAACTGCACGACCGCAGCGCGATGTCCTCATGACCGAAAAAGGCGAGCGCGAAGCCTTCGGCCGCAACTGCCTCTATGCCCGTCGCCTCGTCGAGCGCGGGGTTCGCTTCGTCCAGGTCTGGTGCGGTGCTGACAACACGCCCAGCATTCGCTTTAACTGGGACAGTCACAACAGCATCGAGCGCGACCACGGGCCGCTCGGCGCCGGCATGGCCAACGGCGTGCGCGCCCTCATCACCGATCTCAAACAGCGCGGCCTCTACGACGAGACGCTGATCCTCTGGACCACCGAGTTTGGCCGCATGCCCTGCACCGAGGGCAGCCTGGGCCGGGATCACAATCCCTTTTGTTTCACCAACTGGATGGCAGGCGGCGGAGTCAAGGGCGGCACCTCCCTGGGGCAGAGCGATGAATGGGGCTGGAAACCCGCCGGGGGCGAGACTACCTGCCACGACATTTACGCGACGATGCTGCACCTCCTCGGCATCCCCTTCAAACAACTCAGCTTCCCCCACAACGGCCTCGACGAACGCCTCACCAGCGTTCACGGGCGGGTGCTCAGAGACATCCTGACATGACAACCGTCAGTCGTGAACACCGCAGCGTTCATTCTCCGCTCCGGCCGACCACATGAAATTTACCCTCAATTTCCTCCTCGCTCCGCTGTTCACTTCGCTGACGCTGCTCTCCGCCGAGCTGCCGCCCCCGGTTCTGGCCGCGATCGAGAACCACTGCGCCGATTGCCACGACGACCTCACGATGGAGGGGGACCTCGATCTCTTCGCTCTCGATTTCGATCCTGCCGACCCGAAGAATCGCGACCGCTGGATTCGCCTCTTCGACCGCGTCGAGCAGGGCGAAATGCCGCCGCCGGAGAGGAAGCACGATTTCACCAAAGAAGAACGCGCCGCCTTTGTCGCTGCGCTGGGCGGGAGGCTGAGAGACGTGGACCGGGCCGACGTCCTCGAGAACGGGCGCGGGCCGGTGCGTCGGCTCACCCGCGACGAGTTCGAGGATCAGTTGCGTGATCTTCTCCAGCTTCCGCAGCTCGACATCCGCGACAAGCTGCCCGCCGATCGCGAGTCGCACGGCTTCACCAAGGTGACGAAAATGCTCGACGTCTCCCGCGTCCAGCTCGAGGGCTGGCTCGACGCCACCGAGGCCGCGTTGGCAGCGGTAGTGGCTTCCGGTGTGGAACCCCTGCCCCTTCAACGTTACCGCGCCACGGGGACCGATCTTTTCCCTTCGTTCGGCAGCTTCGGCGGACGCGAAGCCATGTTCTTCGCCCGCGACGGAGTGATGGTGCCGATCAGCTCGAAGACCTATGCGGAGATGACGCCCGAAGAACGGCGCGACGGAACGCTGGAGACCGCGATTTTCCGTTCCGCGACCTGGCCCTACTTTGGTTACCCCCGCGGGTTCAGGGCGCAACACGATGGTGCCTACCGCGTGCGCTTTTCCGCCTGGGCGGTCCGGCAGATGGCGGACTTCCGGCTCGTGCCCGCCTACGAACCGCAGCCGATAAGCTTCCGGGCAAGGCAACCTTCCGGTCCCGACGTCTCCGGCGACGTGCGCGAGACGGGCGGTTGGATGGACCTGCTCCCCGAGCCGAAAGTCTTCGAGACGACGATTCAGCTGAAGGCGGGAGAGACCTTCGAATACAGCCTCCTCGGTCTGCCCGTGCCCTTCATTCGCACCGACGGCGGGTTTTTCTACGATTTTCCACCGATGCCGCCGGAAGGCCATCGCGGCGCGGCG
>CAYGQD010000330.1:3707-5473 GCA_964351855.1 uncultured Verrucomicrobiales bacterium
GCCGCGCGGAAGCCGGTCCCCGAAGAGGCGATCACGAAATATCTCGACCTCATCCACACACGGCTCAACAGCGGAGCCACCTTCGTGGATGCGATGGTGAAGGGCTACCAGGCATTCCTTTGCTCGGGCCACGTTGTTTATCTTGCGGAGCCCACCCCGGACGATCCCTTCGCACTCGCGGCGCGGCTGTCCTATTTTCTCGCCAACACCGCGCCCGACGCCCGCCTCCAGGAACTCGCGGCTTCCGGGCGCCTTGGAGAATCCGAGGTGCTTCGTGAGGAAACCGATCGCCTCATTGACGACGAGCGCTTCGAGCGGTTCGTCGAGGGTTTCACCGATCAATGGCTCGACCTGAGCAAGCTCCGCCGCGACATCCCGGATGGACGGCTCTATCCCGAATACCGCAAGGACGACTACCTCGTGGACTCGATGCAGCGGGAAACGCAGGCTTTTTTCCGCGCCATGGTGCGGGAGAATCTTCCCGCGACGACCCTGGTCGATGCCGACTTCACCTTCGTGAACGACCGGCTCGCGCGTCACTACGATCTCCCGCGAGTTCCCGGCTCGGCGATGCGAAAAGTCGAGCTTCCTGACTGGAGTCCCTACGGTGGCCTGCTGACCCAGGCGTCGATCCTGAAGCTCACCGCCAACGGCACCACGACCTCGCCGGTGCTGCGCGGCGTTTGGGTCATGGAGAAGATTCTCGGAGATCCGCCGCCCCCGCCGCCGAAATCCATTCCCGCGATCGAGCCGGACATTCGCGGAGCGACTACGATTCGCGCCATTCTCGCGCAACACACCGAGGTGGAATCCTGCGCCGCCTGCCACACCCACTTCGACCCGGTCGGTTTTGCCCTCGAAAATTTCGACGTCATGGGGGCGTGGCGCGATCGCTACCGGGGAATGGAGAAGGGCGAAAAAATCACCGGCATCGATCCTGCCGGGCATCCCTTCACCTACTTCGTCGGCCCGCCAGTGGATGCCTCGGGCGAGCTGCGCGATGGCCGATCCTTCGACAACGTCCGCGAGCTTAAAGCCCACCTCGCCGCGCAGCCGCGAGCGCTCGCGCGAAACCTCGTGGGACAAATTACCCTCTACGCCACGGGAGTTTCCGTGCGCTTCTCGGACCGCCCCACCGTCGAGGCCATCCTCGACGCCTGCGAGCCCGAAGGCTACCGCGTGCGGGATTTAATCCACGCCCTGACAGGCAGCGAGCTTTTCCGGGGCGTGTCGAAATCCGATCCAATAGGGTCAAGGGCGCAACCTGACCCTGTTCAATCACCACAGTGAAACCATGAATTTATCACCATTCGTTCCAAAGCAAAAGTCCACCTCCCGCCGCCGCTTCCTTCGCGGACTCGGGGTCACTCTCGGCCTGCCGGTCCTTGATCAGTTCGCCGCGCCCGCCTTTGCGAAGGCTGCCGCCGAGTCGCCACGCCGGATGCTGCTCATCTCGAACAACCTCGGCGTGCTGCCCTGGCACTTTTTCCCGAAGGACAGCGGACCGGATTACACGCTCTCACCCTACCTCGAAGAACTGCGCGACCATCGAAAGGACTTCACCGTCTGCAGCGGGCTCTCGCATCCGGCCGTGGTCGGCGGACACTCCACCGAAAACTGTTTCCTCACCGCGGCGAAAGACCCGACCGGAAGCGGCTTCCGCAATACCATCTCGCTCGATCAGTTCGCGGTCGAGCATCTCGGGCAGCAAACGCGCTTTCCCACCCTCAACCTCGGCGTCAATATCGACAAAGCCAACCGCAGTC
>CAYGQD010000331.1:0-5401 GCA_964351855.1 uncultured Verrucomicrobiales bacterium
TCACAAGATAACTTTCATATCATAAGAAACGCCTCGCTTCGCTTGGCGCACAACGGCAAAGTTATCGAACTGGGTTTCGCCGTCGGAGTCGGCCACTCGCAGATGACGCCCACCCGGAATCGCGGTGGCGACGACATTCAATCCCTCAATCGCTCGGGGCGCATAGCCAACGGCAAAAACGGGCTCATCGGAATCGACCCGGAAGCTATGATTATTGACGGTATGGGTAAACGGATTGTATCCATCGAAGTTCCCGAAATCGACCGTGTTCCTTCCGAAGTAGGTATAGAACGGAAATTGATCCAGGTTTCCGACCATGACCAGTGCCTTGCGCAATTGATACTGATCCTGGCCAATGAATTCAATGTCCGAAAACTCCCCCTGGGTAAAGATGGTGACCCAGTCTCCAACGCGTCCGGTGAGGGCAATGGCGGCATTGTTCAGAATCCACCGATTCGCGCTGGAATCGACGCTCCCATGTTGATCGGGGAAGCGGGAGAGAATGGGAAACTTGCCCGGCGTGTTGGTCTGCTCATGCATCCAGGTTCCCCAGAGCGTGCCGGAAACGGTAAGGGTATTAGGCTTCAGATCGCCGTATTGAGTCGCTTTGAGGATTTGATAGGGCTTCTCGGTGACGTATTCCTGAAAATTGACGATCCGATTCGCGTATTCGGTATTGAAGGCGATCGGCCCGAACTGGACGATGTTGTCCGGGTTTTGAGGTTCGCTGAGGATGGCTGAATCGCCAGCCAGGGAAGCGGCGACCATTCCTCCGTAGAGAATAGCTCCAAGTAGGAACGAGAAGTGGGATTTCATGAGTAGAGAAGAATACCTCCTTCACAACACTTCAATTCCTAAAATAATCAAGAATTATTAACTATATAGACCCTTGGCACTCTATAAAGATTCACCCACTCTCAAAAGGGCGAACTCATTCTATTCAGAATCATCGGGCGCGATACGAATCAGTAGCGTCGGGGCGGGTAGTACCGGGTGCCTGCGACTGGCGAAACCGTGAACCAGTCCCCCACCCTCAAACTCCTCGGTCTCACGAACCACAATTAAGGTCGCGAACGAATCGGGACGGTTCTGGAGAAAGTCGGCCAAGGCACTTCCTTGGATCCCGAAGGTTCCGCGCTGGACGCCTTGTTCCACGGTGAAGAAGCCGAGCGACTGAACTGAGCCTTGGACCAGAGCATCGCCATCGGAAGGCACGTTGGCTGGCGCATTCTTCCAGGTCATGGCGGATTCGTTCCAATCGTTGAGCGAGGAATCGATGATCCCGTAAACGAGAAACTTCGCATCGAGCACGTTCGACGCCAGTCCCCATCCCGTGGGGCTAAAATGCAAGACCAGCTCGGCATCCTTGATCGCGGCGAGATCCATTCCGGAAAGGTCAAAGCCCAAATAAGCTTTGCGGCTGGGCCCTCCATTGAAGCTGGAATTCTTTACCAGGAGCAGGACCTCCGAGGTATGGTCTTTGATCTCCACGGAATGCACATAGGCGTCCCGAGTCGTCGGGACCGGAATCCAATCCGGCCCGCGTTGAACCTGGGGAACCGGCGCGGACCATTCCCCTTCTTCCGGTCCCATACTGGCTTGGCTGAAGGAGTCTCCGGCGACGAAATTGCGCTGTCCGGTCTCCAGCCGAACGACTTTACGCGTCGCGGGATGCTCGACCTCGACCAAGCCGTCAAAGACTTGCGTCTGGGTCGCCCCGGAAGCGGAATCGACATTGACGGCGAATCGCGTTCCGTAATCGACCACGTTGGCAGAAGGTGTTTCCACCCGGAAACCGAGGGCCGACTCAGGCACATCAGCAACAGCGGTGCCCCGGGTGAGGCGACAGTTCATCGCGTCCATCAGCTGAATCTCCGCCGGAGCTTCCAGCGTCACTTCCGCTCCGGAATCGAACTTCAGCGTCGCCAATCCTTCGGCGAGGCGCAATTGTCCTTCGCCCAATCGAGCGCCTTCAGCGGTGGGAAGATCGCCGCTTTCCCAACGGGCGGCTCGGGTGCTTTCCATCGTGGCGAATGCGCTCGCTGCGGGTTCGTCAATCGGTGAAGGTGATGTGGCAATGGAGACGGCGAGGACCACGATGGCTGCGGCGGCCGCCCAAATCCCGCCAAGCAACACTTTACGAAACCCGGTCTGAGGGACCGGAAAATCGACCACCGTTCCTTTGGAATCGCTGACTTGATCCCAGAAGAGAGCGGCGTGGTCATGGAGAAAGTCGGCAAACACGCGTCGCGCCGCAAGATCTTTCTGGAGGGTTTCATCCAACTCGTGACGCTGGGCCTCGCTGAGTTCGTCTTCGATGTAGGCGTTCGCCAATTCGAGAAGGTGTTCTTCTTCGTCTTCGGTCATGGATTCGGCAATTGTTGTTCGACGCAGCGAAACAGGTTCTTCCGGAGGCGACTCAAGAGTCGGTAGATCGCCCCTTCGGTCCGGTCATAGCGACGGGCGATTTTCTCGATCGAAGCCTCGTCGCGATAGCGCATCTGGACGACGGATCGATGCTCGTCACTCAAATGGTTCAAGCAGCTCTGGAGCGCTTTTTCGCGGAGTTCCCAACGACGCTCGCGAAAGGCGGAGTCCGATTCTTCGCTGAGCAGTTCCAAGGTTTTTTCGCTCAAGGCCTGGGACGGCTGTCTCTTGCTGCGACGGCGGTAGGCGAGGACTTGGTAAAACAGGATCTTGCGGCCCCAGGCCGGAAAGTTGGTGCCCAGCTCGAATTGCTCGAAATTTCGCCACATGATGACCTTACCCTCCTGAAGGATATCCTGAGCATCTTGCGGACAGGCGATGAGCCCGGTGACGTAGATGCCCAGTCGCCGCTCGTGCTCTGCGAGGAGGCGGAGAAACGATTCTGTCCGATCGTTGGCTGGGGATTCCGAAGGCATCTATTGGAACAAGGCAGAAAACGGCGGTTTTGGACACGGCAAATCGGAAATTTGCACCGAAGCGAGGTGATTCTTCGCGAACCAGGGTTGCCTTCATGAGGAAGGAATTGCGATGGAATTCCCGTAAAATCGAGTCCAAGCTGAGCCATGGCGATTCTGAAACGCTTTGAAGTCTGGATGCTGCTGCTGTTTTTGACGGTCGGAATCGGTTTTGTGCTTTTCACCCATCACGCGGAAAAGAATGCGCCCGATCCCGAAAGTGACTTGGCGACGATTGACGCAACGGAACCGAAGCCCAAGGTGCCTTTCGAGATCGAAACGACGAAGCTGATTCAGGACGATGCGGAGCATTGGCTGCTGGAGCTTCAGGTGCGGTATCGGAATGAAGGCTCTGATCCGTTGGAGTTGACCGCACCGCGCGCTCACCTGAAAACAGAGTCTGGCGGTGAAGTTCCGAACTTTTTCCTCGCTCTCGCGCCTCCACCCGTCGTCCCGGCGGAAGCCGAGCAAGTCGTGGACCTGCGCTATTGGCTGAATGCGGGCCATCGCCAAGAGCCGCTCTGGTTGACGATTCTGAATGATCGAGTGCCGGTGGAGTTGGCGGAGGAGGCGGGTGTGGAATCCGCAACCGAGTGAGTTCAGGAATGGTGTTGCTGGCAAGGTTCGCCAGACCATTCCGTCTCCAACGTGACGTGCTCATACGCGGACGGATCGACTAACGCGCGGACTTGTTCTTTGATCGAGGCGGCATCGGCACCCTCGCCCTCAATCACCACGTGAGCGGACAAGACGTGACGTTCGCCATCGATCGACCAGCTGTGGATGTGATGAAGCGAAACCACGCCGGGAATCTTACCAGCGGCCTCGGCAAAGGCTTCGGCGTCGAAGCTTTCCGGCACCGTTTGCAGAAAGACAGCCATGACTTGGCGCAAGCTGCGAAAAACGTTCACGAGGACGAACAGAGAGATTCCGATGGAGAGCAGCGGATCGATGATCGGCACCTCCCAGATGCTCATGATGATCGCACCGATGAGGACCGCGCCCCAGCCCAGGGTGTCTTCCAGTAAATGCCAGCTGACGATCCGCTCGGTGAGAGAACTGCCGCGTCGCACCCGCAGAACCGCCGCTCCATTGAAGAGAATGCCAATGAGAGCGAGGACAATCATCCCCGGTGCTTTGACCGGCTCCGGAGCAGCGAGACGAGCAACGGCGTGAGAAAGGACGAAACTGAGGCCAACGAGCAAAACGAGCCCGGTGATTAAGCCACCAAGGAGGCGATAACGCCGGAAACCATAGGTGTGGCGCGAGGTGCGTCCCTTAAGCGAGAGCCGCTCAAAATACCAGGCTAGGCCAAGCGAGATGGAATCGCCGAGATCATGAACCGCATCGGTAATGATGGCGATGCTATTCGTCCACAGCCCGCCAAACAGCTCCAGAACGGTGAAGCCGAGATTCAGGAAGAAGGCGACTTTCAGGTTTGAGGAACTGGAGCTGGGATCGTGGTCGTGCATCCGGACGCAGGTTGACTAACTGCCGGAATCGATGGTTCCTCATCTGGAAACTGCGGGTTTCTGAGGCAGGAAGCCGGACTTGACCGCGGCGCGGCTTTGCGGTTGAGGAACAGGATGATGTTCCCGCGTTGTTTGATCACGATCCTTCTCACCGTTCCGCTTTGCCCGAACGCGTTGACCGCTGAGGCGATTTGGGATTTGGAAGCGCTGAGCGAGGCTCCGGAATTTCGCTGGGTGGATGAGAAGAGCCAGGTGCGATCGCTGCTTTACGCGGGTTTGCCGTATCGCGGGGCGGAAACGGAGGTTTTCGCGTTCTATGCATCGCCCGCGACCTTGGGGAACGAGGCGGTAGGGCCCTTTCCGGGGATCGTCTTGATTCATGGCGGCGGCGGGACCGCGTTTGCCGAATGGGTGAACCTGTGGGCGAAGCGAGGCTATGCGGCGATCGCGATGGATCTGGGAGGAAAGCAACCGCCGGCACCGGAGTTCGATCCCGAGAGCGGCGCCTTCCTTCGGCACAACGCGAACGATCGAGAAGCACGCAAGGCGCTGAAGAAGCCGGGCCCGAGCCAGAGCCACGCGGAGAAGTTTCTCAGCATCGGTGGGGAGATCGATGACGATTGGCCCTATCACGCGGTTTCGAACGTGATCCTGGCCCATTCGCTCTTGGACTCGTTCGAGGAAGTGGACGCGGACCGCACCGCCGTCACCGGAATCAGCTGGGGCGGCTACACCACCTGCATCGTGGCTTCCGTCGATGATCGATTTCAAGCAGCGGTTCCCGTTTACGGTTGCGGGTTTCTCCACGAAGGCGAGTCCGTCCAGAAATCCCAGATCGATGGGCTGGGCGAGCGGCGAGACGCGTGGATCGCGCACTATGATCCTTCCAGTCATCTGAGTCGCTGCCGTGTCCCCATCTTTTTCGTCAATGGGACGAATGACATTCACTATCCGCTCGACAGCTACGCGAAGTCCTACCGACTGGTT